>NZ_CP007031.1:897500-1197500 GCF_000224005.2 Marichromatium purpuratum 984
CAGCGAGTTCCTCGCCGACGCGACCATCTTCGCCCTGCCCAGCCCGATCGGGGCGCCCGAGCTGGTGGCCGGTATGCTGCGCGACCTCAGTGCGCGTCAGCAGGCGGAGCGTCAGCGGCGACTGGCGCACTTCGCCCTGGAGCGTTCGGGTGACGAGGTCTTCCTGCTCGATGCCGAGGCGCGCTTCGTCTATGTCAATGAAAGCATGCATGAGACGCTCGGCCTGAGCCGCGCGCAGCTGTTGACCATGTCGGTGCCGGACATCGATCCGCTGTTCCCGCAGGAGCGGCTGCAGGAGCTGTTCAGGCGACTGCTCGATGAGCCGTCGATTCGACTCGAGACCATCCATCAGCGTGGTGATGGTTCTCGCTTCCCGGTGGAGATCCTCGCCAGTCATTTCGTCGTCGATGGCGAGCCTTACTACAGCTGCATCGGGCGCGACATCACCGAGCGGGTGGCCGCGAGGCGCGCACTCGAGGAGTCGCAGGAATATCTCGACACCCTGATCGACACCTTGCCCGATGCGCTCTTCGCGATCGATGCCGAAGGCGTGGTGACCATCTGGAACCGGGCCATCGAGCAGATGTCCGGGGTGCCCAGGGAGCAGGTGCTGGGCAAGGGAGGGCGCGCCTATGCGACGGCCTTCTATGGTGAGTCGCGACCGATGCTGATCGATCTGGTCTTCGCCCCGCCCGAGGCGCGCGAGGACATCCTGCGTTGCTACGACTATGTCCATCGTGACGGCGACGTACTGCTGACCCAGGTCTATCTGCCGCGGGTCTTCGGCGGACGCGGGGCCCATGTCTGGGGTAAGGCGGCGCCACTGCGCGATGCCGAGGGACGGGTGTTCGGCGCGCTCGAGATCATCCGTGACATCACCGAACTCAAGGAGGCCGAGCGGGCGCTGCGCCTGAGCGAGGCGCGCTTCCGCTCGGTGGTGAGCAATACCCCGGTGATGATCTTCGAGTTCGACGCCGACGGCGTCTTCCGGCTCTGCGAGGGCAGCGGCCTGGAGTCGCTGGGGCTCGAGCCCGGCGCCCTGGTCGGGCAGTCGGTGGCCGGTTTTCTCGGTGCCGACACCGGGGTCGAGACGCACATCGCCCAGGCGATCGGCGGCGACAAGGTACAGTTCACCGCCGCACTCGGTCGACAGGTGTTCGAGACCTACTTCAACCCGGTGCGCGATCCCGGTACCGACAGCGGGGTGTCGGTGATCGGGGTTGCGGTCGATGTCACCGAGCGCACCGAGCGCGAGGCCGAGCTGCGTCAGCGCACCGACGAGTTGACCCGCTTCACCTATACCGTCTCGCACGATCTCAAGAGCCCGCTGGTGACCATCCGTACCTTCCTCGGCTTTCTCGAGCGCGACATCGCCGCCGGCGACGAGGCGCGCATCGCCAAGGACCTGGGGTTCGTGCGCAATGCCTCGGAGCGGATGACGCGCTTGCTCGATGAGCTGCTGGAGTTGTCACGCATCGGTCGGCTGGTCAACGATCCGACCGAGTTCAGTCTGCGCGAGGTGGTCGATGAGGTGCTCGAGTTGGTCGCCGGACGCATCGTCGAGCGCGGCGTCGAGGTGACGGTGAGCGATGCGCCGGCATGGATCCTGGGCGATCGCCCCCGCCTGACCGAGGTCTTCCTCAACCTGATCGACAATGCGGTCAAGTTCATGGGCGATCAGTCGGCGCCGCGTATCGAGATCGGACTCGAGAGATTGGACGACGCGCTGGTGGTGGTCATTGCCGACAACGGCAAGGGGATCGATCCGCGCCATCTGCACAAGGTCTTCGGGCTGTTCGAGCGCCTCGACCTCGAGGGCGACGGGACCGGCATCGGTCTGGCCCTGGTGCAGCGCATCGTCGAGGTCCACGGCGGGCGGATCTGGGCCGAATCACCGGGGCCCGGGCAGGGGGCGCGCTTCTGCTTCACCCTCGCCGGACTCGAGCTGCGCACCGCCGGTTGAGCCTCAGCGCTGCCAGAAGGTGGGGGTGAGCAGCACCAGCAGGGTGAAGATCTCGAGCCGGCCGAGCAGCATGGCAAAGCACAGGATCCACTTGGCCGGGTCGTAGATGTCGGCGAAGTGCGGGCCGACCATGGCCAGCCCTGGACCGAGGTTGTTGATACAGGCGGCGACCGCCGAGAAGGAGGTCAGCAGGTCGAGTCCGGTGGCCGCGAGCATCAGATACATCAGCACGAAGCAGGCGACATAGAGCGAGAAGAAGCCCCATACGGCATCGACCACCCGGTGATCGATGCTCTTGCCGCCGATGCGTACCGGGATCTGCGCGTTGGGGTGGATCAGGCGACCGATCTCGCGCACGCCCTGCTTGATCAGCAGCAGGAAGCGGATGACCTTGATGCCGCCGCCGGTGGAGCCGGCGCAGCCGCCGACGAAGCTGGTGAACAGCAGCAGGATCTGCAGGAAGGGCGGCCAGAAATAGAACTCGGCGGTGGCGAAGCCGGTGGTGGTGCCGATCGAGACGGCCTGGAACAACCCCTTGGTGAAGGCGTCGTCCCAGGTGATGAAGGTGTCGGTGCGATAGAGCGCGATCGTGGCGATGGCGGTCACCGTCACCATGATCAGCAGATAGAAGCGCCACTCGCTGTCGTGGAGATAGACCCCGAGGCTGTGGCGGTGTACCGCCACGAAGTGCAGCGCGAAGTTCATCCCCGCCAACAGCATGAACACCACCGCGATCATCTCGATCAGGGTGCTGTCAAAGTGACCCATGCTGAGGTCATGGGTCGAGAAACCGCCGATGGCCACGGTCGAGAAGGCGTGACCGATGGCATCGAACAGCGTCATGCCCGCGCCCCAGTAGGCCAGTGCGCAGGCCACCGTCATCCACAGATAGATGTACCACAGCGCCTTGGCCGTCTCGGTGATGCGCGGGGTGAGCTTGGAGTCCTTCATCGGTCCCGGCATCTCGGCGCGATAGAGCTGCATGCCACCGATGCCGAGCATCGGCAGCACCGCGACGGCCAGTACGATGATCCCCATGCCGCCGAGCCACTGCAGCTGCTGGCGATAGAAGAGGATCGACTTGGGCAGCGCGTCGAGTCCGACGATCACGGTCGCGCCGGTGGTGGTCAGCCCCGAGATCGACTCGAACACCGCGTCGGTCGGCGACAGCTCCGGGTCGGGGGCGAGCAGGAAGGGCAGGGCGCCGGCCAGCCCCAGGGTGGTCCAGAACAGCACCACCACCAGAAAGCCGTCGCGCAGCCGCAGCACCGCCTGATAGCGCATCACCGGGAGAAAGATCAGCAATCCGGCGCTGAGCAGGATGGCGAAGGCGACCAGGAAGGGCCAGGCCTCGCCGTCGGCATAGATCAGCTCCACCACCACCGGTGGCAGCATGGCGAAGCTGAACACCGCCAGCAGCAGGCCCAATACCTTCTGTACTGCGGCGAACTTCATCATGGCGCTAGAGGAAGGTGACGCCGACCTGGAACAGACGCTCGACCTCGGGGATGCGGCGCTTGTCCTGGAGGAAGAGGATGACGTGGTCCTCGGACTGGATCCGGGTGTCGTGATGGGCGATCAGCACCTGGTCGCCGCGCACCAGGGCGCCGATGCTCGCGCCCTTGGGCAGACGGATCTCGGCGATGGTGCGTCCGACCACCTTGCTCGAGGTCTCGTCGCCGTGGGCGATGGCCTCGATCGCCTCGGCCGCGCCGCGGCGCAGCGAGTGCACCATCACCACGTCGCCGCGGCGCACGTGCTTGAGCAGGCTGCCGATGGTCGCCTGCTGCGGCGAGATGGCGACATCGATGGCTCCCGACTGCACCAGGTCGACATAGGAGGGGCGGTTGATCAGCGCCATCACCTTGCGCGCGCCGAGGCGCTTGGCGAGCATCGCCGAGAGGATGTTGGCCTCGTCGTCGTCGGTCACCGCGCAGAACACGTCGGTGCTCTCGATGTTCTCCTCGAGCAGCAGGTCCTGATCGGCGGCGTCGCCGTGGAGCACGATGGTCTTCTCCAGGTCCTCGGCGATGTGCTTGCAGCGCTTCAGTCCACGCTCGATGATCTTCACCCGGAAGCTGCGCTCGAGCGCGCCGGCCAGCCGCGTGCCGATGTTGCCGCCGCCGGCGATGATCATCCGTCGGTAGGTCTTGTCGAGCCGGCGCAGCTCACCCATCACCGCACGGATGTGCTCGGGTGCGGCGACGAAGAAGACCTCATCGTCGACCTCGATGACGGTGTCGCCCTCGGGTTGGATGGCGCGATCCTGGCGATAGATCGCCGCCACCCGCGCCTCGATGTTGGGCATGCGCTGGTGCAGGGTACGTAGCTCCTGACCGACCAGCGGACCGCCGTAGTAGGCCTTGACCGCCACCAGACGGATGCGCCCGCCGGCGAAGTCGAGCACCTGTAGGGTGCCGGGGTTCTCGATCAGACGGATGATGTAATCGGTGACCAGCGCCTCGGGGCTGATGGCGACATCGATCGGCAGCGCGTCGGTGCCGAACAGCCGTGGCTGGTCGAGAAAGCTCTGGGCGCGTACCCGGGCGATCTTGGTCGGGGTGTGGAACAGGGTGTAGGCGACCTGACAGGCGACCATGTTGGTCTCGTCGCTGTTGGTCACCGCGATGATCATGTCGGCGTCCTCGGCGCCGGCGCGCGCCAGCACGTCGGGGTGGGCGCCGTGACCGTAGATGGTGCGCAGGTCGAAACGGTCCTGCAGCTCGCGCAGCAGCGCCGGGTTGTGATCGACCACGGTGATGTCGTTGGCCTCGCTGACCAGGTTGGCCGCCACCGAGGTGCCGACCTGGCCGGCGCCGAGGATGATGATCTTCATGCCGCGCTTGGCCCTCGGGCGGTCGCCAGTGGCCAGCGGTCAGTCGCCAGTCGCCAGCCTCCAGTCACCAGCTTCCAGTCGCCGGTTTCCAGTCGCCGGCTACCAGTCTCCAGCTTCCAGCGGTCTGTCGATCCCTGGCGCCGTGGCGGGCGCGCCGCCGATCCGCGGCTGGTGGCCGAGCGCTGGTGGCTGGCAACTGGTGGCTGGTCGCTGGCCGCTGGCCGCTCGATCCTCATCGCCGCTCCTTGATCTCGATGCCGAGCGAGCGCAGCTTGCGGTAGAGATGGGTGCGTTCCATCCCCGCCTCCTTGGCCATCTTGCTGACGTTGCCGCCGTGTTTCTCGAGCTGGTAGTCGAGATAGGCCTTCTCGAACTGCTCGCGCGCCTGACGCAGCGGCTGGTCGAAGGAGACCAGTCCCTCGAGCGCCTGGGCCTGCACCGGCGGTGGCGCGCCGAGCGCGCTCTCGACCTCCTTCTGACTGATCTCGTCGCCGGCACCGAGGATCAGCACCCGTTGCACCAGGTTCTTCAGCTCGCGCACGTTGCCCGGCCAGGTGTAGTTGCGCAGGAAGTTCTGCGCGCCGACGCTGAAGCGCCGATAGGGCAGTTTCTCGTGGGTGGCGAAGTAGTCGAGATAGAAGTTGAGCAGGTCGGGGACGTCCTCGGCGTGCTCGCGCAGCGGCGGGATGTGCAGTGGCACCACGTTGAGGTGATAGAAGAGGTCTTCGCGGAAGCGCCCGGCCTGGACCTCTTCCTCGAGGTTGCGCTGAGTCACGGCGACGATGCGCACGTCGATGCGCACCGGCTCGCTGCCGCCGATACGCAGGAAGGAGCCGCTGTCGAGCGCGCCGAGGAGCTTGGCCTGGGCGTCGAGTTCCATGTCGGCGACCTCGTCGAGCAACAGGGTGCCGCCGGCGGCCTTCTCCAGGCTGCCGTAGTGGATGTGTTCGCCCTCCTCGGTGCCGAACAGCTCGCGCGCGGCGTTGCCGCCGGCCAGGGTGGAGACGCTGAGATCGACGAAGGGACGTTCGCGCCGCGCGCTCTGCGAGTGCAGATAGCGGGCGAAGGTCTCGCGACCGCAGCCGGCGTCGCCGGTGATCAGCACCCAGGTGTCGTGTTGGGCGATGCGCTTGACCTGTTCGCGCAGGCGCAGCATCGCCGCGCTGCGCCCGACCGGCTCGTGCACCAATGGGGTGCGACGCTTGAGTCCGATGTTCTCCTGATGGAGCTTGTCGGCCTCGAGCGCGCGCTCGACGGTGAGCAGCAGCTTGGCCATCGACAGCGGCTTCTCGAGGAAGTCGTAGGCGCCGAGGCGGGTGGCCTCGACGGCGGTCTCGACGGTGCCGTGCCCGGACATCATGATCACCGGACAGGGCAGCGAGTCCTCCTCGGCCCACTCCTTGAGCAGGGTGATGCCGTCGAGGTCGGGCATCCAGATGTCGAGCAGGATCAGGTCGGGGCGACGGTCGCGCAGCGCATGCCGGGCCGCCTCGCCATTCTCGGCGCCGGCCACGGTGTAGCCCTCGTCCTCGAGAATGTCCTGGACCAGGCCGCGGATGTCGGGCTCGTCGTCCACGACCAAGATATGGGTTGCACTCATGTCTCTGTGTGTGTTCCTCGCGCTTGAGTGTCCCGGCCGGGGGGCTGCCAGACGGGCAGTCGGATCTCGATCCGAGCGCCGGAACCGGTGTTTTCGACGACGATGATACCGCCGTGTTCCTCGATTATCCTCTTGACGATCGCCAGCCCCAGTCCGGTGCCCTTGGCCTTGGTGGTGACATAGGGCTCGAACAGTCGCTCCATCAGGTGGGGCTCGAAGCCTGGACCGTTGTCGCTGATCTCGAGCCAGACGCCATGCTGCTCGCCCGTCTCGTCCACTCCGGTGGCGACGCGGATACGACCGTCGGGGACTCCCTCGAGCGCCTCCTGGGCATTCTTGATCAGGTTGTGCAGTACCTGACGCAAGCGCAGCGCATCACCGTTGATCTGATGTTCGTCGGCGCCGAGCGCGACCTGCAGTGCGCCGGCCCCGGCGCTGCGATAGAGATCCAGCACCTCGCGCACCAGACGGTCGAACACCAGCGCCTCGGGGCGCAGCTGCGGCGAGCGGGCGTAGTCCGAGAAGTCGTTGACCATCGCCTTCATCGCCTCGACCTGCTGGATGATGGTGTGGGTGGCGCGGTCGATGACCCGGGCGTCGGCCTCCTCGGCCTTGCGCAGCAGCTTGTGACGCAGCCGCTCGGCGGAGAGCTGGATGGGGGTCAGCGGGTTCTTGATCTCGTGCGCCAGGCGTCGCGCCACCTCGCCCCAGGCCGCCTCGCGCTGGGCGGTGATCAGCGAGGTGATGTCGTCGAACACCACCACGTGTCCGGGGGCCTCGTCATCGCCGCCGGGCAGGGGGCTGCCGCGACACATCAGCGTCTGGCTGCCCTCCTGGCGCTGCAGTTGTACCTCGGCGCGCCAGGTCTGGCCGCTCGCGACCTGCTGGCGCACGGTGTCGGTCCATGGGGTGAGCCAGGGATGATGCGCGGCGATCTGGTCGAGATCCACCGCCGAGGCCTCGTCGATCTCGAGATCGAGGATCGCGCGCGCGGCCGGGTTGGCGGTGCGCAGACGGTGCTCGGCATCGAGCGCCGCGACCCCGGAGGAGAGCCGACCGAGCACCGTCTCGAGATAGTTGCGCTGGGTCTCGACGGCCTGCTGGCTGCGCTCGGCCGCGTCGCGGGCGCGGGCGATGCGCCGCGACATGGCGTTGAAGGAGGCGACCAGGAAGGCCAGCTCGTCGTCGTGACGTGGCAGCGGGATCTGCTGGCCGTAGTCACCCTCGGCGATGGCGCGGGTGGCGCGGGCGATGTCGGCCACCGGGGCGACCAGCCGTCGCGCGGTGTGGAAGGCGACGATCAGCGCCGCCATCAGGCTGAACAGCAGCACCAGCGAGAGCGTCAGCGAGAAGCTCAACTTGAGCGAGTTGCGCAGATAGGCCAGTTCGGTATAGCGGTTGTAGGCCGCCTCGAGCTGGTCGGAGAGTTCGCCGATGCGCGCCGAGGTGGGGAAGATCGCCTGCATCTGCATCGGTCGCCCGAGCGGGTCGTTGACCAGCACCCGTACGACCAGATCGGCGCCCGGCACCGAGTCGAGTCCGACATAGTTATTGCCCGCGCGCACGCTCTGCTGGATCTCGCGCTCGGCGTGGTTGGGTACCAGCTTGGTCGGGTCCTCGCTGGCGTTGGCCAGCACCTGGCCGTTGCCGCCGTAGACGGTCAGCTCGATCGCCCCGGCCTGGCGGCGCAGGCTGTCGAGGCTCAGCGCGATCGCCGTCGAGGAGCGGTCCTCGATGCTCACCAGCAGCTGTTCGGTGTACTTGCTCAGTACCCGCTGGTTGAGGTCGAGCGAGGCCTGGTTGAGCACCAGGGCGTCTTCCATCGCCTGGCCGATCTCGACATCGAACCAGCTGTCGATGCCACGCAGCAGGAAACCCAGGGAGAAGTAATAGACGGTGCCCACCGGCAGCAGCGAGAGCACCGCGAACAGCGCCACGATCCGCGCCGTCAGCCGCGACCCGGCGGCCTGCTGGCGATAGCGCCGGACCAGACGGACGACGTTGAAGCCGACCAGCAGCGCCAGCACCCCGAGCCCGGCGAGCACCACGAAGAGCAGCGGTACGAAGGCCCGGCTGAGCGCTTCGGAGTTGGCCACCGAGTCGCGCATCAGCACCAGCACCACGAACAGCGCGGCGATCAGGGTCGCCACCGGCAGGGTGCCGAGCCCGAGTCCGCGTAACCGGCTCACGGTTGCAGTGGCCATTTGGTCCACCCGCTCGAGAGTTTCCAGGCCGGTTTGAGGTAGGCCATCGGGCGCAGCGGCAGCGGTAGCGCCTCGATCTCCAGGGTGGTGCGCAGCTGCACCTCGTAGTCGTTGTCGGGGGTGAGCCTCGCGGCGCCGAGCAGGCGCAGGTCGACGAGGTCGCCGAGCGCGCGCAGCGCCGCCTCGCGCGAGACGAAGCTGCGCCCTCCGGTATCGGGCAGGGTATAGACCTGATAGCGCTCGGAGAGCGGCTTGTAGCGGATGACGCGGCGCAGCTGCAGGTCGGTGAGGCTGTCCTCCCACAGCCAGGCGCCGCTGCGGCGGACCTGGATGTGGATCAGCACCGTCAGCGGTACGCCGTTGTCGAGCGCCTCGAGCGCCTCGGTGCTGAAGCCGTAGTCGATCTCGGCGCCGAGGAGATAGCCACGCTCCTCGTCGAGTCGGGTGTCGAGGCGCTGTACCCGGAAGTCATCGCCGGCGACCGCCAGCGAGATCCAGGCGAGCAGGACACCGAGGACGAATGCCGTCGACGAGGTTCGCAGACGCCGTGCCCTCATGAGGCCGGCTTCTCGAGCAGGGCGTAATAGAAGCCGTCGCTGCCGCCGCTGCTGGGCAGCAGCTGACGACCATGGGGTCGGGCGACGCCGGGCGCGCCGGGCAGCGGGCACTCGTGGGCCTCGGGGTGGCGCTCGAGGAAGGCGGCGACCTGGCGATGGTTCTCGTCGCCGAGCAGCGAGCAGGTGGCGTAGAGCAGTCGGCCGCCGGGGGCGAGCAGCGGCCAGATCGCCTCGAGGATGGCGCGCTGCTGGTCGCAGAGCGCGGCGATGTCCTCGGCGCGTCGCAGCCATTTGATGTCGGGGTGGCGACGGATCACCCCGGTGGCCGAGCAGGGCACGTCGAGGAGGATGCGCTCGAAGCCTGGCGCGGCCCAGTCGCCCTCGGGGCGGGCGGCGTCTGCTTCGACCAGGGTCGCGCGCAGACCGAGCCGGTCGAGCAGCGCGGCGACCGACTGCAGCCGCTCGCCGTCGACGTCGAGTGCGGTCAGCGCCAGCTCGCCGCCGGCGCGCTCGAGGATCGCCGCGCTCTTGCCGCCGGGCGCGGCGCAGGCGTCGAGTACCCGCGTCCCAGGCGCGGCCTCGAGCAGTTCGGCGGCGAGCTGGGCACCGGCGTCCTGTACCGACACCCGTCCCTCGACGAAGCCCGGCAGGCGTTCGGTCGGGCGTGCGTGAGCGAGGGTCAGCCCGTGCGGGCAGCCGGCGGCGGGTGCGGCATCGATCCCTTCGGCGGCGAGTTCGGCGAGATAGTCGGCGCGGGTGCCGCGCAGCGGATTGACCCGCAGGGTCATCGGCGCGCGGGTGTCGCTGGCGGCGATGATCCGCTCCCAGTCGTCGGGCCAGTCGCGGCGCAGCTGCTCGCGCAGCCACTCGGGCACCGGCCAGCGTACCCGGGGGTTGTGCTCGATCGCCGCGAGCAGGGTCTCGCGCTCGCGCAGGAAGCGGCGCAGCAGGGCGTTGACCAGCCCGGCCTTGCCCGGTCGCGAGAGTTGGCGGGTGGCCTCGACCGTGGCCGCGACCGCGGCGTGCGGTGGGGTCTTCATCGCGGTGAGCTGATAGAGCCCGATCAGGATCAGCGCCTGGAGTTCGGCCTCGCGCTTGGGCAGCGGACGATGCAGCAGCTGTCCGGCGAGTGCCTCGAGCCGTGGCAGGGTGCGCAGTGCGCCATAGGTCATCTCCTGGACCAGGGCGCGATCGGCGGCCTGGGCCGGCAGGCGTAGCCGTTGCAGCACCCGGGTGAGCGACTGACCGCGATCACGGACCTGGTGCAGCGCGCGCGCGGCGGTGGCGCGTGCAGCGGCGCCGCTGCCGTCGGGGCGGGGGGCGGGGCGGGGATCAGCCAAGCAGGACACCCTCGAGATTGCGGGCGTTGATGAAGGCGGCGGCCTCCATCGGGCGCTTGCCGGAGGGCTGGAGGCGGGTGATGCAGAGCAGGCCCTCGCCGGTGGCGACCCGGATGCCGTGCTTGTCGGCGCCGACGACGCGACCGGGTTCGGCCGTGGTGGCCTCATCCAGCGCGCGGGCGCCCCAGACCCTGAGCTGCTCGTCGTCGAGCCGGGTATGGGCGACCGGCCAGGGGTCGAAGGCGCGCACCTGGCGCTCGATCGCCACGGCCGGGGCGCTCCAGTCGATCAGCGCCTCGTCCTTGGTGAGCTTGTGGGCATAGGTCGCCGCCTCGTCGTCCTGCGCCTCTGCGGGACGCGTGCCATCGGCGATCCCGGGCAGGGCCTCGACCAGGGCGCGCGCGCCGAGTTCGGCGAGCCGGTCGTGAAGACTGCCGCCGGTCTCGTCGGCGGCGAGCGGGGTGTCGAGGCGGTGATAGACCGGACCGGTGTCGAGTCCGGCCTCCATCTGCATGATGCAGACCCCACTGGTGGGGTCGCCGGCGAGCACCGCGCGCTGGATCGGCGCCGCGCCGCGCCAGCGCGGCAGCAGCGAGGCGTGGACGTTGACGCAGCCCAGGCGCGGCGCGTCGAGCACCGTCTGGGGCAACAACAGGCCGTAGGCGACCACGACCATCAGGTCGGCCTCGAGCGCGGCCAGTTCGGCCACCGCTTCGGGATCGCGCTTGAGGCTCTGGGGCTGATGGACGGGGATCGCGTGTTCGAGCGCGAGCTGCTTGACCGGGCTGGCCTGGAGTTTGCGGCCGCGTCCGGCGGGACGATCGGGTTGGGTGTAGACGCCGACCACCTGGTGGCCTGCGGCGATCAGCGCGGCGAGGCTCGGGCAGGCGAAATCGGGCGTCCCGGCGAAGATGATTCGCAGTGCACGCATGGGAGAGTCGGTCTGGGTCTGGGTTGATGTCGAGGTGACAGCGGGAGACGGTGGCATCAGATCGCGGTCCGGTGCGCCGTGTCGACGACACCGTGATGACGCTTGCTGACTTTCTCGAGCTTGCGGCGGATACGCTGGCGCTTGAGCGAGGAGATGTGGTCGACGAACAGCTTGCCGTTGAGGTGGTCGAGTTCGTGCTGGATGCACACCGCCAGCAGACCGTCGGTCTCGAGGGTGAAGGGCTTGCCGTCGCGGTCGAGCGCCTTGACCTGTACCCGTTCGGCACGGGTGACCGATTCGTAGAATCCGGGGACCGACAGACAGCCTTCTTCCATCTGCTCTTCGCCCTCGCGCTCGAGGATCTCCGGGTTGATCAGACACAGCGGCTGGTCATGATCCTCGGAGATGTCGATCACCACGATGCGCTTGTGAACATTGACCTGGGTCGCGGCGAGTCCGATTCCCGGGGCAGCGTACATGGTCTCGAGCATGTCGTCGATCAGCCGACGCACGGCATCGTCGACCTGGTCGACCGGTTTTGCCGCCTTGCGCAGCCGGGGATCGGGAAAGGTGAGGATTTCGAGCATGGCCATGGTTCGTTGAGTGTCGGGTCCGCGAGTGGAAGGGGGCGCCTGGACTGCGCTACTATCGGAATCAATACTATACCCCGTATTGGGGGCGGGTGAATCCCGTTTCGACCGTCACGGAGGGTCCATGCGCGCTCCCTGCTCGCTTCGTGTGCTGGCACCGCTGCTGCTCGTGCTCCTTGTCCCTGCGCCGACACGCGCCGAGGTGGCTCTCGCCCCAGATGCCCCCGGTCGCTACGTAGTGCGCTCGGGCGACACCCTGTGGGGTATCGCCGGGCGCTTCCTTCGCGACCCCTGGCGCTGGCATGCGCTGTGGCGCGCCAACCCCGGGATCGCCAATCCCGACCTGATCTACCCCGGCGACCTGCTCGAACTCGTCGAGGTCGACGGCGAGCCGCAGTTGCAGCTGACCCGCGGTGGCGGCGACCGGACCCTCGGCTACCGGGACGGGATGCGCGTGGTCAAGCGCTCGCCCCAGGCCCGCGTGACCTCGCTCGAGGATGCGGTGCCGGTGATCCCGGTCGCCTCGATCGCACCCTTCCTCACCCAGCCGCTGGTGGCCGACTCCGATCAGGTCGAGCGCGCGGCCTATGTGGTCGGTTTCCCCGACGAGCACCTCGTCGTCGGCACTTTCGACTCGATCTACGTGCGTCGGCTCGCGCGGGCCGACTCCGCGCGCTACCAGGTGGTGCGTCCGGGTAAGGCGCTGCGTGACCCTGACACCAATGAACTGCTCGGCTACGAGGTCGAGTTCGTCGCCACCGCCGCGCTCGAGCGTGTCGGCGATCCGGCCAAACTGCGCATCGCCCGCGCCGAGCGCGAGGTCGGCATCGGCGACCGGGTGATCCCGGCCGAGCAGGAGCGCTCGCTCGAGAATTTCTACCCCGAGCCGGGTCCCGCCGGGGTCCGTGGTCGCATCCTCTCGGTGCTCAAGGGGGTGTCGCAGATCGGTCAGTTCGATGTCGTGATCCTGAACAAGGGGGAGCGTGACGGTATCAAGGCCGGTCATGTGCTCGAGGTCTTCATCGGCGGCGAGACTGCGCCCGACCAAGTGCGTCGGGGTGGCTTCGATTGGAACTGGCGCGATGACTCGCCGCTCGACAGCGAGTTCTGGTTCGGCGATTTCTCCTTCGAGGGGTGGCGCGCCGATCCGCCCGGAGAGGACGGCATGCCGCTGCACGCCGACATGCGTCGTGACCGCGACACCTATCTCCGACCCTATGAACGGGCTGGCGTGGTGATGGTATTCCGCGTCTTCGATAGGGTTAGCTTTGCGCTGGTACTCGAGGCCTACCGCGCCATGGCGGTCGGTGACCGGGTCGCCCCGCCGCCGGCCTGAACGGGGTCGCGGTGACGCACGAGGCGCTCGAGTCCTGGCTGACCCTGGTCAATGCCCCGGGGATCGGTCCACGGACTGCCGCCCAGTTGCTCGAACGCTACGGCGATCCTGCGGCGATCCTCGCCCAGCCCGCGCGCCAACTCACCGCCGCCGGACTGCGCCCGGAGACGGTCGTGGCGCTCGCCAATCCGGCGCGCGAGCCGATCGAGCGGGTGCTGCGCTGGGCCGAGCAGCCGGGGGCCTGGGTGCTCACCGGCAATGATCCGCGCTACCCGCCGCGCCTCGCCCAGCTCGACGACGCCCCGCCGCTGCTCTATGTGCGTGGCGATCCGGCGCTGCTCGCCGAACCCCAGATCGCCATCGTCGGCAGTCGCAACCCGACCCCGGGCGGCGCCGAACTCACCCATGCCTTCGCTCGCGAGCTGGCCGGATACGGGCTGGTGGTGACCAGTGGGTTGGCCTCCGGGGTCGATGCCGCCGCCCATCTCGGCGCGCTCGAGCGCGGGCGCACCATCGCGGTGCTCGGCACCGGCCCCGATCGGGTCTATCCGGCCGCGCATCGCGAGCTGGCCCATCGCATCGCCGACAACGGCGCCCTGGTCAGCGAGTTCCCGCCCGGGGTCGAGCCGCTGGCGCGCAACTTCCCCAGACGCAACCGTCTGATCAGTGGTCTGTCGCTGGGCGTACTGGTCACCGAAGCGGCGCTCAAGAGCGGCTCCTTGATCACCGCGCGACTCGCTCTCGAGCAGGGGCGAGAGGTGTTCGCGGTGCCCGGTTCGGTGCGCAATCCGTTGGCGCGCGGCTGTCACGCACTGATCCGCGATGGCGCGCGATTGCTCGAGGATGCGCGCGAGGTGCTCGCCGAGCTTGCGCCGCAATTGCGCGCCTTGCTCGAACAACCGCGCGAGGCATCGACCTCGCCCGACTTGCTGCCGCCGGGGCTCGATGACACCGCAGCGCGGGTGCTCGAGGCGATGGGGCGCGACCCGGTCGCCCCCGACGAGCTGAGTGCCCGCACCGGGTTGGCGGCGCAGCAGATCCTCTCGACCTTGTTGGTCCTGGAACTGGACGCTCATGTATCATCGCTGCCGGGTGGTCGCTATTGTCGTCGCGACGGCGCCGCGCGCGGTGACGCGCCGCCGTCGGTGTAAGCGACGCGTCGCGAGGCCAGTGACGATCCCCTGGGCGCATCCTGGCGCCGCTTTCCGCCAGTCGCCCGGCTGGCGCCGCCCACGAGGTTGGCTGATGTTCGAAAACATGGTCGATGTTCTGATCTATCTCTACGAGAATTATATGGACGGTGGGGAGCGCGCCCCCATCGACCCGCATGTGCTTGAGGATGAACTCTCCGAGGCGGGCTTCAACAGCGACGAGATCGAGCAGGCGCTGCGCTGGCTCGACGAGTTGGCCGACGAGGTCGAGGCCCCGCAGTATGTCCCGCAGGATCTGGGGTACGCCGCCGATTCGCTTCGTGTCTATGCCGAGCGGGAGTGTGCCAAGCTCAGTGCCGAGGCACGTGGTTTCCTGCTGGCGCTGGAGCAGAACGGAATCCTCGATCCGCTCGGCCGGGAGCTGGTGATCGACCGGTTGTTGGCGACTCATCTGTCGCAGGTGACGGCCGATGAGGTCAAGTGGGTCGTCTTGCTGGTCTTGCTGAACCGACCCGGTCAGGAGGACGCCTTCAGTCAGATGGAGGAGATGGTCTACGACGGGGGGCAGGCCTACCTGCACTGAGACGCGCCGCGCACCGGGGCGGGCCCGGTGCCGATCGGTGCGTGCGCTCTGGCCCCTTGTGGGGACTCCGAGCGCACCGCTAAACTGCCCGCATTCCGCGCCGGACCTGGTCCCTGCGTCGGTGGATCTCCGCGCCGCCCGTGTCCGTTTGCGCCGTCCCGTCGTGCTCTCGCGTGGCGGTGCCGGCGTCACGTCCACCGCCTTGACCCAATGACCGCTGTCCCGGCAGGCTTCAGTCACACCCACATGGCCGACCAAGACCACAGATGAATCTCGTTATCGTCGAATCACCTGCGAAGGCAAAGACCATCAAGAAATACCTCGGCCCGGACTTCGACGTGGTCGCCTCCTACGGCCATGTCCGCGATCTGGTGCCCAAGGAGGGGGCGGTCGATCCCGAGCACGGCTTCGCGATGAAGTACCAGGTGATCGAGCGCAACGAGAAACACGTCCAGACCATCGCCAAGAAGCTCAAGGGGGCCGAGGCGCTGTATCTGGCCACTGACCCCGATCGCGAGGGCGAGGCGATCTCCTGGCATCTCTTTGAACTGCTCAAGGGGCGTCGCCAGCTCGGCGAACGGGCGGTGCACCGGGTGGTGTTCAACGAGATCACCAAGCGCGCGGTGCAGGAGGCGGTGGCCAATCCGCGCGAACTCTCGCTCGACATGGTCAATGCGCAGCAGGCCCGGCGTGCGCTCGATTATCTGGTCGGCTTCAATCTGTCCCCCTTGCTGTGGAAGAAGATCCGTCGGGGTCTCTCAGCGGGACGGGTGCAGAGCCCGGCGCTGCGCCTGATCTGCGAGCGTGAGGCCGAGATCGAGCGCTTCGAGCGCCAGGAGTACTGGAGCATCGAGGCCGACGCCGACAAGGACGCCAAGCGCTTTGTCGCCAAGCTGATCCAGCTCGAAGGGGCCAAACTCGAACAGTTCTCGATCACCGACGGCGAGCGCGCCGAGGCGGTACGCCAGCAGCTCGAGCAGGCCGCCGCCGGCACCCTGGTGGTCGAGTCGGTCAAGCGCAAGCAGCGCAAGCGTCACCCGGCGCCGCCCTTCACCACATCCACCCTGCAGCAGGAGGCCGCGCGCAAGCTCGGCTTCACCGCCCAGCGCACCATGCGCGTGGCTCAGCAGCTCTACGAGGGTGTCGACGTCGGCGCCGGTGCCGTCGGTCTGATTACCTACATGCGTACCGACTCGGTCAACCTCGCCCAGGAGGCGCTCGAGGAGATCCGTCAGTGCGTCGCCGATCGCTATGGCGCCGATCACCTGCCGCCGCAGCCGCGCTTTTTCAAGACCAAGTCGAAGAACGCCCAGGAGGCCCACGAGGCGGTGCGCCCGACCTCGGTGCTGCGCGACCCGGCCTCGCTCAAGGCGCACCTCAACCAAGAACAACAGCGTCTCTACGAACTGATCTGGAAGCGCACCCTGGCCTGCCAGATGGCCCATGCGCTGATCAACCAGGTGGCGGTCGATCTCAGCGCCGGGGACGGCAACCTGTTCCGCGCCACCGGCTCGATGGTGGCCGAGCCGGGCTTCATGCGGGTCTATCTCGAAGGGCGCGACGACGCCAAGGGCGGCGACGACGACGAGGAACGAATGCTCCCGGAGATGCAGGAGGGCGACCGGGTGAACCTGCTCGCGATCCGTCCCGAACAGCACTTCACCGAGCCGCCGCCGCGCTACACCGAGGCCTCGCTGGTCAAGGCGCTGGAGGAGTTCGGCATCGGTCGTCCCTCGACCTATGCCACCATCATCTCCACCCTGCAGGATCGTGAGTACGTGGTGCTCGACAAGAAGCGCTTCCTGCCGACCGACGTCGGTCGGGTGGTCAACCGCTTCCTCACCGAGTACTTCACCTCCTATGTCGACTACGACTTCACCGCCCGGCTCGAGGATGACCTCGACGCCATCTCGCGCGGCGAGGTCGATTGGATTCCGCTGCTCGAACGTTTCTGGCAGCCCTTCAAGGAGCAGGTCGATCACACCCAGGCCAACGTCAAGCGCAGCGACGTCACTCAGGAGCGCATCGACGAGGTCTGTCCCAAGTGCGGTGGTCAGCTCTCGATCCGGCTCGGGCGCAATGGCCGTTTCATCGGCTGTACCAACTACCCGGACTGCGACTATACCCGCGACCTCAATCCCGACCAGAGCGAGACCGAGGCCCCCGAGGTGGTCGAGGGGCGCAGTTGTCCCGAGTGCGGCTCGCCGCTGGAGATCAAGCGTGGGCGCTACGGTAAGTTCATCGGCTGCAGCGCCTATCCCAAGTGCCGTCATATCGAGCCGCTGGAGAAGCCCGAGGATACCGGCGTGCCCTGTCCCAAGTGCGGCAAGGGGACTCTGCAGAAGAAGAAATCGCGCCGTGGCAAGATCTTCTACTCCTGCTCGACCTATCCCAAGTGCGACTATGCGGTCTGGGACCAGCCGCTCGACGAGCCCTGTCCGCGCTGTGGCTGGCCGATACTCACCCTCAAGGTGACCAAGACCAAGGGCGCCTCCAAGGTCTGTCCGCAGAAAGAGTGCGGCTATCGTGCCCCGGTCGAGCAGTCCGGCGGCGGGGACGAGGGCGGGTGAGCGCGGCGCTTGTCCCTGCCCAGCGTCATCGGGTGCGGCTCGCTGCCGCCTGGCTGCGTGCCGGGGCGGTGGTGGGCTATCCCACCGAGGCCGTCTACGGGCTCGGCTGCGATCCGCGCGACCGCGGGGCGGTCTCTCGCATCCTCGAGATCAAGCAGCGTGACCCGGCCAAGGGGCTGATCCTGATCGCCGCCGACTACGCCCAGCTCGCGCCCTATGTCGAGTCGCTCGAGGCCACGCGCATGGCTAAGGTCCGGGCGAGCTGGCCCGGGCCCAACACCTGGTTGCTGCCGGCGCGCCCGAGCACCCCCGACTGGCTCACCGGTCGCTTCTCCACCCTGGCGGTGCGGGTCACCGCCCATCCGCTGGCCGCGGCGCTGTGTCGTGCCTATGGTGGCGCCATCGTCTCGACCAGCGCCAATCGTGCCGACCGACCGCCGGCCCGAACCGCACGCTCGCTGCGCCTGGCGCTCGCCGGCGACGGCCCCGACCACCTCCTCCATGGCGCCTGTGGTGGCGCTGATCGTCCATCGGTGATTCGCGATGCCGCCAGCGGTCGCGTCCTGCGCGGTTGATCCGCCGACAGGGCTTGTTGTTCGGCGCTCACGCCGATATCTCACCGAGATGGTCGGAAGACTTCGGGTGGGGAGGCGTGGATGTTCAGTGCCACAGCGACGGCGATTCGTTGGGTCGAGCAGGGGCTGGTGCCGGATGGGGTGACGCGCGGCGGTATTCGCGCGCTGCTGCGTCAGCGCCTGGCGAGCCTGCCGTGGGATGATTGCGAGGCGGCCCTGGCGCAACAGCGGGCGCTGATCGCGAGGATGGATGACTCGGCCATCGCCGAGGTGCCGCAACGCGCCAACGAGCAGCATTACGAGCTGCCGGCGGCCTTCTTCGCCACCGTGCTCGGACCGCGGCGCAAGTACAGCTGCTGCTACTGGCCCGAGGGTGTCGACCGGCTCGAGCGGGCCGAGGAGGTCGCGCTCGCGGCGACCCTGGAGCGCGCCGATATCCGTGATGGTCAGCGCGTACTCGAACTCGGCTGCGGCTGGGGCGCCTTCAGCCTCTATCTGGCCGAGCGCCTGCCGGGCTGTCGTATCACCGCCGTCTCCAACTCTCATGCCCAACGCCGCTTCATCGAGGCCGAGCGCGACCGGCTCGGGCTCGACGGGCTCGAGGTGGTCACCGCCGACATGAACGACTTCCAGCCCGACGGGCGCTATGACCGCGTGGTCTCGCTGGAGATGTTCGAGCATATGCGCAACCACCGTCGGCTGCTCGGACGCATCCACGATTGGCTACAGCCGGGCGGACGGATGCTGATGCACATCTTCTGTCACCGCCATCATCCCTACTTCTTCGAGGACGACGGCCCGAGCGACTGGATGACCCATTACTTCTTCGCCGGCGGGTTGATGCCGAGCGACGACCTGCCGCTGTACTTTCAGGACCGGCTGCGCCTGATCGATCGCTGGCGCTGGAACGGGCTGCACTATGCCCACACCCTGGAGGCCTGGCTGGCGCGCATGGATGGCGCGCGCGAGCGAGTCTGGCCGCTGCTCGAGCAGACCTACGGGACGGCGGATGCGCCGCTGTGGTGGCGGCGCTGGCGACTGTTCTTCATGGCCTGCGCCGAGCTGTTCGCCTTCCGCGATGGTCAGGAGTGGTACGTCGGGCACTATCTGTTCGAGCGCCCGGCGTGAGACCCTGAATCGTCACGCTCGGGCGCGGGCGGGAGAGCGCTGCCTCAGAGCTTGAGTCCGGCGGCGAGCCCGGCGAGGAAGGCCGCCGTGCCCGAGAGGTTGGCTGCGAGCAGATCGAAGAGCGCCTGTGTATGCGCACGGGTCCAGGCGCTCCAGGTGTCGTAGTGCCCCTCGAGTCCGGCCCAGTTGATCTCCACCACGCCGATCGACTGCAGCCCGACCAGGGCGATCAGGATCACTCCGCCTACCACCAGTGCCACCTTGAAGGCGAATTTGAGCGCGAAGCCGAGCGCCAGCCCGACCATGAAAGAAAAGCCCAGGGTGAGAAAGAAGCTCTGGTCGAACAGCTCGCCGGCCTCGGTGCCGAACTGCTCGGTCGGGGGCTGCGCCCGAGCGTTCCCGGCCCCCCAGAGCAGTGGCAGCAAGGGGAGCACGCGCAGGCGGCCAGTGCGGGACGAACGGGTCGGGTCGGACATGCGGGGTCTCGGTCAATGCGGTCAGCGGAAACCGAAACATTATCCGGGGAACGGTGGTCGGCTGCCAGTCGGTGGCCTCCGGCGATCAGCTGCCAGCTGCCAGCTGCCAGCTGCCAGCCGCCAGATCGCTGGAGAGCGTCGAACCGCAAAGCCGCCAAGATCGCGAAGGAGAGAACAGCGGTATGCCGGGTTGGCGGTAACATCGACGTCGCCGCCTACGGACGAACCTCGCCGCTCACCTCCGGTGCGCACGCTGTGCTTTGCTCTCACTCGGGGCTGAAGACTTTTCTCCCCCTTGGCGTCCTTTGCGACTTTGTGGTGCGACATGAAAGCCGCAAAGGGCGCGAAGGAAAGGACGGTCGTGTGCCGGGTTGGCGGCGACATCGACGTCGACGCCTACCGACGAACCTCGCCGCTCACCTCCGGTGGGTACGCTGTGCTTTGCTCTCACTCGGGGCTGAAGACTTTCCTCCCCTTGGCGTCCTTTGTGACTTTGCGGTTCAACCTTTGCGGTTCAACCTTTTGGCCGCTGGCCTCAGCCGCCCTCGGTCTCCGCCTGGAAGAGTTCCAGTCGCGCGGCCTGGCTGACGGCGACGACAGCGGGGTGGCGCAGGCGGCGCTCGGCGGAGATCGCGTAGTAGCGTTCGCGCACCGCCTCGGTCGCGCCGATCGTCTCGACCCCGTGCTGACGCCGGGTCTCCTCGGCGATCACGCTGGGCGAGACGAAGACCCCGACCCCGGCCTGGCCGAAGGCCTGCATCAGCGCTCGGTCCTCGAACTCGCCGACGACCCGTGGACGGATGTCGAGCTGGTCGAGCCACTGCATCAGCGCGCCGCGCAGCGCGGTGTTGAGCGCCGGGATCAGCATCGGCGCCTGGTGCAGCGATTGCGGGAAGCCCGTGCGATAACGCTTGGCCAGTGCCGGGGCGGCGAAGAAGGTGATGCCGCACTCGCCGAGCGGGTGGTTGAAGGCGCGGACATTGAGCGCCCCGGCCAATGGGGTGTCGGCGAGCACCATGTCGAGTTTGTGCACCGCGATGTCGGCGAGCAGGGCCTCGAGCTTGCCCTCGCGACAGTGGATGCGCACTGGCTCGGCGAGGTGCAGCGCGGGCTCGAGCAGCCGGTAGGCGACCATCTTCGGTACCACGTCGACCACCCCGACGGTGAACTGCAGCGGTCGGCCGCTGGTCCGCCCCTGCAATGCTTCCTCCATCTCCGCGCCGAGGCGGAAGATCTCGTCGGCAAAGTTGAAGGCCAGGCGGCCGGTTTCGGTTAGCGTCAGCCCGCGTCCGCGACGGTCGAACAGCCGGGTGCCGAGCTGGTCCTCGAGCACCCGTAGCTGGCCGCTGATGGTCTGCGGGGTGAGATGCAGCGCCTCGGCGGCGCGGACTACGCCACCCTCCTTGGCGACCATCCAGAAATAATAGAGATGGTTGTAGTTACTGCCACGCATCGCCTTTTGTTCGTTTTTTTCGATATCAGATCTAGAAAAGATTCGAATTATATTGATCGAAACCTTGTCTTACACTCTGTTGTCACTGACAGTGGAAGGTATCGTCGCGCGACGGTGCGTGACCACCGAACGAACATCATGAGGTAATCCGCAAGATGAATGCACAGGACCAAACCGCAATCGAAGGGCTGTTCCAGCGCCTGCAGCAGGCCGAGACCCAGTCCGGTCAGCGTGACCCCGAGGCGGAGAAGCTGATCCATGACATGATTTCCCGTCAGCCGGCAGCCCCCTATCTGATGGCCCAGGCGGTGCTGGTGCAAGAGCACGCGCTGAAGAACCTGCAGGGGCGGGTCGAAGATCTCGAGAAGCAGCTCGCCGAGCGTCCGCAGCAGGGCGGTGGTGGTTTCCTTGGCGGTCTGTTCGGTGCCGGTTCGCAGCAGCAGGCCCCGCAGCAGCAGGCGCGGCGCTCGAGCGGTAGTGGCTGGGGTGCCGGGCGTGGCGCGCAGCCCCAGGGACCGGGGGCCGCGCCCTTCCAGCAGGGTCAGGCCGGTGGCGGCGGTGGCTTCCTCGCCGGTGCGGCGCAGACCGCCATGGGCGTGGCCGGCGGCGTGTTGCTCGGTAACGCCATCGCCGGCATGTTCGCCGACGATGCCGAGGCCGCCGACCTCCCCGCTGAGCCGGAGATGCCGGCCGAGCCGGAGATGATGCAGGATCCGATGGAGGCGATGCCCGAGGACGAGGGCTTCGGCGACTTCGGTGACTTCGGCGGCGAGGAGTTCTGAGGCCGTCCGCGCCGGTCGGTGCCGGGGGCCGTCAGCCCCGCACCGACCGGCGCAGCAGGCGGCGACCGTCGGTCGCCGCCACCACCGCGATGAATCCCACCAGGGCGGCCCCGCCCACCGTCAGCGACGACCCGTTCGCCTTCGTCGTCAGCCATTGCGCGAGTAGATAAAGTCCGATGCCGAGGGCGAGATAGCCGAGTACCCGTCCGATCTCGTAGGGCACCGGGTAATAACGGCGTCCGAGCAGGTAGGACAGCACCACCATGCTCGCATAACACACCAGGTGCGCCCAGGCCGCGCCGACATAGCCGTGGATCGGTACCCACCACCACAGCAGCACCACCGTGATCGCGGCGCCGATCAGTGACACCCCGGCGCCAAGCAGGGTACGGTCGGTGAGCTTGTACCAGATCGAGAGGTTGACATAGACCCCGAGCAGCATGCCGGCGATCAGCAGGATCGGCACCACGTCGAGTCCCGCCCGGTATTCGGGGCCGACGAAGAGACCGAACAGCTCCAGGAACAGCGACACCACGAGGAAGATGAGCACGCAACAGATCACGAACCAGTTGAGCACCAGGGCGTAGACCGCGCGGGCGTCGCGCTCGCGGGCATAGGCGAAGAAAAAGGGTTCGCCGGCATAGCGAAAGGCCTGGATGAACAGCGCCATCAGGATCGAGAGCTTGTAGCAGGCGCTGTAGATGCCGAGCTGGGCGAGGTTGGTGGCGTCGTCATAGGGCAGCAGGTACTTGAGCGCGGCGCGATCGAGCATCTCGTTGACGATCCCCGCCAGCCCGATCACCACCATCGGCGCCGAGTAGCGGATCAGACTGCGGAACAAGGTCCCCTGGAAGCCGCCGAGACCGTCGCGCAGCTGTGGTGCAAGCAACCCGAGCTTGATCAGGCTGGCAATGAGGTTGGCGATGAAGACGTAGCCGATGCCGATCGCCGGGTCCCACAGCGCCCCCAGGAACGAGTTGGGATCCTGCTCGAAGGCGGGACGGCAGAGACCGACGAAGAACACCGTCAGCCCGATGTTGGCGCCGATCTCGAGCAGCTTGATCGCGGCGAAGCGCGCCGCGCGCTCCTCGGCGCGCAGTCGCGCAAAGGCCGCCGCGCCGAGCGCGTCGGTGGTGAGGATGGCCGCGCACCACCAGATGTACTCGGGGTGTTCGGGGTGGCGCAGCAGCGCCGCCAGCGGCTCGCTCGCCAGCAGCGCGCCGAGCAGGAACAGCAGGTTGCCGACGAGCAAGGTCTGCACCACGGTGCCGTAGACCCGCTCGGGTGCCCAGGCGTCGCTGTTGCGGAAGCGGAAGTAGCCGGTCTCCAGCCCGAAGGTGAGCACCACTGCGAGAAAGCCCATGTAGGCGTAGAATTCGGCGACCACGCCGTAGGACTGGGGCGCGAAGCTGTAGGTCAGCAATGGCACCAGCAGATAGTTGAGGAAGCGCCCGAGGACGCTGCTGACGCCGTAGATGGCGGTCTGCGAGGCGAGTCGTTTCAGTGGGTTCAAGATCGATGCTCTCGGCTTGTGCGGGCAGGGCGCATATTCTAAACCCTGTCGTTGGTCCGCGATGTCAGGGGCTGCTGTCTGGATCCCTGTTGGTTTTCGTGAATCCTGAACGGTGCGATCGAGGCCGGATCATGGTGCAATAACCATGATTTCAAGCGGTGGATACCTGGATGTACGATTTCTCTCTCGCCCTTGCGCTCTACAACCTGCTGCCGGTGGCCGTCACCGGTCTGGCCCTGTGGTGGCTGACCGGCTATGTCCGCGACCGCGACGACACGCAGCTGGCCATGGCCCGGCTCGGTGCCGTGCTGGTCTTTGCTGCGGGAGTGGTCAAGGCGAGCTGGAAGCTGTTGGTGGTGACCCAGGGGATGGACATCCCCTGGCTGGCCGCGGCGCTCTTTCCCCTGCTGGGGCCGGGGTTCGCGTTGTTGGCAGTGGCGCTGTGGTCGACGGTGCGACCACCATTACGCCACCCCTGGCGCCTGGCCCTGGGGATCGTGACGCTGATTGCTGCTGTCGCCGTGGCGCGGGTCGAGCTGTTGGGGATGGCGCGTGGCTGGTTCCTGCCGCTGCTGGCGCTGGCCTCGATCGGTAAGCTGATGCTGAGCGCTCTGTTGCTGACGAGCGCGCTGCGGTTGCGACACTGGGGCGTAGGGTTGCTGCTTGCGATCGATCTGGCGGTGATATTGATCCTGCCCTCGCTGGCCATGACCGAAACCAAGCCGGTGTCGCTGCACTGGACCGAGCAGTCCCTGACCCTGTTCGGCGCGGTCTGTTTCGCGCTCGGAGTGCGCGGGTTGTGGCGTGCGACCCGTCGCGCCACCATCCGTGCCCGTCAGGCCCGGCTGCGCCAGCGGGCGCGCCATTGACCTGGGGCGATCTCTGGGTGAGACCGATGCGGCGCGATGAGATCGAGACGCTGCCCGGGATCGAGTGCTCAGTGGGTGAGTCGTTCAGGAGCGTCTCCGAGCTGGTCTGAATCGCCGATGATCGGGTCTTGCCGGTCGCGGCGCACCTGGATCGATCTGAGCGGCGATCGCCTGGGCGCGCTCGCTGCCACTACCGCGCGCTCACCCTGACCACCTGCGGCGATCTCGGCTGGAACGCGCCCTTCTACGCCACCCTGGGCTTCCGGATCCTGGAGGACGAACAGCTCGGGCTGCGGCTGCGCGCGGTGCTGGGTCACGAGGCCGAGTACGACCTGCCGCCGGGGAGTCGCTGCGCGATGGGGCTGTCCCTGATCGACGACCCGGTGTGGTGCGCTCTCGACCGAGGCGCAAGGCGGGTGTGATGGTCAGTCGGATCGGCCGTCTTGCAAAGGTGGGTGGCTCGGCTAAGGTGACGGTAGGGGCGGCTGTCACCGTCCCGTCATCCTGGCGCAGGAGGGCGCATCATGCAGATCGAACACTGGCATGCCCGACGCGACGGCGCGCTCACCGAGGCGAGCATGCGGCGCAAGCTCGAGGGCCGCGGTTTCCAGACCCGACTCGACATCTACCCCCCGGGGACCTTCCTCCCCGATCACGACCACGGGATCGATCATATCGATGGCGTCATCTGCGGTCGGATGCGGGTGGGGATCGGCGAGCGCAGCCTGGTGCTCGAACCCGGCGACCTGGTGGTGATCCCCAGACATACCTTCTATCAGGCCGAGGTAATGGGCGACGAGCCGGTGGTCAGCCTGGCCGCCGAGCGGATGAAGGCGGCCTAGCCATCTGTCGCCTCAACCGACCCACAGGGTCTTGAGATTGAGGAACTCGGCGATGCCGGGCGCGCCGAGTTCACGACCATAGCCCGAGTCCTTGATCCCGCCGAAGGGCAGGCGCGGATCGCTCTTCACCAAGCCGTTGACGAAGACCGCGCCGCAGGCCATGGCGCGGGCGAAGCGTTCGCCGCGTGCGGCATCGGCGCTCCACACGCTGCCGCCGAGTCCGAAGCGGGTGTCGTTGGCCACGCGCAGTGCCTCGGTCTCGTCGGCCACCCGGATCACCGTCGCCACCGGCCCGAACAGCTCGTCGTCATAGGCGGGCATCCCCGGCCCGACCCGATCGAGCAGGGTCGGCGCATAGAACCACCCCGGTCCCGCTAACGGTTGCCCGCCGCAGCGCAGCTCGGCGCCGGCGGTGCGGCTCTGCTCGACCTGCTGGTGCAGGGTCTCGCGCAGGTCCTCGCGGGCCAGCGGCGCAAGCGTGGTGGCGGGGTCGCGTGGATCGCCCGGCACCAGGGCCTCGACCCTGGACTGGAGCCGCGCGACGAAGGCATCGGCCGCCGTCTCGACGACGATGAAGCGCTTGGCGGCGATACAGCTCTGTCCGGCGTTGATGAAGCGCGAGCGGGCACCGATCTCGGCGGCGCGCTCGAGGTCGGCGTCCTCAAGGATCACGCAGGCATCGGCACCGCCGAGTTCGAGCAGGCTTTTCTTCAGGTTGGCCCCGGCGATCCCCGCCACCCGGCGTCCGGCGCGCTCGCTGCCGGTGAGGCTGACGGCGCGCACCCGTGGGTCGGCAACCACCTGTTCGGCGGTCTCGGCGTCGATCAGCAGGGTCTGGAACACGCCCTCGGGCGCATCGGCGGCGGTGAACAGATCGGCGATCGCCAGCGCGCAGCGCGGCACGTTGGAGGCGTGCTTGAGCAGCACCACGTTGCCCGCGGCCAGCGCCGGGGCGGCACAGCGAAAGACCTGCCAGAAGGGGAAGTTCCAGGGCATCACCGCCAGCACCACGCCGAGCGGCTGGTGCACGAGCAGGCTGCGGCTGGCGTCGGACGCGAGCGGGATGTCGGCGAGCTGGGTCGCGGCGTGCTCGGCGTAGTAGTCGCAGACCAGGGCGCACTTGTCGATCTCGGCCTCGGCCTCGGCGATGAGCTTGCCCATCTCGTCGGTGATCAGTCGGGCGAGCCGGGTACGCTCGGCGCGCAGCCCTTCGGCCAGGGCGCGAAGCAGTGTCACGCGAGTGGCGAGTGGCTGCGAGCCCCACGGGCCGGCGGTGCGGCTCGCGGTGGCGAGCGCCTGTTCGAGCCCCACGGCGGTGGCCGGCTCGAGGGTGGCATGGAGGAGGCCGGTTGCGGGGTCGATAGATCTCAGTGGCATCGATGGCTCCTGCGGCTGGGGTGGTTCCTGGTGTCGCGTCGCCGACCGGAGCGGCCCCCGATGTACGCCAGTCGCTGGCTTCGTCGTGACGCATCGCCGTGAGTGTCGGTGCGGGGCCAGGGCGGATCAAGCCGGCCTTGCGCAACAGCGCGCGTGAACGGGATCTGGAGTGGCGCTGCCCGGGCCGATCGTGTCGGCGGGGTTCGACGCAGGAGTGGTGCCTAGAAGCCGAACTCGGAGAGCAGGTCGTCGACCAGATCCTGCTTGAGCGCCTCCGGTGTATTCGAGCCGTTGACCTCGCGCAGCAGCTGGGCCTTCTGTTCGACGTTCTCGATCGAGCTGTTTTGCTGGATGTTGAGGATCACCAGCACCTCGACGAGCCAGTCGCGGATCTGGTCGAGGTCCTCGACCAGTTGTTCCATGCGCTGTCGGGCAACGTCCTGGTAGGACTGCGAGGCGACGATGTCGAACAGATGGTGCTTGATCTGGCTGAGACGCTGCTCGTGCTCGGTGCTCGAGGGGGGGCTGCTGTGCAGCTGGGTCTCCAACCCCTCGATCTCCAGGGAGAGCTGGTCGGCGTTGTCGAGTACCTGGCCGGTGGACTGCGACATCAGCTCGATCACGTTGCGCGCGTGACTGACCGCGTTCGGTGCCTGCTCGCCGGCGTTGGTGAGTGGGGTCTCGGCGCTCTTCATGTTGACCACCAGCGCATTGATCTTCTGCGCCAGCACCGAGAGCATGCTCTCGGCGTCGATGTCGATGTCGAGTCGCTCGTATTCGCCGTTGAGGATGGATTCTGTGGCCTTGACCAGTGAGGCGATGTTCTTGTCGATGTTCTGCGGCTCTGCCATGGGTCCCTCGCGACGATGCGATCGCGCCTATCTGTTGTATTTGTGGTCTTTGTAGAAAGCCGCCTTGGCGGCGTACATGCGAGCGTCGGCGGTCTTGAGCAGCGACTCCGGCGGGGTGCGATCGGTCCCGCTGGCGCCGAGGCTGAGGCTGATCGGGAGGTGTTCGCGCGGGGCAACTTCGATGCTGGCCCCGGAGAACACGTTCCGCTGGAGATGATCGACCAGGGCCTCGGCCTCGCTCTCGGTGGACCCGGGGAGCAGGATCACGAACTCGTCGCCACCGGTCCGGGCGACGATGTCGCAAGCGCGCACCGCCTGGGAGAGCCGCTCGGAGACGGCCAGTATCAGCCGATCACCGGCCTCGTGTCCGTAGCGGTCGTTGGCCTGCTTGAGTCGGTTGACGTCGGCCAGTACCAGGGCGTGCGGCATGGCTCTGGTTACGTGATCGTGCCGTGCCATCTCCAGCGCAGCATGTAGATAATCCCGATTGTATACGCCGGTGAGGGCATCGGTGCTGGCCTTTTCCTCGAGCTGGTGCATCAGCCGGCGGTTGTGCAGATAGGCGCCGAAGGGCTCGAAGAAGAGGCCGGCGAGTTCGTCGCCGCCCTCGGCGGTGCCCGGTCGCCACCAGACCTCGCCGACCCGTCCACCGTCACCGCCGACGATCTCCAGCCGAGGTAGGTCGGGGGTCGGCTCCGCTGGCGCATCGCCACGGCGGATCGGCTCGGTTGGGCCGTCGTCGAGTTGCAGCGCGACGGCCTCGCTGCCACAGGCCGACATGAACAGCGTCAGTAGCTCGTCGGCGACATCCACGGGGGTGGCGGCGTGGCGCATCAGTGACTCCAGACGCACCAGCCCGGAGAGCAGGTCGTTGTTGCGGGTGATGGTGGCGCGCTGTGCCCGGATCTCCTCGATCAACCGGATCTCGCGGGTGGTGTCGCGAAACAGCAGCAGGCCGTTGCCGTCGCCGGTATCGATCAGCTGCTCGGTGTAGTAGCGCTCGCCGAGACGGTGCTTGGTCTTGTGCGCGGCATCGAGTGGGAAGCCGTCGTGGGCCGGGCAGTCCGGGCAGGGCACGTCATGACCGAGCAGTTCGTAGCAGCTTCCCGCCGTCGCGCCCCTGGCAAACCGCAGCCGGGCGGCGGCATTGCGTCGCAGGATGCGGTGGTCGGAGGAGATCGTCACCAGCGCATCGGGCAGGTCATCGATGAGCTGGCTGAGTCCGCGCTGCTCGAGCAGCGCCTCGCGGTGCTGGCGCTCAAGGATGATGCGCTTGGCCTGGGCCTCCTTGCGACCGAGATCGGCGCGTCTGAGCGCCTCGATCTCGCGGCTGATGTCGACCAGGGTGAGCACCAGGCCGTTCGGGCCGTGGGCCAGCGATTCCTTCAGGTAGTGCTCGCGACCTTCCGCGTCGCGGATGTTGCGTGCCAACCCCGACGCGGGGTGCGCGTGCGTGGCCGGGCAGTTGGCGCACGCGGCCGTCTCGCCGACGAGCAGCGTGAAGCAGTGCTCGCCGACGGGGTCGTGACCGAACAGTGCCACGGCCGCCGGGTTGGCGGTGTGGATGCGATGGCTGTCGTCGAGTACCAGCACCGGCACGCCGATTGCCGCCAGCCCCGACGCGTCGGGGCTGTCTGTGTCGAGGTGTTCGCGATCCGGTTGGGCGTGTGATGGCATTGCGGATAAGTGGGGTCGAGACTGATCGATGTCTGTAGACCAGACGAATGTGGGTGCGACTCCATGGAGGAGTGCAGCCACACTGCAGGATACCCGCAATACGTGATGGATGCCGCGTCGGCCGCGTGATCGGTCGTTTCAGCGTGCCGGGTGGCGATAGATCAGGGCGCCGGCGAGTGCGGTCAGGGGGGCGACCGCGACCAGGGCGAAACTGCCGACGATGACGTTGAGCACCTCGGCGGCGACGAAGTGGATATTGAGCACCTGAGAGAGCGCCAGGCCCTGGCTCATGAACACCATCAGCATGGTGGTGTAGCCACCGGAGTAGGCCAGCAGCAGGGTGGTGGTCATGGTTCCGACCACCGACCGACCGACCGCCATGCCGGAGACGAAGAGCGCACGCGCGCCGAGGTCGGGACGCTTGGCGCGCAGCTCGTCGAGCGCGGCGGCGATGTCCATCGCCAGATCCATCACCGCGCCCGAGCAGGCGAGGATGATCCCGGCGAGGAAGATCGCGGTGAGGTCGAGACCGGCGAACCCGGCATAGAGCAGATTCTCGGTGAAGGGGCGGACGACGCCATGGAGCGCGAAACCGGTGGCGAAGATGCGCGCCAGGGCATAGGCGAGCAACAGCCCGCCGAGCGCGCCGAGACAGGCGGTGAGGCCGCGGCGGTTGAGACCGCCGATCAGCAGGCTGACCGCGGCGGTGAGCCCGGCGACCACCGCGAGGGCAACCAGCACGGGGTCGGACCCGCGCAGCAACAGCGGGATCAGCACCTTCCACAGCGCCAGCGCGGCGAAGACGAAGGAGAGCAGCGCCTTGACCCCGGTCCAGCCGGCGACCAGCACGAGAAAACCGCAGAACAGCCCGAGCAGCAACAGTTGGTGATCGAGACGGTAGTGACCGCGCGCATAGGCCAGACCGATCTCGCCGTCGCGTAGACGGTACTCGACCAGCAGGCGCTCGCCGGGACGGTAGAACTCGTCGAACTCGAGCTTGCCAGTAAGTGCGTTGGTGACGCGCGCGCGCTGTCCGCGTTGTGTGCCGTCGAGCAGCTCGACGGTGAGTGTCTGGGTACCGGTGCGCACCACGCCGTGCTGGCGCAGATCAGCGTCGTCGCTGGCGACCACCAGCGCCTTGGCGAGCAGACTGCCCTCGGGACGGCTGTGCTCGAAGCCGGTGGGCGCCAGCCACAGCAGCAGACAGAGCAGGGTGAAGAGTGAAATGGTGAGGAGGTCTTTTTTCATCGCTGGTAGGCGAGCCGTGGCGGGCGCCCCGCCAGGGGGCGCCCGCTGGGCTCACTGATCGAGTTCGACCCGCATGGCTGCGGCGATACGCCGTGCCACCTCGGTGTTGTCGTAATAGCCGCCGAAGCGCCAGGCCTCGGCACCGGTGGCCAGCACCGGTACCGGTACCGCAGTGTGCGAATAGGAGGTCCAGGCGATCCCGGCACGGCGGTTGAGCAGGTGGGTGAGAGTCACCGAGAACGGGTTGTAGCCGCCGTAGAGCAGGGTGTCGGCCTCGGCGACGTTGTCGCTGTGGTTGTGTGCGGCCTTGTCGTAGGCGGCCTCGAGGAGGCCGAGTTCGTAGTCACTGAGGTCGTCATCGAGGGTCTCGGTGAGCTTGGCGCCGTCGAGTCCGAAGTAGGTCGAGACCAGCTCCCAGAGGGTTGCGTCGATGTTTGGCGGGGCGGTGTCGAACTGGGCGAGATAGGCCTCGAACACCCGGTCGTCGAAGTCGTCGTAGGCGAGCTGCTGGCCGGCGAGCACCTCGAAATAGGTGTCATAGGCGGTGCCGGCGAAACCGAGCGTCATGCCGCCGCACTCGTGATCGCCGGTGACCACGATCAGGGTCTCATCGGGATAGCGGGCGCCGAAGTCGGCGGCGACCCGGATGGCGTCGTCGAAGGCGAGGGTCTCCTCAATCGCGGCACGGGCGTCGTTGGCGTGCGCGGCCCAGTCGATCTTGCCGCCCTCGATCATCATGAAGAAGCCCTGTGGGTTATCGAGCACGGCGATGCCCTTGGCGGTGAACTCGGCGAGGCTGATCGAGCCCTCGTAGGGCCCGCCGGGGTAGTTGCCGGCCTTGCGGTTGAGCGCATAGGGAATGGCGTTGGAGCCGTCGAGATAGGGGTTGATGGCGATGGTGCGCAGCCCCGGTGCGAGAGTGTCGAAGGTGGCGCGGTCGTCGGCGTACTGGAAGCCGCGGGCGCGCGCCCACTCGCGCACCAGGGTATAGCGCTCGGCGTTGCTCAGGTCGGCGTATTGCGCGCTCTTCCATTTGTTGACCCGCAGGCCGCCACCGCCGAAGTAGTCGACGTCGCTCGCCAGCAGCGCCTGGTCGATCTGCTCGTAGTTGTTGCGGCTCGACTCGTGGGCATAGAACACCGCCGGGGTGGCGTGATCGAGCGAGACGCTGCTGATGATGCCGACCTTCATCCCCTTGCGCTTGGCCAGTTCGGCGAGGGTGGTGTAGGGCCGAGTGGCGCTCGGGTCCATGGCGATGACCCCGATGTTGGTCTTGAGCCCGCAGGCGAGCGCGGTGCCGGCGGCCGCCGAGCCGGTGATCAGGCGGTCGTTGGCATAGCTCGTCTGCATCCCCTGGACCGGGAACTGACTCATGTGCAGCGCCACCGACTTGGTCCCACCGGGCTCGGCGTCGTCCTGTTGCAGGGCGCCGAGATAGGCCTCGGTGGCATGGATTTGCGGGCTGGCCATACCGTCGCCGATGAAATAGAAGATGTACTTGGGCGCGGCGCTTGCGCTGGTGGCGCCCAGTGCGCACAACCCCAGGAGCAGGGCACCGGCCAGGGTGCGTGGCTTGCTGTCGATCATTGCTACGGATCCTCGCGATATAGCGATGACCGGGAGGCTCCGGTCACCAGATTCCTTGGGTTCGGGATAGACCTTCTCGACATGGGGTTTCCCCCCAGGCGCGCGATTTCACCAGATGGGCGTGACGATTCGTGGACGGCGCCGTGACATCGGTCGTCATCTTGTGGTGCGCAGCGGTGGTTGCTGGCTCTGCTCGGGCTACCGTTTGCGTGATCGCCGTCTACCTTGTGTAGGGCAGGGCGCAGCCTGGCTGCGTGACCCCAATCCGACCACCGATGCTGGAGGTTGCGATGGACGATTCGACCCCATGCCATCAGGACCTATTCGACGAGCAGGGTTTTCTCGAGGACCCCGAGCTGTGGAGTCGCGACCTGGCGCTGGCGATCGCCGCCGAGCTGCGCCTCGGTGAGTTGACCGAGACGCACTGGGACCTGATCGATCGGTTGCGAGGTGACTATCTGGAGGGATGCGCGCGTATCGATCCGTGTCGGGCGCTGGGTCTTCCGGTGGATTGTGCCGAGCGTCTGTTCGGGGGAGTGCGGACAGCCTGGCGGGTCGCCGGCCTGCCGGCCTCCGGCTCGCCACGCGGCGCGTCCTTGGCGCCCGGCGGAGAGGGGGGGCGTCAACTGCGCTGACACCCTCGGCCCGCCGCGCTGCCTGCATCGAGCGGGCCGGACCTCGGGGTGTCAGCGCTCGCCGCTACCCTCGAGCTGGTCGGTGGCCTGCTCGAGCCGGTCTCCGGCATCCTCGAGTGCCTCGGTGACGGCGTCGCGAGCCTGCTCCAGTTGTTGACCGACCTGTTCTGCCTGTTGATCGATCTTGCGCCCGGCCTCCTCGGCCGGTCCCTCTTGTTCACAGCCGGTGAGGGTCAGCGCGCCGAGCAGAGCGATGGTGAGCGCGAAGGGGGCATGGGTCGATGGCGTGGTCATCTCTAATATCTCCTGTGTTGTCTCGGTGGGGCCGTGTCGGGCGTTTGAGCATAGCGCCTGGATGTCGATGCATGGGGGGGTGGGGATATGTGGTGGATTTTTTCGGTCCGACGGTTGAACCAGGGTAAGGGCGTTTTGCGCTGCAACATGATGAGCGGTCGTTGGCGTGGCCGCGCTGCCCTGTACTCTTGCACAAGTCCAGGGACGGAATGGCTGTAGGCGACCGATTGGATCGCCCGGTGGGCTGCTCCCGCATGTGCGATCCGCTGCGCAATCAGACCACGGAGATGCACGATGACCGAAAATGACTGTTCAGGGGGCGACGCACCCCCCGCCAAAACTTGTATCTTTCGTTGCTGGAGATGTGCCCAGGCATCGCCCGGTGTTCGTTGGAGACATGGTTCGCGCTCGCCATCCGCGCCGCCCCTGCAACGTCGCGCGGGCATGCGCAAGCCGCCCGATGCGGAGCTGGAGTGCGAACTCGCCCGGGCCTGGCTCGCCGCGACCCGGCAGGGACGCTGGCGTCTGTCGGTACAGACGCGGGCCGCGCTCTGTCTGTTGGGTGGAGAGGCCTCACCATGGGAGGCGCTGATCGCCAGCAGTTTCGCGCGTTCCGGCGGTCGGCTGCGCTGGCACGGTTGATGACGGACGTGTTTAGCCTCTTCCGGGTGGACATGGGCCGCTGGGTGTGTCGTGTCTGGCACGGCGTGTCGCGGTAATGCTGAGGGTGCTGCTCGGCTTGATCGACGTCTTGGCCCAGGATGGGCCGGGCTGCCGCTGACATGGAGCGTTCCCGGGCCTCCGCTCGCGTGGGCGCTGGGGTTGGACTCGATGCCTGTCGTCACGCTCGATATTCGGTGAGGCGCCGACCATTCCCGCAAGCGCGAATTCGCACCGCACGGCGGCTATCCCAGCGCCGTTGCGATCCTCACCGCCGATGACATGCCGCTGGTGTTGCTGCCTGCCTCATCTGTCCCTGCTTGCTGCCGCGCTTGCCGGGGGCGGTGCGTTACCGGGATATGCTCGGACACCGTCGAGTCCCTTCGTGTCGTCGAATGGTCTGGAGTCTGACCCCCTCGGGGCGTTGATTCTTGATGGCTAGCGAGATCCGGCCGTATCCTGCAATCGTGTGCGAGCGCGGTCAGGTTGTTGTCCATCGCTCGCTTCACCTCTCCCTGTCACCGATCCGCTGAACCCTTGGTCGGCGTTGCGTCTCGAATCATCCCTTGGCCACGTTGGCGGATATCGATCTGGTGATCGCCGTAGCGCAGGGTCGTCATCGGTGATTCGGGGTTGAACCGCAGCCGCGCCTTGTCGCAGGATTCCATCAATCATCGCTGCATGTGGCCTTACCAGGCTCATGGACGGGGGCGTGATGCTGGATGCGAGACGGTGCCCGGCGGGTCCATGCGAGCCCCCATGCCCGTCGTCTCGTTCCGTTGGCCAAGGCCGTCGTCCGGGATGAGGTGGCCCCGAGGAGTAAAGAAGATGACGACGATGCAGTATGAGTCCCTGGCCGACTTCGTGCGCGCGCTCGACTTCGCCGCGGACAAGCACCGCGACCAGCGCCGCAAGGACGAGCGCGCCTCGCCCTATATCAACCACCCGATCGCCCTGACCCGGGTGCTGATCGACGAGGCCGGGGTGACTGACCCCGTGGTGCTCTGTGCCGCACTGCTGCACGACACCATCGAGGACACCGCCACCACCGAAGCGGAGCTGATCGCGCACTTCGGTCGTGAGGTCGCCGCCGTGGTACTCGAGGTCAGCGACGACAGGTCGCTGGCCCAGCACGAGCGTAAACGGCTGCAGATCGAGCACGCCCCGCAGCTCTCCGAGCAGGCGCGCCTGGTCAAGCTCGCCGACAAGATCTGCAACCTGCGCGACATCCTCGACTCGCCCCCGCCGGACTGGAGCCGTGAGCGCCAGCGCGCCTATTTCGACTGGGCCGGACAGGTGATCGACGGCCTGCGCGGGACCCACGCCGTGCTCGAAGCGGCCTTCGACCGGGTCCATGCCCAGGGGCGCGGGCTCTGAGCGCATGTCGGCTACAGGGCCGTCAGCGCTTGCTCCAGTCAGTGAAAGCGCCCCTTTCACAGCCCCAGGCGTAGCCGTTTGCCGAAGCGCTTACCCGACTGAGCAGCTGCGTGAGCGGTTAGGTTGGTGGGGTGTGGGCGGGCTGCGTCCTCAAGATTTTGCGGCTCGCGGGCTTAGATCACGCTTCGCGTCCTACTACTACAGCCGCACATCATTATGGCGGCCCAGCCCCTCGCGCTCGATAATGACAGACCCTGGCCCGCGCCTGATGTCGTCGTCGCCAATCCGACCAGGCGATGACAGCATCAGGCGGGGCGCGTTCGCGCCACAACAGCGCCTCGAGCAGGTGCCGGATCTCAGGGGCGGTCAGTGCGATCCGCCCGGCGACAGCGCCCCCTTTTTCGCCCGTCGTTGCAGCACGACGAGGCAGGCATGGGCCAGCAGCGCAAGGGTGATATGGCGATGCCAAGCCGGCCAGCGGCGCACCTCATACTCGTCGAGCCCACACTGCTGCTTGGCCAGCTCGAAGCCGACCTCGATCGCCCAGCGCTGCCCGGCGACCTTGGCCAGGCGCTCGAGTGTGGCCTCGGCGCGGGGCGCGAAGGCGATGTAGTAGGCCCGCTCCTCGGGGCGGTTGCAGTTGCGCCGCACCACCAGCCAATGCCCCCAGGCGCGCTCCTCGGCGCTGAGCTGCAGGCGCCACAGCGGCACCCAGGCCCACTCGAAGGTGCGCGCGCCCTTGCTCCCGGCGCCGACGGCGTGGCGCTGCCAGGCCGTCTCTGGCAGCGCCTTGGCCAGTGCCGCGACACGATGGGTCTGCGGGCCATCGAACCACACCGGTTCATTGCCCGCCACGGCGAGCACGAAGGGCTGTTGGCGCGCCTCGAGCCACAGGCGCAGCTTGCGATCCTTACCGTAGACGGCATCGCCCGTCACCCAGCCACAAGGTACCCCGGCATCGAGTGCGCGCTCGAGCATCGTACGCGCCAGGGCTGGTTTGGTCTGGAAGCGGCGTGCCTGCTCCGGGACGCCGGCCTCGGCGCAGCGTGCGGGGTCATTCGCCCAACATTTGGGCAGGTACAGCGCCCGATCGATGAAGGCCGCGCCGTGCCGGCTGGCGTAACACAGAAACACCCCGATCTGACTGTTCTCGACCCGGCCCGCCGTGCCGCTGTACTGGCGCTGCACCCCCACCGAGTGCGTGCCCTTCTTCAAGAAACCGGTCTCATCGACGATCAGCACCGCCTCGGCGTCGCCCAGCGCCTCGACGACATAGGCACGCAGCACCTCGCGCGCCGCCTCGGCGTCCCAGCGTGCCGTGTTGAGCAGGCGCTGCACCCCGTCCGGGCGCCGTTCGCCCAAGGTTTCGGCCAGCTGCCAACCGTTCTTGCGTGGCACTGTCGTCAGCAGCCCTTGCAGATAACCCCGCGCTCGGGCGCGCGGCTCAGGACGACGAAAACACGCCGCCAGGCGCTGATGGATCCTGTCCAGTTCCGTCTCCCAGCCAGAGACCTCGCTGTACTTCATGTTGTTTGAAAACCAAGCCGTTGAGTCCACATATCACAACACAAAAAATATGCGGCTGTAGTACTACGTTTTGTACGAAAACCCTGCTTGTTACACTGACCTCGTTCTTGCAGGAGAAGAGGCCAGATGTCGAGACGTTACGAACTCCCAGAAGAGGCCTGGGAGCTGATCGCCGATCTGTTTTCCCATCCGCAGCGTACCGGTCGCCCACGCCGGGATGACCGCCTGATGCTCAACGGCATCTTCTGGGTGCTGTGCTCGGGTGCGGCGTGGCGCGACCTGCCCGAGCGCTTCGGTCCCTGGTCGACGGTCTACCAGCGGTTTCGCGACTGGCGTGACGACGGCACCTTCACCAAGGTCCTGGACCGGCTGCACATCCGGCTGCGCGAGGATGGGTTGATCGATCTGGAGACCTGGATGATCGACTCGACCTCGATCCGTGCCACGCGCGCCGCCGCTGGCGGCGGAAAAAGGGGGGCCGCAGGAGCCGCTGAGCCATGCGCTCGGGCGCAGTCGCGGCGGCCTGACGACCAAGATCCACCTGCTCTGCGATGCCAAGGGCGTTCCCTTGAGCTTTCTGCTCTCCCCAGGCCAGCACAGCGACATTCGCCATGCCCAACCGCTCCTCGATCAGGTCCGCTTGCCCAGCGCTCATCGAGGTCGTCCGCGCACCCGTTGCCGCCAACTGCTCGCCGACAAGGGCTACGATGCCGACGACTTACGCCGCTATTGCGATCGGCGCGGTATCCGTCCGGTGATCCCGCAGCGCAAGGGCGTGCGCAAACCCAAGCCTGGCCGCCCTCGGATACTGAACAAGCCCAGCTATTGCAAGCGCAACGTCATCGAGCGGCTGTTCGGCTGGCTCAAGTCCTGTCGACGCATCGCCACCCGTTACGACAAGTTGGCGACCAGCTTCTCGGCAATGTTCACGCTTGCTTGCATCCGTAGATGCCTCAGGCACTACTTTTCGTACAAAACGTAGTACTACAGCCGCATATTTTTTGTGTTGTGATATGTGGACTCAACGGCTTGGTTTTCAAACAACATGAAGTACAGCGAGGTCTCTGGCTGGGAGACGGAACTGGACAGGATCCATCAGCGCCTGGCGGCGTGTTTTCGTCGTCCTGAGCCGCGCGCCCGAGCGCGGGGTTATCTGCAAGGGCTGCTGACGACAGTGCCACGCAAGAACGGTTGGCAGCTGGCCGAAACCTTGGGCGAACGGCGCCCGGACGGGGTGCAGCGCCTGCTCAACACGGCACGCTGGGACGCCGAGGCGGCGCGCGAGGTGCTGCGTGCCTATGTCGTCGAGGCGCTGGGCGACGCCGAGGCGGTGCTGATCGTCGATGAGACCGGTTTCTTGAAGAAGGGCACGCACTCGGTGGGGGTGCAGCGCCAGTACAGCGGCACGGCGGGCCGGGTCGAGAACAGTCAGATCGGGGTGTTTCTGTGTTACGCCAGCCGGCACGGCGCGGCCTTCATCGATCGGGCGCTGTACCTGCCCAAATGTTGGGCGAATGACCCCGCACGCTGCGCCGAGGCCGGCGTCCCGGAGCAGGCACGCCGCTTCCAGACCAAACCAGCCCTGGCGCGTACGATGCTCGAGCGCGCACTCGATGCCGGGGTACCTTGTGGCTGGGTGACGGGCGATGCCGTCTACGGTAAGGATCGCAAGCTGCGCCTGTGGCTCGAGGCGCGCCAACAGCCCTTCGTGCTCGCCGTGGCGGGCAATGAACCGGTGTGGTTCGATGGCCCGCAGACCCATCGTGTCGCGGCACTGGCCAAGGCGCTGCCAGAGACGGCCTGGCAGCGCCACGCCGTCGGCGCCGGGAGCAAGGGCGCGCGCACCTTCGAGTGGGCCTGGGTGCCGCTGTGGCGCCTGCAGCTCAGCGCCGAGGAGCGCGCCTGGGGGCATTGGCTGGTGGTGCGGCGCAACTGCAACCGCCCCGAGGAGCGGGCCTACTACATCGCCTTCGCGCCCCGCGCCGAGGCCACACTCGAGCGCCTGGCCAAGGTCGCCGGGCAGCGCTGGGCGATCGAGGTCGGCTTCGAGCTGGCCAAGCAGCAGTGTGGGCTCGACGAGTATGAGGTGCGCCGCTGGCCGGCTTGGCATCGCCATATCACCCTTGCGCTGCTGGCCCATGCCTGCCTCGTCGTGCTGCAACGACGGGCGAAAAAGGGGGCGCTGTCGCCGGGCGGATCGCACTGACCGCCCCTGAGATCCGGCACCTGCTCGAGGCGCTGTTGTGGCGCGAACGCGCCCCGCCTGATGCTGTCATCGCCTGGTCGGATTGGCGACGACGACATCAGGCGCGGGCCAGGGTCTGTCATTATCGAGCGCGAGGGGCTGGGCCGCCATAATGATGTGCGGCTGTAGTAGTAGGGCGATCAGTGGAGTCTCTCAGATATCGAGTCCCAATGATTTTCTTCGCCCGCGCAACAAAAAAGGCCAACCATTCATGGTTGGCCTTTTTTGTTTGCTTGGTGGAGGCGGCGGGAATCGAACCCGCGTCCGCAAGCCCTCTGCCCTCGGTCCTACATGCTTAGCCCACTCTATTGTTTTTAGCCTTCTGCCGCCCGAAGGGCAGGGCGATCAGTCGGCGAGTCCGTTAGGTTTTAGTGGATCAGGTCCGGACTCCCGTCACCACGATCCTGTGTGAGGTTACCCCTGGAATCCGCCGCCCACAGGCAAGTGACGGTCAGAGGCCCGCTGGGATTAAGCAGCGAGAGCGTAGTTGTCGTCGTTGGCAACTATAAGTTTGCGGAGGGTTTTACGAGGTCAACCGCACCTCGGCATGCACCTTAGGTTTCGCGACCCACGTCGAAGCCAGTCGCCCCCAGGTAATCAGATCGACACTATAGAAGAGCGAGAGTTCTCCGGCAAGTGGGGTGTGCCGGGGGAGGGCGCTGGTCGTGGCGGCTCAGTTGCCCTTGAACAGCCGCTCCTTCTCGCGCTGCCAGTCACGATCCTTCTCGGTGGTGCGCTTGTCGTGTTGCTTCTTGCCCTTGCCGAGGCCGATCTCGAGCTTGGCACGACCGCGCTTCCAGTACATGGCCGTGGGCACCAGGGTGAAGCCGGCGCGCTCGGTCTGGCCGATCAGGCGGTTGAGTTCGTGGCGCTTGAGCAGCAGCTTGCGCGATCGCGTGGGGTCGGGGTTGATGTGGGTGGAGGCGGTCTGCAGCGGCGAGATGTGGGCGCCGATCAGGTAGCCCTCGCCATGGAGGATCTTGACGTAGCTCTCCTTGAGCTGGATGCGCCCGGCGCGCAGGCTCTTGACCTCCCAGCCCTCGAGTGCCAAGCCCGCCTCCAGGCGTTGCTCGATGAAGTAGTCGTGGCTCGCCTTCTTGTTGAGCGCGATGGTCGAGCCGCCGTCGGTCTTGTTCTTCTTTCCTTTAGCCATGTCGCGAGTGTAATCGATAGTCGAGGTAGGGCGGTACGGGAGGCGAGCGCCTGTCCAGCCCCCATGATACGCACATCCGCGCCCTTTGGCTTGCAAGGGATAGGCTAAGCGGGTAGATTACCCGGCTCGATCAGGACGGAGTCTTTGCCATGCGAGCGCCACTGATTGCAGGGAACTGGAAGATGAACGGCAGCAAGCGCGACGCGCAGCTGCTGCTCGGCGGTGTAACAGCGGGAGCCGCCTCGCTCCAAGGAGTCGAGGTCGCGGTCTGTCCCCCCTTCCCCTATCTGGCGCTCGGTGAGGCCGAACTCGCCGATGGCGTGGTGCGTCTCGGCGCCCAGGACGTCAGCGCCGAGTCCGCTGGTGCCTATACCGGCGAGGTCGCGGCAGCGATGCTGGCCGAGTTCGGCTGTCGCTACGTGATCTGCGGGCACTCCGAACGCCGTGAGTATCACGCCGAGTCAGACACCCTGATTGCGCGCAAGCTGCAATCGGTCATCGCCAGCGGGATGCGCCCCATCCTCTGCATCGGCGAGACGCTGGAGCAGCGCGAGTGCGGCGAGACCGAGGCGGTCATCGCCGCACAACTCGACGGCGTGCTCCAGGTTGCCGGCATCGAGGTCTTCGCCGCGCTCGACATCGCTTACGAGCCGGTCTGGGCGATCGGTACCGGCAAGACTGCGACTCCTGAGCAGGCGCAGCAGGTCCACGCCTTCGTGCGCGCAAGAATTGCCGCATCGGATCAGCGAATTGCGCAGGCGCTGCGGATTCTCTACGGTGGCAGCATGAAGCCCGGTAACGCGGCCGAACTGCTGGCACAGCCGGATATCGATGGCGGACTGATCGGCGGCGCGTCGCTGGACGCTGATGATTTTCTCGCGATCTGTCGCGCTGCAGAGGCGGCGGCAGGTTAGCCCAGGGTAACGAGTCAGGCATGCAAACCATTTTGACAATTGTCCAGGTCTTCCTGTCGCTGGGCCTGATAGGCTTGGTCCTCATTCAGCACGGCAAGGGTGCCGACGCTGGAGCCGCTTTCGGAAGCGGTGCATCGCAAACCGTTTTCGGTTCGCAAGGGTCAGGCTCCTTCCTGACGCGCGCGACCGCAATTTTCGCGACACTGTTCTTCCTGACCAGCATGGCGCTGGCTTACTTCGCGACCCAGGTCGGCGAGCCGGAAGGCTTCATGGAAGACATGGACGATGCCGTGCTGATCGAGGCCGCGCCGGAAACCCTGGTGCCGTCCGACGTGCCCTCGGTCCCTGGTGTGGATTCCGATGACAGCGCCACTCAGGGTGCTCCGGATGTCCCCGCCATGCCTACTGCAGAAGTTTCTGTTGACAGCGACGAAAATTCTGATAATGTAGTGGGACACGCTGACGGACAGGCAGATGGTTCATCTGTCGAGTTCGGTAAAAGCGAATAAAATTTATTGCCGACGTGGTGAAATTGGTAGACACGCTATCTTGAGGGGGTAGTGGCGAAAGCCGTGCCAGTTCGAGTCTGGCCGTCGGCACCAAACAGCAAACGGCATACCAGGATCTGGTATGCCGTTTTTTTGTGCCGGTATAAATATTCTAAGGGATTGAAAATCCTAATATTTTTGATTGAGTGTCGGGTTGACACTGTCGTTGACGCTGCACTAGACTCAGTCTTCCGGCTTTATAAGCAAACCATGAAACACGGGGGTCAAGGTGCTCGAGAACTATTTGCCCATCCTGATCTTTATCCTCGTGGGGATCCTGGTGGGTGTCGGGTCACTTGGGCTCGGATACCTGCTGGGGCCGCGCCGACCGGATCAGGAAAAGGACTCCCCCTACGAGTGCGGCTTCGAGGCCTTCGAGAACGCACGTCTGAAGTTCGACGTCCGTTACTACTTGGTCGCAATCCTCTTTATCTTGTTCGATCTGGAGATCGCCTTCCTCTTTCCCTGGGCGGTCGTGCTGGATGACCTTGGGGTCTTTGCCTTCTGGTCGATGGCGATCTTCCTCGGCATCCTGGTGGTCGGCTTCATCTATGAGTGGAAGAAGGGCGCACTGGAATGGGAATAGAAGGGGTTCTTGAAGAAGGCATCGTCACCACGACGGCCGACAAGCTCATCAACTGGGCGCGCACCGGTTCGATGTGGCCGATGACCTTTGGTCTGGCCTGCTGCGCGATCGAGATGATGCACGCCGGTGCCGCGCGCTACGACCTCGACCGCTTCGGCATCATCTTCCGTCCGAGTCCGCGCCAGTCCGACGTGATGATCGTCGCCGGCACCCTGGTCAACAAGATGGCCCCGGCCCTGCGCAAGGTCTACGATCAGATGGCCGAGCCGCGCTGGGTGATCTCCATGGGCTCCTGCGCCAATGGCGGCGGCTACTATCACTACGCCTATTCCGTCGTGCGCGGCTGCGATCGCATCGTGCCGGTGGATGTCTACGTGCCCGGCTGCCCGCCGACCGCCGAGGCGCTGCTCTACGGCATTCTGCAACTGCAGAACAAGATCCGCCGAACGAACACCATCGCCCGCTGACAGCAGTCTCCATAATCCATGTCTACAGAGCACCTGACCCGCAACGCCAGGCTGGATGCGCTCGCCGCCACTCTTCGCGAGCAGCTCGCGGAATACGGCTGTGAGCTGCTGGAGCAGTTTGGTGAGCTGACCCTGGTGGTACCCTCCGAGCGTCTGCTCGACGTGTGCCTGACCCTGCGCGACCACGAGGCGTTGCGCTTCGAGCAACTGATCGACGTCTGCGGCGTCGATTACGCCGCCTACGGCGAGTCTGAGTGGGAGACCGAGACGGCCTCCTTCACCGGCTTCGGGCGCGGTGTCGACCGCGACCCCGAACTCGAACTCGACGACCCCAAGCGCTTCGTGGTGGCCTACCACCTGCTCTCGCTGGCCTACAACCGCCGGTTGCGGTTGCGGGTCCATGCCGGCGGTGCCCAGCCGATGGTCGACTCGGTGGTCGACCTCTGGCCGGCGGCCAACTGGTTCGAGCGCGAGGCCTTCGATCTCTACGGCATCCTCTTCCGCGGTCATCCCGACCTGCGTCGCATCCTCACCGACTACGGCTTCGTCGGGCATCCCTTCCGCAAGGACTTCCCGCTGATCGGCCAGGTCGAGATGCGCTACGACCCCGAGCAGGCCCGCGTGGTCTACGAGCCGGTCTCGATCGAGCCGCGGGTGTTGGTGCCGCGAGTGATTCGTGGTGACGCGTCCGCCGGGTCCGACCCCAGCCAGGAGCCAGGTGATGCCTGAGATTCGCAACTACACCATCAATTTCGGTCCCCAGCATCCCTCTGCCCACGGCGTGCTGCGTCTGGTGCTCGAACTCGACGGTGAGGTCATCCAGCGTGCCGATCCGCACGTCGGCCTGCTGCATCGCGCCACCGAGAAGCTCGCCGAGAGCAAGCCCTACAACCAGAGCATCGGTTACATGGACCGGCTCGACTATGTCTCGATGATGTGCAACGAGCACGGTTACGTGCGCGCCATCGAGCAGCTGCTCGGGGTCGAGGTGCCGGAGCGCGCGCAGTACATCCGCACCATGTACGACGAGATCACGCGCATCCTCAACCACCTGATGTGGTTGGCCGCGCACGCGCTCGACATCGGTGCGATGAGCGTGTTCCTCTACTGCTTCCGCGAGCGCGAGGACCTGTTCGACTGCTACGAGGCGGTCAGCGGCGCGCGCATGCACGCGACCTATTATCGTCCGGGCGGGGTCAATCGCGACCTCCCCGAGCGCATGCCGCAGTTCGACAAGGCCGGCTCCAAGTGGCACGGCGCCAAGGAAATGACCCGGCGCAACGCCAATCGCCAGGGCTCCCTGCTCGATTTCCTCGAGGACTTCACCGAGCGCTTCCCCAAGCACGTCGACGAGTACGAGACCCTGCTCACCGACAACCGCATCTGGAAGCAGCGTACCGTCGGCATCGGCGTGGTCTCGCCCGAGCGTGCCCAGGCCCTTGGTTTCACCGGGCCGATGCTGCGCGGTTCGGGGATCGCCTGGGACCTGCGCAAGAAGCAGCCCTATGCCGCCTACGACAAGGTCGACTTCGACATCCCGATCGGCGTCAACGGCGACTGCTACGATCGCTATCTGGTGCGCATGGAGGAGATGCGCCAGTCCAACCGCATCATCCGCCAGTGTATCGACTGGTTGCGCGCCAACCCTGGCCCGGTGCGCATCGACGATGCCAAGGTGATCGCGCCCTCGCGCGAGCGGATGAAGGAGGACATGGAAGCCCTGATCCATCACTTCAAGCTCTTCAGTGAGGGCTATTGCACGCCGCCCGGCGAGGTCTATGCCGCGGTCGAGGCGCCCAAGGGCGAGTTCGGTTGCTACATCGTCTCCGACGGGGCCAACAAGCCTTACCGGTTGAAGATTCGCGCCCCCGGCTTCCCCCATCTGGCCGCTCTCGACGAGATGTCGCGCGGTCACATGATCGCCGACGTGGTGGCCATCATCGGGACGCTGGATATCGTCTTCGGGGAGATCGATCGCTGATGAGTTTTCGCACCACACCGCTCACCGTCGCGCACGATCGCGACAAGTCGACCCTGTTCACCGCAGAGCTGCGCGAGGCGATCGACGCCTTGCTGACCCGTTACCCCGAGGACTGGCAGCAGTCGGCGGTGATGCCCGCACTGACCCTGCTGCAGGACGCCAACGGTGGCTGGCTCACCCGCGAGCTGATGGACGACCTGGCGGTCTATCTCGACATGCCCGAGGTGGCCGTCTACGAGGTCGCCACCTTCTACGGCATGTACGACCTCGAACCCCAGGGGCGGCACAAGGTCTGTGTCTGCAACAGCGTCTCCTGCATGCTGCGCGGCTCCGAGACGCTGATCGAGCACGTCGGCGAGAAGTACGGGGTCGGTCCGGGCGAGACCACCGCCGATGGTCGCTTCACCCTCAAGGAAGTGGAATGTCTCGGGGCCTGCCGTCATGCGCCGGCGGTGCTGGTCGACAAGACCTACCACGAGAACCTCTCGCCGGAGGCGCTCGACGAACTCATCGACGGGCTGGAGTGAGACCATGGTCGAGAACCAGAACACCGTATGCTTTCGCACCATGCACCTCGACGCCGCGACGCGGCACAGTCTCGAGGCCTATCGCAGCGTCGGCGGCTATGTCCAGTGGGAGCGTATCCTCCGCGAGCGCCCCGATCCCAATGACCTGATCGAAGAGGTCAAGCGCTCCAATCTGCGTGGACGCGGTGGCGCGGGTTTCCCCACCGGGCTGAAGTGGAGCTTCATGCCGCGCACCGCACCGGGGCAGAAATACATCGTCTGCAACTCCGACGAAGGCGAGCCGGGCACCTGCAAGGACCGCGACATCCTGCGCTACAACCCGCACCAGGTGATCGAGGGCATGGCCATCGCCGGCTACTGCATCGGCGCCACCGCCGGGTACAACTACATCCGCGGCGAGTTCTACGAACCGATCGCGCGCTTCGAGGAGGCGCTCGGCGAGGCCTATGAGGCCGGGCTGCTGGGGCGCGACCTGCTCGGCTCTGGGGTCGACTTCGATCTCTATGTCCACTGCGGCGCCGGCGCCTACATCTGTGGCGAGGAGACCGCGCTGCTCGAGTCGATCGAGGGCAAGAAGGGGCAGCCGCGCTACAAGCCGCCGTTCCCCGCCCAGCAGGGCCTCTACGGTTGCCCGACCACCATCAACAACACCGAATCGCTGGCCTCGGTGCCGGTGATCCTGGAGCGTGGCGGGCAGTGGTTCCTCGAGCAGGGACGGCCCAACAACGGCGGTCCCAAGCTGTTCTCGGTCAGTGGCCACGTCAATCGTCCGAACAACTTCGAGGTGCCGCTCGGCACGCCTTTCCGCGATCTGCTGGAAATGTGTGGGGGCGTACTCGATGGTCGTCCGCTGAAGGCGGTGATCCCTGGTGGCTCCTCGGTCCCGGTGGTGCCGGGCGAGATCATGATGCAGACCGACATGGACTACGACTCCATCGCCAAGGCCGGCTCGATGCTCGGCTCGGGGGCGGTGATCGTGATCGCCGAGGGCACCTGCATGGTGCATGTGCTGCACAACCTCTCGCACTTCTACATGCACGAGTCCTGCGGCCAGTGCACGCCGTGTCGCGAGGGCACCGGCTGGCTGGCGCGGGTGCTCAAACGCATCCTCGACGGCCAGGGGCGCGCCGAGGACCTGGAGCTGCTCGAGAGCGTGGCCGGCCGGATCGGCGGGCGCACCATCTGTGCCCTCGGCGATGCCGCGGCGATGCCGGTGCAGAGCTTCCTCAAGCACTACCGGCACGAGTTCGCGTACCTGATCGAACACGGACGCAGCATGGTCGCCTGAGCGGCCGCGCCCATCGAGCCATCCTCTGTCGGCGGGCGGCCGCGCCGCCGCCGACCGTGAATCCATGAGCAGACGGTGTCCGCTGCGGCGGACATCCTGGCGCCCCGTAGCGAGTGCACCTCGGGCGTCTCAATGCGGCCCTCTGGAGGCCGCGTCACTGGTGCCGATCGAGAGACCTTAATGACGGACAAGATCACCATCGAGATCGACGGCCGTGCCTGTGAGGCAGCGCCGGGGGAGATGATCATCGCGGTCGCCGACCGTGAGGGCATTACCATTCCCCGCTTCTGCTATCACAAGAAGCTGTCCATTGCGGCGAACTGTCGGATGTGTCTGGTCGAGGCCGAGGCCGGCGGTCGTCCCTTCCCCAAGCCGGTGCCGGCCTGCGCGACCCCGGTCAGTGACGGGATGACGGTTCAGACGCGCTCGCCCAAGGCCATCGATGCCCAGGAGGGCACGATGGAGTTCCTGCTGATCAATCACCCGCTCGACTGTCCGATCTGCGATCAGGGCGGCGAGTGCGAGCTGCAGGACGTGGCCATGGGCTACGGCGGCGATGTGTCGCGCTACAGCGAGCGCAAGCGGGTGGTCGAGGACGAAGACCTCGGCCCACTGATCGCCACCGAGATGACCCGCTGCATCCACTGTACCCGCTGCGTGCGCTTCGGCGCCGAGATCGCCGGGGTGCGCGAGCTGGGCGCCACCGGGCGCGGCGAGACGATGCGCATCGGCACCTTCACCGCGGTCGCCGTAGAGCACGAACTCTCGGGCAATGTCATCGACCTCTGTCCGGTCGGCGCCCTGACCTCCAAGCCCTATCGCTTCCAGGCCCGCGCCTGGGAGCTGACCGGTCGCGACAGCATCTCCCCGCACGACGGAGTCGGCGCCAACCTGCGCCTGCACGTGCGTCGCGACCAGGTGCTGCGGGTCCACCCCAACGACAACGAGACAGTCAACGAGACCTGGATCGCCGATCGCGACCGCTTCAGCTACGAGGGCCTGCACGCCGCCGACCGCCTCACCCAGCCGATGATCAAGCGCGACGGCGCCTGGCAGGCGGTAGCCTGGGGCGAGGCGATGACCCTGGTGGCCGAGCGGCTCAAGGCCGCCGATCCGGCCACCACCGGCTGGTGGCTGGCACCCAACGCCACCCTCGAGGAACTCTATCTCGCGCAGCGGGTGGCGCGTGGACTCGGCGTCGCCGACATCGACAGCCGACTGCGTCAGCAGGACTTCCGCGACGACGCGGTGGCGCCGCTGCGCCCCTGGCTCGGCTGCACCATCGCCGAACTCGAGACCCGGCGCGCGATCCTGGTGATCGGCAGCGACCTGCGCCAGGAGCAGCCGCTGCTCGCCCACCGTATCCGCAAGGCCGCGCTCGCCGGGGCCGGGGTCGGCTGCGTCAATCCGCTCGAACTCGAACTCAATCACGCCGCCACCCAGCTGGTGGTCGATCCAGCGGCCTTGCCCGCGGCACTGGCGGCGATCGCCAAGGCGCTCGGCTGTGCGCCGGAGGGCGCGGGCGCGGCGCTGATCGCCGCCGCCGAGCCCGACGAGGCGCAGCGCGCGCTCGCCGAGCTGCTGCGTGCCGGTGAGGCCGAGCAGGGTGGTCTGGTCGCGCTCGGCGCGCTCGCCGTCGCCCACCCCGATTACGCACTGATCCGCGCCCTGGCCGAGACCATCGCCACGGCCAGCGGTTGTGCGCTCGGCTGGCTGCCGCCGGCGGCCAACAGCGTCGGCGCCCATCTCGCCGGGGCGCTGCCCCAGGTCGGCGCCGGTGGCGTCGCACTGGAGCAGCCCGGGCGCGCGCTCGATGCGATGCTCGCCGAGGCGCCGCGCACTCTGGTGTTGTGGGGCGTCGAGCCCGATCGCGATCTGGTCGATCCGGCGCGGGCGATGGCCGTCTGTGAGCAGGCCGAGTTCGTCGTCGCCTGCTCGGCCTTCCGCTCGCCGTCGCTGGAGGCGGGCGCCGACGTGCTGCTGCCGATCGGCGCCTTCGCCGAGACCTCCGGCACCTTCGTCAATGCCGCCGGCGTCTGGCAGTCGTTCCAGGGCGCGGTGGCGCCCCCGGGCGAGGCGCGCCCGGGCTGGAAGGTGCTGCGGGTGCTCGGCAACCTGCTCGATCTGCGCGGCTTCGACTATGTCAGCGCCGCCGGGGTCCGTGAGGAACTCGCCGAGTGCTGTGGTGAGGCCGTGCATGACAACGCCGCGCGCGCGGCGCTCGGCACGCTCGAGGCGCGTCTCGCCGAGGGCGGGCTGGTGCGGGTCGGCGGGGTACCGATCTATGCGCTCGATGCCCTGGTGCGACGCGCCCCGGCGCTGCAGCGCACCGCCATGCCGCGCGCCGCCTTCGCGCTCTATCTGCACCCGGAGCGGGCCGCCGCGCTGGGGCTGGAGGAGGGCGCCGAGGCGACCCTGACCCAGGACGGCCAGACGCTCGACTGCGAGGTGCGGCACGATGCACGGCTCGCCCCGGGGTGTGCCTGGGTGCCGGCCGCGGTCGCGGGCAGCGAGCGGCTCGGCGCGCAGATCGGCCCGATCGAGATCACCGCCGCCGGCGCCCAGAGAGGATGATGCGACTATGATCGAACTGTGGAACAGCCTCCCGGTGGTGATGCAGATCCTGCTCAAGATCACCGCCATCCTGGTCCCGCTGCTGCTGCTGGTGGCCTACTACACCTATGCCGAGCGCAAGGTGATCGGCTATATCCAGGTCCGCATCGGCCCCAACCGGGTCGGTTGGCGTGGCCTGCTGCAGCCGATCGCCGACGCGCTGAAGCTGTTGCTCAAGGAGGTGGTGATCCCCTCCAAGGCCGACAAGGCGCTCTTTCTGATGGCCCCGGTGATCACCATCGGCCCGGCGATGGCCGCCTGGGCGGTGATCCCCTTCGACGCCGGGCTGGTGCTCTCGGACATCAACGCCGGGTTGCTCTATGTGCTGGCGCTGACCTCGCTCGGGGTCTACGGCGTGATCATCGCCGGCTGGGCCTCCAACTCCAAGTACGCGCTGCTCGGCGCGATGCGCTCGGCGGCGCAGATCGTCGCCTACGAGATTGCCATGGGCTTTGCCCTGGTCGGGGTGCTGGTGGCCGCCGGTAGTCTCAACCTCGGCGCCATCGTCGAGGCCCAGGCGGGTAACCTGTTCACCTGGTACTGGCTGCCGCTGCTGCCGATGTTCGGGGTCTATCTGATCTCGGGCGTGGCCGAGACCAACCGCGCGCCCTTCGATGTCGCCGAGGGCGAGTCGGAGATCGTCGCCGGCTTCCACGTCGAGTACTCGGGGATGGCCTTTGCGGTCTTCTTCCTCGCCGAGTACGCCAACATGATCCTGATCTCGGCGCTGACCGCGGTGCTGTTCATGGGTGGCTGGCTGTCGCCGCTGCCGCAGTCCTGGGTCGACGGGGTGGCGCTGCTCGACGACGGCTTCCACTGGTTCGCGTTGAAGACCGGCTTCTTCATGTTCCTGTTCCTGTGGCTGCGCGCGACCTTCCCGCGCTACCGCTACGACCAGATCATGCGCCTGGGCTGGAAGGTGTTCATCCCGATCACGATCGTGTGGATCCTGGTCGTGGCGCTGGCGGTGGTCTACCGGCTGCCGCCGTGGTGGTCGGCGTGATTGTGGAGGAGGCGAGATGCTGAAACACGCGCGAGAGTATGTGCAGAGCCTGCTCCTGGTCGAGCTGTTCCGGGGGATGCGGGTCACCGGCGGTTATCTGTTCAAACGCAAGTTCACGGTCCAGTACCCGGAGGAGCGCGCGCCGATCTCGCCGCGCTTCCGTGGGCTGCATGCGCTGCGTCGCTATCCCAACGGGGAGGAGCGTTGTATCGCCTGCAAGCTGTGCGAGGCCGTCTGTCCGGCGCTGGCCATCACCATCGAGGCCGAACCGCGCGAGGACGGCTCGCGGCGCACCACGCGCTACGACATCGATCTGTTCAAGTGCATCTATTGCGGCTTCTGCGAGGAGTCCTGCCCGGTCGACTCGATCGTCGAGACCGGGGTCTACGAGTATCACTTCGAGAATCGCGGTGAGCACATCATGACCAAGGACAAGCTGCTGGCGATCGGCGACAAGTACGAGTCCGAGATCGCCGCGGCGCGGGCGGCCGATGCGCCCTATCGATGAACGGGATCACGCGCCGCGTCGCGCATCCAGGAGACTAGGGATCAACCATGGGCTTTGAAAAGTTTCTCTTCTACGTCTTCGCCGCCATCACCCTGGCGGCGGCGGGGATGGTGGTGACGCGGCGCAATCCGGTGCACGCGGTGCTCTATCTGGTGCTCGCCTTCTTCTCCAGCGCCGCGCTCTGGTTGCTGCTCGAGGCCGAGTTCCTCGGGCTGGTGCTGGTGCTGGTCTATGTCGGCGCGGTGATGGTGCTGTTCCTGTTCGTGCTGATGATGCTCGACATCGACCTGGCGACGCTGCGCGCGGGCTTCATCCGCTATCTGCCGCTCGGCGCGGTGATCGCGGTGGTGATGGCCGCGCAGATCCTGCTGGTGGTGGGGCCGGCGAACTTCGGCGCCGAGCAGTTCCCGGCACCGGCAGCGGCGCCGGCCGAGGCCTCCAACATCGAGGAGGTCGGGATGCTGCTCTACACCGCCCATGTCTATCCCTTCGAGCTGGCCGCGGTGATCCTGCTGGTGGGGATCATCGCCGCCATCCGCCTGACCCTGCGCAAGCGTCCCGATACCAAGTATGTCGATCCCAAGCACCAGGTCGAGGTGCGCAAGGGTCCGGACCGGGTGCGCCTGGTCTCGCAGGTCTCCACGGCCGGGCTGCGCGAGGAGCAGGGCGCGCGGGGTGTTGCACAATCGCAAGAGGAAGGGTCCGCATGATCGCGCTCTCCGACTATCTGATCCTCGGTGGTCTGCTGTTCTCGATCTCGGTGGCCGGGATCTTCCTGAACCGCAAGAACCTGATCCTGCTGCTGATGTGCATCGAGCTGATGCTGTTGGCGGTGAACATGAACTTCGTGGCCTTCTCGCACTTCCTTGGAGATATCACGGGACAGGTGTTCGTCTTCTTCATCCTCACCGTCGCGGCCGCCGAGGCGGCGATCGGACTGGCCATCCTGGTGGTGCTGTTCCGTAACCGGCGGTCGATCAATGTGCAGGATCTCGACGTCCTGAAAGGGTAGGGCGCGCGCGGGCGCCGAGGCGCCGGCGGTCCCTGGGAATCGTCGTTGCGGCGCGCGCGGCGGCGCGCGGAGGCCCTCGGGCACCGCCGCCTCACCGCGGTCGGCACCCGTGGACACGGCAAATAGAGCGAAAGAGCAGAAATCAAGATGGAAAACGTCTACCTGACCATCGTGCTCGCGCCCCTGGTCGGCGCCATCGTCGCCGGCTTCTTCGGCGGCAAGATCGGCCGCGTGGGTGCGCACTCGGTGACCATCGCCGGCGTGGGCCTCTCCACACTCCTGTCGTTGTGGGTGCTGGGACGCTTCATCTGGGCGGAGCAGGCGGTGTTCGATGGCACCGTCTACACCTGGCTGGTCTCCGACGGCATGCGCTTCGAGGTCGGCTTCCTGGTCGACAAGCTCACCGCGATGATGATGGCTACGGTGACCTTCGTCTCGCTGATGGTGCACATCTACACCATCGGCTACATGGCCGACGACGAGCACAACTGGCCCGAGGGTGCGCTCACCGGGCGCAACAGCTACCAGCGCTTCTTCAGCTACATCTCGCTGTTCACCTTCTCGATGCTGATGCTGGTGATGGCCAACAACTTCATGCAGCTGTTCTTCGGCTGGGAGGCGGTCGGTCTGGTCTCCTATCTGCTGATCGGCTTCTGGTCGACCCGCGAGAGCGCGATCTTCGCCAACCTCAAGGCCTTCCTGGTCAACCGTGTCGGCGACTTCGGCTTCCTCCTCGGCATCGCCGCGGTGGCGATGTACTTCGGCACCCTCGACTACGCCGAGGTGTTCGCCGCAGCCCCAGGGCTGGCCGACACCGAGGTGGCGCTGTTCGGCGGCATCTCGCTGATGACCCTGATCTGCGTGCTGCTGTTCATCGGCGCCATGGGCAAGTCGGCACAGGTGCCGTTCCATGTCTGGTTGCCCGACTCGATGGAGGGTCCGACCCCGATCTCGGCGCTGATCCACGCCGCCACCATGGTCACCGCCGGTATCTTCATGGTCGCGCGGATGTCGCCGCTCTACGAACTCTCCGAGGCGGCGCTGAGCTTCGTGCTGATCATCGGCGCCACCACCGCCTTCTTCATGGGGCTGATCGGTCTGGTGCAGAACGACATCAAGCGGGTGGTCGCCTACTCGACGCTCTCCCAGCTCGGCTACATGATCACCGCGCTCGGCGCCTCGGCCTATGCCGCCGGCGTCTTCCATCTGATGACCCACGCCTTCTTCAAGGCGCTGCTGTTCCTCGCCGCCGGCTCGGTGATCATCGCGATGCACCACAAGCAGGACATCCGCGAGATGGGCGGCATACGCAAGTTCATGCCGATCACCTGGATCACCGCGCTGATCGGCTCGCTGGCGCTGATCGGCTTCCCCGGCTTCTCCGGCTTCTTTTCCAAGGACGCGATCATCGCTGCGGTCAACGAGACGGCGATCTTCGGCGGTGGCTACGCCTCGGTGCTGCTCACCCTCGGCGTGCTGGTGACCGCGCTCTACAGCTTCCGCATGTACTTCCTGGTCTTCCACGGCAAGCCGCGGATGGACGAGCACACCCGCGAGCACCTGCACGAGACGCCCTGGGTGGTGACCGTGCCGCTGGTGATGCTGGCCATCCCCTCGCTGTTCATCGGCTGGTTCGCGATCGAGCCGATGCTGATCAACGACTGGTTCGCCTCGGGTGATTGGAGCCCGATCATGGTCGCCCCCGAGCACGACACCCTGGCGCACCTGCGCGAGCACTGGCACGGCCAGAGCGCCTTCGTGATGCACGCGCTCGGCACCCCGACGCTGATGCTTGCGCTCGGCGGCCTGGTGCTCGCTGCGCTGATCTGGTGGGTGGTCGCCGCGCGCAAGCCCGACATCGACGCCAAGCTGCTCGCCCTCGGTGGGCCGCTGACCCGGTTGCTGCAGAACAAGTACGGCTTCGACGACTTCAACCAGCGCTTCCTCGCCGGTGGCGCGCAGCTGCTCGGTCAGGCCTTCTGGAGCCGTGGCGACCGGGCGCTGATCGATGACGGTATGGTCAACGGCTCGGCGCGTAGCGTGGGCCGCATGGCCGGCGTGCTGCGTCTGCTGCAGACCGGTTATCTCTACCATTACGCTATCGCGATGATCGTCGGTCTGGTCGGCCTGATGACGATCTTCGTGACCCTCTGACGCGCACAGGGAGACGCCCCGCATGTATCAGTTTCCGCTGCTGACGCTGCTCATCTGGCTGCCGATCGTCGGCGGTATCGCCGTGCTGGCCAGTGGTGACAGGTCGGCCTCCACCTCCAAGTGGACCGCACTCGGCTTCGCCGTGCTCACCTTCGTCTCCAGCCTGTGGCTGTGGTTCGGCTTCGATCCGGGCACCGCCGAGATGCAGTTCGCCGAGCGCGTGGCCTGGATCCCGACCTTCGACGTCTACTACGCGCTCGGGGTCGACGGCATCTCGATGCCGCTGATCATCCTCACCACCTTCATCACCATCTTCGTGGTGATCGCCGGCTGGGAGGTGATCAGCTACAAGCCGAGCCAGTACATGGCCGCCTTCCTGATCATGGAAGGCGTCATGATCGGCGTGTTCTCGGCGCTCGACGCGGTGCTCTTCTACGTCTTCTGGGAGGCGATGCTGATCCCGATGTTCATCATCATCGGGGTCTGGGGCGGGCCGAACCGGGTCTATGCGACCATCAAGTTCTTCATCTACACCTTCTTCGGCTCGGTGTTCATGCTAGTCGCGCTGATCTACATGTACTTCCAGGCCGACAGCTTCAGCATCCTCGACTTCCACGGCCTCGAGCTGGGGATGACCGCGCAGACACTGATCTTCATCGCCTTCCTGCTCGCCTTCGCGGTCAAGGTGCCGATGTTCCCGGTGCACACCTGGCTGCCCGACGCCCATGTCGAGGCGCCCACCGGCGGCTCGGTGGTGCTGGCGGCGATCATGCTCAAGATCGGCGGCTACGGCTTCCTCCGCTTCTCGATGCCGATCGCCCCGGACGCCAGCGCCGCGCTCGCCTGGCTGATCATCGCCATGTCGCTGATCGCGGTGGTCTACATCGGCTTCGTCGCTCTCGCCCAGCGCGACATGAAGAAACTGATCGCCTATTCCTCGATCGCCCACATGGGCTTCGTCACCCTCGGCTTCTTCATCGTCTTCGCCATCGTGCAGAACTCCACGGCCGGTGCCGGTGCGGTGATGGGCGTCGAGGGCGGCATGGTGCAGATGATCTCGCACGGCTTCATCTCCGGCGCGCTCTTCCTCTGTGTCGGCGTGCTCTACGACCGGGTGCACTCGCGCGAGATCGCCGACTACGGCGGCGTGGTCAACACCATGCCCTGGTTCGGCGCCTTCTTCGTCTACTTCGCCATGGCCAACTCGGGGCTGCCGGGCACCTCTGGGTTTGTCGGTGAGTTCATGGTGATCCTCGCCACCTTCCGTGCCAACTTCTGGTGGGCGCTGCTGGCGGCCACCACCCTGATCCTCGCCGCGGCCTATACCCTGTGGATGATCAAACGGGTGGTGTTCGGCCCGGTGGCCAACGACAAGGTCGCGGCGCTCACCGACCTCAACCGTCGTGAGGCGCTCAACCTCGGCGTGCTCGCCGCGGCGGTGCTGGCGCTCGGTCTGTGGCCGGCGCCGCTGCTCGAGGTGATGCACACCTCGGTCGAGCATCTGGTCGCCCAGGTGACCACCTGCAAGCTGCCGGCCGACGAGATCGGCGCCTGTGTGCTCGCGCGCCCCGAGCCGCTGGCCACCGTCGTCCAACCCTGACCCCTTGTCGCGTGCAGGTCCGGGGCGGTTGAGCACCGCCCCCGCCCCGGGCGCCGCGAACGCGGATCTACTCTCACTGGAAGATTCACATGCACTTCGACGCCGCCAACCTCTTGCCGATCCTGCCCGAGATCGCGGTGCTGCTCACCGCCGCCATCGTGCTCGTGGTCGATCTCTACATCGCTGAACGTCATCGCGAGGTGATCCACGGACTGACCCTGATCGGTCTGGTAGCCGCCGTTGCCCTGACCGGTGCGGTTGGTGGCGGTGCCACCGAGTTGGTGTTCGACGGCAACGTCGTGCGCGACTCGCTGGCCGATCTGCTCAAGGGGGCGATCCTGGTGGTCAGCCTCTTGGTGTTCATCTACGCCCGTCCCTGGCTGCGCGATCGCGACATGCTGGTCGGCGAGTTCTACATGCTCGGGCTGTTTGCGGTGCTCGGCATGCTGGTGATGGTCGCGGCCAACAGCTTCATCACCGTCTATCTCGGTCTCGAGCTGCTGGCGCTGAGTCTCTATGCGCTGGTCGCCTTCGATCGCGACTCCTCGCGCGGGGCCGAGGCGGCGATGAAGTACTTCGTGCTCGGCGCCCTGGGCTCGGGCATGCTGCTCTACGGCATCTCGATGGTCTACGGCGCCACCGGCTCGGTCGAGTTCGGCGCCGTGGCCGAGGCGCTCGCCAGCCAGGGGATGGAGAACAAGGTCCTGGTCTTCGGTCTGGTGTTCATGGTCATCGGCATCGGCTTCAAGTTCGGCGCCGTGCCCTTCCACATGTGGGTGCCCGACATCTACGAGGGCGCCCCGACCCCGGTGGTGCTGCTGCTCGGCAGCGCGCCGAAGATCGCCGCCTTCGGGCTTGCCATCCGTCTGCTGGTTGACGGCCTGGGCAGCCTCCAGGCCGACTGGCAGGGCATGCTGTTGATCCTCGCGGTGTTGTCGATGGGGCTGGGCAATCTGGTGGCCATCGCCCAGCGCAACATCAAGCGGATGCTCGCCTACTCGACCATCTCGCACGTCGGCTTCATCTTCCTCGGCCTACTCGCTGGCACCGAGCAGGGCTATGCCGCGGCGATGTTCTACACCATCACCTACGCGGTGATGGCCACCGGTGCCTTCGGCATCCTTATCATCCTCAGCCGCAAGGGCTTCGACGCCGAGCGCATCGAGGACCTCAAGGGACTCAACGAGCGCGACTCCTGGTACGCGGCGATGATGGCCATGGTGATGTTCTCGATGGCCGGGGTGCCGCCGCTGGTCGGTTTCATGGCCAAGCTGCTGGTGCTCGAGGCGGTGGTGCGTATCGGCTTCGTGTGGCTGGCGGTGGTGGCGGTGGTCTTCTCGATCATCGGTGCCTTCTACTACCTGCGGGTGGTGCGCTACATCTACTTCGACAAGCCCGAGGAGGATGCGCCGGCGTTGGTCAGCAGTGGCGGGGTGCGGGTGGCGATGTCGCTCAACGGGCTGGCGCTGCTCGCGCTCGGGATCTTCCCGGCGAGCCTGCTGGCCGTCTGCCAGGCGGTCTTCGGCGCCTGATCTGGCGCGTGCGCCGGTGAACGCCGGCGCGCGAACTCGACATTCCCCGTCCCGTGACCATGAGGCAGGGTGCACCGGTTGTCTCGACGCGTTCGCGCAAGCTACCATGGCCGCTTTGCTCTAATGGAGTCCACGCATGTTACGCGGCAGCATCGTTGCGTTAGTCACGCCCATGCACGCCGATGGCACGGTCGATGAAGAGAGCCTGGGCGCGCTCATCGACTGGCATGTCGAGTCCGGGACCACGGCGATCGTCGCCGTCGGTACCACCGGCGAATCGGCCACCCTTGACGAGGATGAGCACTGTGCGGTCATCCGCCGCTGTGTCGAGTTCGCCGCCGGGCGCATCCCCGTCATCGCCGGTACCGGTGCGAACTCGACGCGCGAGGCCATCGCGCTGACTCGTTGCGCCCAGTCGGCCGGGGCCGAGGCCGCGCTGCTGGTCACCCCCTACTACAACAAGCCGACGCAGGAAGGGCTCTATCTGCATTTCAAGGCGATCGCCGAGGCGGTCGACCTGCCGCAGATCCTCTACAACGTCCCCGGGCGTACCGCCTGCGACATGCACGACGAGACGGTGGCGCGCCTGGCCGCGATCGACAACATCGTCGGCATCAAGGACGCCACCGCCGATCTCGCCCGGCTGGAGACCGTGCGCGCGAGCTGTGGCCCGGACTTCGCCCTCTACAGCGGCGATGACGCCACCGGCTGCGAGTTCATGCTGCGCGGCGGTGACGGGGTGATCTCGGTGACGACCAATGTCGCTCCGCGCCAGATGCAGGCGATGTGCGCCGCGGCGCTCGCCGGAGAGCGCGAGCAGGCCGTCGCCCTCGATCAGCCCCTCGCCGGTCTGCATGCCGAGTTGTTCGTGCAGTCCAACCCGATCCCGGTAAAATGGGCGGTCTCCGAACTGGGGCGCTGTCCGCGCGGGATCCGGTTGCCGTTGACCTGGCTCTCCGATGAATATCACGGACGTGTCAGGGCCGCCATGGAGCGGGCCGGCATCCTCTGATCGTCACGCCTGGGCCGGGGGCCGCTGCGGCACCACCCCGGCCGGCGCCCACGCGTCCCCCAACTCCACTGAGAGGTTGCTGACGTTGAGAGCAAGTTTTTGGCTGCCCGGTGTCTGTGCCGTGGCGATCCTGGTCCCCCTGATGGCCGGCTGCAGCATGTCTGCCGTCAACGACGCGCTGCCCGACCAGCGTCTCGCCTACAAGAAGCAGCGCGAGGCCGGTGAGAACCTCGAAGTTCCGCCGGACCTGGTCGGCAGCAGCTTCGACGACGCGCTCGACGTGCCCGGAGTCGTGGCCGGTACCACCACCTATTCCGAATACTCCGGCTCGCGCGCGGCGCGGGCACGGATCGCCGCCTCGGGTTCCTCGGAGGTGCTGCCCGAGGTCGCCGACGTCGAACTCAAGCGTCGCGGTGACGAGCGCTGGCTCGAGGTCGAGGGTTCGCCGCAGCAGGTGTGGTCGCGGGTCGTCGCCTTCTGGCGCGAGCAGGGGATCCTGCTGCTCGACCAGAACCCCGCTGTCGGGGTGATGCGCACCGACTGGCTCGACAACCGCGCCGAGATCCGCAAGGACTTCGTCACCCGCATGCTGAGCAAGGTGGTCGAGGGGGTCTACGCCACCTCGACGCGCGATCAGTACCGGGTGCGCATTGAGCGCGGCACCGGCGCCGGCACCACCGATGTCCATCTCAGTCATCGCGGCATGGAGGAGAAGCTGGTCACCAACGCCCTCGGCGACAGTGCCGGGACGGTGTGGGAGCCCAGTGGCCGTGATGCCGGCAAGGAGGCCGAGATGCTGCGTCGGCTGATGATCTATCTCGGTGCCTCGACGCAGCGTGCCGCGACGGTGGTCGCCGCGGGCGGTGATACGGTTGCGCCGCAGCGGGCGCGACTGACCGAGGACGGTGGTGTCCAGGTGCTGGCGATCGACGAGGAGTTCCGGCGTGCCTGGCGCCTGACCGGCTCGGCGCTCGATCGCGCCGGCTTCGCGGTCGAGGATCGCGACCAGAGCCGAGGGCTCTATTACGTTCGCTACGGCGGCGAGGGCGGGCGTGCGGTCGAGGGCGAGGAGAAGCGCGGCATGTTCTCGCGTCTGGCCTTCTGGCGCGGCAAGGGCGAGTCGGAGGAGGGGGTACGTCAGTACCTGATCCAGGTCGAGGGCGATACCCAGAAATCCCGCGTCCGGGTGCTCGACGACAAGGGGCGGATCGACGACTCGGCCAGCGCCGAGCGTATCCTCGGTCTGCTGCAGGCCGAGATCCGCTGACGACAAGGCCGGTGACTGACAGTCCGGGTGTTGCCCGTGGGTTGCCGTTTTACGGCAACCCGGCGTCTGTCTCGGCGCACGATGTCCGACCGCGGTCGTCTGCCTCAAGGCGGGCCGGCGCCTGGTGTCGGTTGCCGGCCTCGATGTCCGTCCGCGCGCCTCAGTCCTCGGCGTCGGTCAGCCAGCCCTGCAGGGCGTCGACCAGTGACTGCGCCTGGGCGCGGCTGGAGATGTTGAACTTCGACTGCTGTCGATACTCGCCGCTGCGCTTCTGATAGCGGCGGATGGTGAACTTGTCCGGGCCGTAGCAGTTCTTGGCGCGGTCCCAGTCGCGATAGCGGAAGACGATGGTCGTCCAGCTCCCCTTGGAGAGGATCACCTTGTCGAGTTGCTGCGTGGTTTCGATCCCGTCCTCGACATAGCTGACGGACAGGTCTTCGACCGTTTCGGTCATTGATTGAATCTCCTTGCTGATGATGGACCGCGTTCAGCGGTTTGCGCGCGCACCATTGCGCAGCAGCAACCGCTCGATGGTTCCGGCGTCCGGGCCGATTCCGGGTTGGCGCGCCAGTTCCAGTGGCAGACGGCCCTTGCCGTCGACGCGGTTGACGTCGGCGCCATTGTCGATGAGTCGGGAGACGGCGTCGAGATGGCCGCCGGCGATGGCCAGGTGCAGCGCGGTCCATCCCTGCTCGTCGGGTTGGTCGATGACCGCGCCCTGTTCGAGTAGGAAGGTGTGGACGTCGCGGTCGGCGTTGCCGGTGGCGGCCTGCTCGAGCAGTAGTCGCTGAGGGTCGAAGGTGGCGCCGGCCTCGATCAGCATCTGCGCGAAGAGGATCTTGCCGTTGGCCAGCGCGATCTCGAGTGGGGTCTGGTCGGCGCCGTTGCGCCGTTCGGGGTCGGCGCCGTGCTCGAGCAGGGCGCGACCGATGCTGACCCGATTGGTGCGAGCGACGATGTGCAACGGGTAGTCGCCGGTGGCGTCGGGGCGGTCGGTCTCGTCCTCCCAGTAGAGGTGGCGCTTGACCTGATCGAGATCGCCGACCTCGAGTGCGCGGAACAGATTGAGTGTCGGCGGTGGTGGTTCGCTACAGGCGCCGAGCACGGCAACGAACAGGATAGGCAGTAAACGATGCATCGGATGATGGACGAGATCGCCGGCGACAAGGCTCGGTTGATGGTAAGGCCTGCCCTCGGGAGGGTGCAAGCCGTGTGTCAGGACATGGGGGCGGGACGATGATCGGCAAGCTGGTGCTGACCCTGGCGGTGATCGCTGGGGCCTATCTGGTGGTGCGCGCGCGCTGGCGGGGCGAGTCGGTTCCGGGCGTGCGTCTGGGTCTGCCCCCGCGCGCGCTGCGTTGGGCGGCGACGGGACTGCTGCTGGTCATGCTCGGGGCGAGTGGGTTCTATCTGCTGTATGACTGGCGGCAGGCGCGCGAGGTGGTCGAGGTGCGGGTGCTCAATGTCGCCAGCGGCGCCGAGATCCGCTATCTGGCGCGCCGTGGTTCGGTCGAGGGGCGGCGCTTTCGTACCCTCGACGGGATCGAGGTGCGTCTTGCCGACGTCGAGCGGATGCTGCTCGCGCCCGCTCAGCCCGACGCCGTGGCAGGGCCGTAGCGTACGCCGCCGCTGGCGACATAGGCCGCGAGGACGGCAATCGCGCGTGGGCGCAGCAGGTCGCGGGTGACCGCGATTCCGCGTTGTGCATAGCGCGCCACCCAGTCGACGGGCTTGTCCCCTTCGTCGAAACCGATCGCGCGCACGTCGCTGTCGCGAGCCCCGCAGTAGAGTGCCTCGACCCCGCTCCAGGGGATCGCGCCCATGCACATAGCGCAGGGCTCGGCGCTGCTCACCAGCACGCAACCACCGCGGCAGGCGCGTCCCAGGTCGTCGTCGCCGAGCCGTTGCTGGGCGCTCGCCAGCGCCAGCATCTCGGCATGGGCGAGCGAGCAGTGGCTGGCGGTGACGCGGTTGACCCCGGCGCCGAGCAGATGCCCATCGGCGCGTGTGAACACCGCCGCGCCGAAGGGGCCACCGCTACGCTGGCGTACATTGGTCTCGGCCAGGGTGAGCACCAGCGCCATCTGTGCCTCGGGGTCGGGCAGGGGTGTGGCGCGGGTCGCGAGGAGTTCGTTCAACCAGTCGGGGTGGGTGATATGGATCGCTTGCATGCGACATGTCTGCGCTGGTGGTGGTGCAGGGATGCTGACATGGCCTGTGTCGTCGAGAAAGGCCGGGGCTTGAATTTCGCCAGCCGCCCATAACTTCTCTCCCTGATCGCGTCGCCTCTGGCGGTGCCTGGACCCAAGATCCTCTGCATAGGGAGCGTTACGAATGCGTCATTCGATCCTTGCACTGGGCTGTAGCGCCCTGCTCGCCGCGACTCCGGCACTCGCCGACTGGACTCTCGACCCCGAGCGCTCGCACCTGGCCTTCGTCTCGATCAAGTCGGGCGATGTCGCCGAGATCAACACCTTCGAGGAGGTGCATGGCGTGGTCGGTGAGCAGGGCGATGTCACCGTGACGCTGATGCTCGACAGCGTCGAGACACTGATCCCGATCCGCAACGAGCGCATGCGCGAGATGTTGTTCGAGACCGCCGACTATCGCGAGGCGGTGCTCGAGGCCAAGGTCGATCCCGTGCAGCTCGCTGGGCTCGAAGTCGGGGCGCTGATGCCCTTGATCGCCGAGGGGCGACTGTCGTTACACGGCGAGACCCAGCCGATGACCATCAGCATGCAGGTGGCGAGACTCGATGCAACGACGCTGATGGTGGCCACGACCAAGCCGCTGATCGTCGATGCGGAGAAGTTCGGGTTGAGCGATGGGGTGGAGCGGCTGCGCGAGATCGCCGGGCTCGAGCGTATCGCCCGGGCGGTGCCGGTGAGCTTTGTCGCGACCTTCGTTGCTCAGCCGGAGTGAGCCGCTCCGGGGGTGTCGCTTGACTTGTCCGTGGTGAGTTCGGACACTCGGGAAGACGCGGCCGAGCCGCGCATCGAAAGCCTGTCGATGCGTGGGGTCAGACCCCGGGGCATGGTGCCCTGGGGCGCGGTTGCGAGTGTGACGAGGTTCGTTCAATCATGAAGTGGTATGCCATCCTGCTGGGTGCCGTGATCGGTGCGATCAGCGGTGTCGCGGTGGGTTATTTCCTGATCCCGCACCTGCTTTCCGGCAACTCCGGCGCCCAGTCGCTCGAGGGCGCGGTGTCGAACCCCTTGCCGGGCGTTGCCGTGGTCGCGGCGGCACCCGTGCAGCCCGCCTGATTTCATCCGCCGCCGGACGACGCGTGTCGTCCGGCGGCGTGTCAGCCGATCAGAACCCTTCGGTCGAGGTGAACAGCCCCACGCGCAGGTCCTTGGCGGTGTAGATGGTGCGACCGTCGACCTGGACGATGCCGTCACCGATGCCGAGCACCAGCTTGCGCGAGATCACCCGCTTCATGTCGATGTGATAGGTGACCTTGCTCGCCTCGGGCAGCACCTGTCCGGTGAACTTGACCTCGCCGACGCCGAGCGCGCGGCCGTGGCCGGGGTTGCCGATCCAGGCCAGGTAGAAACCGACCAGCTGCCACAGTGCGTCGAGTCCAAGACAGCCGGGCATCACCGGATCGCCGGGGAAGTGACACTGGAAGAACCAGAGATCGGGGTTGACGTCGAGTTCGGCGAGGATCTCGCCCTTGCCATTGGCGCCGCCGAAGTCGGCGATGCGCAGGATGCGGTCCATCATCAGCATGTTGGGCACAGGCAGCTGCGCGTTGCCCGGGCCGAACATCTCCCCGTGGCCGCAGGCGAGGAGTTCTTCCCTGTCGAAGGAGGCTTCTTTGGTCATGATCGTGATTCTGCTGTCAGGAATGGGCGGGGGCGAGGCCTGTCGTCGGCCTCGCCGCTCGGGGACGGCGCCGGGACGGGCCGTCGGGGGCGACGGGGCACGCTCGCCCCGTCGCTGGATCAGGCGTTCGGCTGCAACCGCTCGCGGATGAAGTCGACGATGGCATCGACCGCGACGAGCTGCATCTCGGCGTCGCAGCGGCCCTTGTACTCGACCATGCCCTGATCGAGGCCCTTGTCGCCGACGACGATGCGGTGCGGGACTCCGATCAGCTCCATGTCGGCGAACATGAATCCGGGGCGGGCGTCGCGGTCGTCGAGCAGGACGTCGACACCGGCCGCGCGCAGCGTCTCGTAGAGCTGCTCGACGGTCTCTCTCACCCGGTAGGACTTGCCCATGCGCATCGGCACCAGAGCGACCTCGAAGGGGGCGATGGGCGCCGGCCAGCAGATGCCCTTGTCGTCGTGGTGTTGCTCGATGGCGGCGGCGACGACGCGCGAGACGCCGATGCCGTAGCAACCCATGGTCATGGCCGTGGCGCGGCCGTCCTCGCCGAGCACGGTGGCCTTCATCGTCTCGCTGTACTTGCGTCCGAGCTGGAAGATGTGGCCGACCTCGATGCCGCGGGCGATGGTCAGGGTACCCTGGCCGTCGGGGCTGGGGTCGCCCTCGACCACGTTACGCAGGTCGGCGACCTCGGGCAGCGCCAGGTCACGCTCCCAGTTGAGCCCGAACCAGTGCTTGCCGTCGCTGTTGGCGCCGGCGGCGAAGTCGGCGGCGACCGCCACCGCGCGGTCGACGATGCAGGGGATCGGCAGCTCGCGCGGACCGAGCGAGCCGGGGCCTGCGCCGATCGCGTCACGGATCTCGCCTTCGCTGGCCATGCGCAGCGGGCTGGCGACCTGGGGCAGCTTCTCGGCCTTGATGGCGTTGAGTTCGTGATCGCCACGCACCACCAGCGCGACCAGCTCGGCCTCGCTGTCCTCGGCCGCGGCGACCACCAGGGTCTTGACGGTGCGCTCGATCGACAGCCCGAAGCCCTCGACCAGATCGGCGATGGTGCGGGTGTCTGGGGTGTCGACCAGGCGCGCCGCCTCACCCGGTGCGGGGCGCTCGGCGCGCGGCGCCACGGCCTCGGCCAGCTCGACGTTGGCGGCATAGTCGCTGGCGTCGGAGAAGGCGATGGCGTCCTCGCCGGAGCTGGCGAGGACGTGGAATTCGTGCGAGGCGCTGCCGCCGATGCTGCCGTTGTCGGCCTGTACCGGGCGGAAGTCGAGCCCGCAGCGGGTGAAGATGCGGCTGTAGGTGGCGTGCATCTCGCGGTAGGTCCGATCGAGCGAGTCGTCATCGAGATGGAAGGAATAGGCGTCCTTCATCAGGAACTCGCGCGCGCGCATCACCCCGAAGCGGGGACGGATCTCGTCGCGGAACTTGGTCTGGATCTGATAGAAGTTGACCGGCAGCTGCTTGTAGCTCTTGATCTCGCTGCGTGCCAGGTCGGTGATGATCTCCTCGTGGGTCGGGCCGAAGCAGAACTCGCGCTGGTGACGGTCACGCAGTCGCAGCAGCTCCGGGCCGTATTGCTCCCAGCGCCCCGACTCCTGCCACAGCTCGGCCGGCTGCACCGCCGGCATCGAGACCTCGAGCGCGCCGCTGCGATCCATCTCCTCGCGCACGATGCGCTCGACCTTGCGCAGCACCCGTAGCCCCAGCGGCAGCCAGGTGTAGAGGCCGGCGGCGAGCTTGCGGATCATGCCGGCGCGCAGCATCAACTGGTGGCTGGCGATCTCGGCGTCGGCGGGGGTTTCTTTGACGGTGTGCAGGGGGAATTGGGATGTGCGCATTGGGCAAGGGGCCAGGACGTGAAATACGCGAGTTTAGGGTGCAACGGTGGCGAGCACAACGGGGGCGCCGGGCTGCCGGGCGGTTGTCTGCGAGTGCTTGCCTCTGGCCGGCACCTTGGTCATTGTGTCGAGCTGAGCGCGTTTCGCACAGGACGTGCAATCTATACTTGAACGGATAATCATGAGCCGCGGCCCTTGTTGGTGGCCGTGTACCGACGCAGCCAGATCTCTCCGATGAGTAAACACGCAGAGTCCAGTTTCCACGAGCGCCGCACCCAGGCACGCATCAGCGCCGAGATCCCCATCAAGGTCAGGTTGCCGGGGCGTGACCAGCCCGTCTCGGCGCTGAACCAGGATCTCTCTTGGGGCGGGGCGCGCTTCATCGTCAGTGGCAAGTCGCTCGATGGCCAGCTGCCGACCCGCGAGGCCGGCCCCCTGACCCTGCTGCTACCCTGGACCGGTGGCGGTCAGATCACCGCTGAGGCCGAACTCGCCCGCGCCCAGCGTCTTGCCGACGGACGCTATCAGGTCGCGGTTCGTTTCCAGAGCCTGTCGCCGCGCAGCCAGGCCCGGCTCGAGAAGCTGCTCAACATGCTCTGTCCGCGCGATGGCGTCGATGGACCGGCGCTGGTGCGCGAACTCAACATCACCATGGCCGACGCCAGCGACATGCGCCACACCCTCAAGCAGGTCGTCAGTGGCGAGGTGACGCTGAGCGCCTTCGAGTCCTATGCGGTGGATCAGAGCATCCGCCTGGTGATCCGGGGCGATGGCGATCTGCCCTCGTTGCGGCTGCGCGCGCGGGTGCGCGAGGTGACGATCGCGCGTGCGGCCGATGGCAACTGGCCGGCGCTCTATTCGTTGAGGTTCGCGATCGAGCACCCGCGTCCGATGCTCAAGAAGCTCGTCGAGTTGCTCCTCGAGCAGCTGCCGAGCGACTGGAAGGCCCCGGCGTCGAGCTACGCCGAGGCGCCGGACTGGTTGCGTGGCGCGCACTTGGCAAGCCCCAGCGAGGTGGTGCCGCCCTCGACCGATAGTTGCTCGACGCTCGAGGCGCGCTATCCCGATGCGCTCAATTATCTGGCGCTGGTCTGGGGGGACTCCGAGGCCTTCGATCTGCGTTTCCAGGAGCTGATCATCGGTGAGTACGCCGAGCCCGGTGGCTGGCCGGAGGATGCCTGGGAGGAGCTGGGGCTGCTGCAGGACGTCCACGATCAGGCCTACGGGGTACCGAGCGTGCGCGACAACCCGCTGCGCGGTGGGCGGGTGACCTGAATCCCGGCCTGGCTTGACCCCCGTTCGGTATGCCTGTAATTTCGATCCCTTTTCAACCAATTTCACCTGTTCCCTGGTATCGACCCCGGACCCGTGCCGTTCGGCCGCTTCCGGTCGCGGGGCGCGTATGTGCTCCGTCGAGTGTCGCAGTATCAAGGTAGGTGATCGGAGGTCGTAGAGGTGACACTGTCAGTGGAGCCGGATGAAATGGGCGCGGACGCGGCCGAGGGGCCGTCTGGACCGCTGTTGAGCGGCGGCGAGATCGTCGTCCAGGCACTGGCCGACGAGGGCGTCGAGTGCGTATTCGGCTATCCCGGCGGTGCCGTCCTGCACATCTACGACGCACTCTTCCGTCACGGCGCGCTGCGTCACATCCTGGTGCGTCACGAGCAGGCCGCGGCCCATGCCGCCGATGGCTATTCTCGCGCCACCGGCAAGTGCGGCGTCTGCCTGGTCACCTCGGGGCCGGGCGCGACCAACGTGGTCACCGGGATCGCTACCGCCTATATGGACTCGATCCCGATGGTGGTGCTCACCGGTCAGGTGCCGACCCCGGTGATCGGCAGCGATGCCTTTCAGGAGGTCGACACCGTCGGCATCACCCGGCCCTGCGTCAAGCACAACTTCCTCGTCAAGGACGTGCGCGAGCTGGCGCTGACCATCCGCAAGGCCTTCTATATCGCCACTTCGGGGCGACCCGGTCCGGTGGTGGTCGATATCCCCAAGGATGTCACCGACCCCGGTATCAAGGTGCCCTATGCGTATCCGCGCGAGGTGCGGATGCGCTCCTACAGCCCGATCGAGAAGGGCCACTCGGGGCAGATCCGCCGCGCCGTCGAGCTGATGCGCGCGGCCAAGCGGCCGGTGTTCTACACCGGCGGCGGGGTGGTGCTCGGCGAGGCCTCGGGGCAACTCACCGAGCTGGTGCGTGAGTCCGGCTTCCCGATCACCAGTACACTGATGGGGCTGGGTGCCTATCCGACGAGCGATCGTCAGTTCCTCGGCATGCTCGGCATGCACGGGACCTACGAGGCGAACATGGCGATGCACGAGACCGATGTGTTGATCGCCGTCGGCGCGCGCTTCGATGACCGCGTCACCGGCAAGATCGAGCACTTCTGTCCCAACGCCAAGATCGTCCACATCGATGTCGATCCCTCCTCGATCTCGAAGAACGTCAAGGTCGACGTGCCCATCGTCGGTCAGGTCGGCAAGGTGCTCGAGGAGATGCTGCGGCTCTATCGCGAGCAGCCGGCGGTTCCGGGCACCGACACGGCGCTTGCCGCCTGGTGGGAGCAGATCGCACAGTGGCGCGCGCTCGACTGTCTCCAGTACGATCGCACCAGCAGCACGATCAAGCCGCAGTTCGCCATCGAGACCCTGCACAAGGTCACCAAGGGCGATCTCTACCTCACCTCGGATGTCGGTCAGCACCAGATGTTCGCGGCCCAGTTCTACGGCTTCGACAAGCCGCGGCGCTGGATCAACTCCGGCGGGCTCGGCACCATGGGCTTCGGCCTGCCGGCGGCCATCGGCGTCCAGCTCGGTCATCCCGACGCCCAGGTCGCCTGTGTCTCGGGCGAGGCGAGTATCCTCATGTGCATCCAGGAGCTGGCCACCTGCATGCAGTACGGCCTGCCGATCAAGGTGATCCTGCTCAACAACGGCTATATGGGCATGGTGCGGCAGTGGCAGGAGTTCTTCTACGACGGCCGTTACGCGCACTCCTATGTCGACGCGGTGCCCGACTTCGTCAAGCTCGCCGAGAGCTTCGGTCATGTCGGCATGCGCGTGGAGCGCCCGGAGGAGTTGGAGTCGGCGATGCAGGAGGCGTTCGCGATGACCGACCGGTTCGTGTTCCTCGACGTGGTGGTCGATCCCACGGAGAACGTCTATCCGATGATCGCCGCCGGCAAGGGCCAGCACGAGATGCAGCTCTCGCCGAGCCTGTCCGATCGAGAACTGGCCTGAGCGCCGCGCCGACACAAGACGAGAAGATCACATGAGACACATCATCGCCGTGTTGCTGGAGAACGAGGCGGGCGCGCTGTCGCGTGTTGCCGGGCTGTTCTCGGCCCGTGGCTACAACATCGAATCCCTGACCGTCGCTCCGACCGACGATCCCACGCTCTCGCGCATGACGCTGGTGACCACCGGCAACGACGACATCGTCGAGCAGATCAAGAAGCAGCTCAACAAGCTCGTCGATACCGTCAAGCTGCTCGATCTCTGCGAGGGCCCGCACATCGAGCGCGAGATGATGCTGGTCAAGGTGCGCGCCGAGCGGCGTGACCGCGAGGAGCTGAAGCGTCTGGTCGACATCTTCCGCGCCAAGATCATCGATGTCACCGACACCAGTTATGTCATCGAACTGACCGGGGCGACCCACAAGCTCGACGCCTTCATCGATACCGTCGCCGAGGAGCTGATCATCGAGGTCGTGCGCTCCGGGCCGACCGGGATCTCCCGTGGCGAGAAGGGTCTGACCATCTAGCCTCCGGTATCCATGTGGCGTCCGGGCGGCATCGCCCGGACGCCTTCCGCTTCCATATCCGTCGCCGCGCGGATATCACCATCCGATAGGATCCACACCCATGAGCATCAACGTTTACTACGACAAAGACGCCGATCTGTCCCTCATCCAGGGCAAGCAGGTCGCCATCATCGGCTATGGTTCGCAGGGCCACGCCCATGCCAACAACCTCAAGGACTCCGGCGTCTCGGTCACCGTCGGTCTGCGCGAGGGTTCGGCCTCGGCGGTCAAGGCGGCCAACGCCGGTCTGGCGGTGAAGTCGATCGAGGAGGCTGTTGCCGGTGCCGACGTGGTGATGGTGCTCGCCCCCGACGAACACCAGGGCGCGCTCTACCGCGACCAGATCGCCCCCAACATCAAGCAGGGTGCGGCGCTCGCCTTCGCCCACGGCTTCAACGTCCACTTCGGTCAGATCGAGCCGCGCGAGGACCTCGACGTCATCATGATCGCGCCCAAGGGCCCCGGTCACCTGGTGCGCTCGACCTACACCCAGGGCGGCGGCGTGCCGAGCCTGATCGCGGTCTACCAGGACGCCACCGGCCAGGCCCGCGACATCGCCATGGCCTATGCCTCGGCCAACGGCGGCGGCCGCGCCGGCATCATCGAGACCAGCTTCCGCGAGGAGTGCGAGACCGACCTCTTCGGTGAGCAGGCGGTGCTCTGCGGCGGCCTGGTGTCGCTGATCCAGAACGGCTTCGAGACCCTGGTCGAGGCCGGCTATGCTCCCGAGATGGCCTACTTCGAGTGCCTCCACGAGGTCAAGCTGATCGTCGACCTGATCTACGAGGGCGGCATCGCCAACATGCGCTACTCGATCTCCAACACCGCCGAGTACGGTGATCTCACCCGTGGTCCGCGCGTCGTCAACGCCGAGTCCAAGGCCGAGATGAAGCGTGTGCTCGAGGAGATCCAGTCGGGTCAGTTCGCCAAGGAGTTCATCCTCGAGAACCAGGCCGGCGCCTCCTCGCTCAAGGCCCTGCGTCGTATCGGCGCCGAGCACCAGATCGAGGAAGTGGGTGAGCGTCTGCGCGAGATGATGCCCTGGATCCGCGAGCAGAAGCTGGTCGACAAGACCCGCAACTGATCGCCCCCCCCCGTCGGGACCGGCCATCCTGGTCGGTCTCGCTCGCGTCCGTGCCCGTCAGGGCGCGGGCGGCCCCTCATCCCGGACGCTCGTCCAGCGCATCCGCGAGCAAGGCTCGTGGTGGCACCTCTATCCTGATCTTCATGCCATTCGCTGCCAGCCGCAGCTCACCGCCGAGCGCTTGCAATCGCAGCTCGAGCATCTGGCCGAGCGTGGTGCGTGGCAAGTCGGCCGCGCTGCCAGGGGCGGCAATGTCGAGGATGATCGACAACCCGTCGTCGTCTCCTGTGGTGAAGCGGATGCGCGCCAGCCGATAGTGCTCGAGCAGTGCCTGCAGGGTGTCGAACAGCAGGATGCGAGTCGACCCCGAGACCACTGCGGGTCCGGCATCGAGTTCGAGCAGCGGTGGCTCGTCGCTGATGGCGCTACTCCGCACCTGGCGGTTCAACGCCTCGGCGAGGCCGAATTCGTGCAGCAGTGGCGGGCTGAGTCGAGCGCAGACGCCGCGCATCGAGGCGATCGCGTGATCGATCAGTTGATGGACGCGTTGCAGTGTTTCGCGCGAGGGATCGTCGCTCTCGCGCGCGAGACGCTGGGTGGTGAGCGCGGCGGCGGTGAGCAACTGCATCGGGTCGTCGTGCAGGGAGCGGGCGAGTCGGTGAGCGGCGCGCCCGTGTGCCACCCGTTCCTCGTCGTAGCGCCGAGCCAGTCCGATCGTCGCCGTGGTCGTCTCGACGTGCAGCCGCAGCTGGTTGATCGCCAGCGGCAGTGCGCCGCCGATCAGTACCAGTATCGCCTGATAGAGCGGGGTCAGTGCCGGTGTACCGAGTGCGCCGGCCAGCATCAGCGCGAGCAGCTCGAGTCCGCACAGCATCGCCAGCGCCGCGCGTGGCCCCAGCGCGAGGCCGAGTGCGGCGGCCAGCGGCAGCGCGAGCAGGCCCAGGAGCGGCAGCAGCGCGGCGATGCCGTGAGCGCTCAATGGCGCGCTCAACAAGGCCAACAGCAGCGCCAGCCCGAGGGTGGCGCGGGCCGTATCCTGTGCCGGTGGTGGTGGCGTGGGATGGTGTTCAGGGTGTTGACGCAACGAGAACAGGGCGGCGGTGACCAGCAAGGAGACGAAGATGGCACCGCCCTGGCCAGGTTCGGCGGTCAGGGTGTCGGGCTGGAGCAGGCTCTGTACGGCGATGACGGTCAGCGCCGTGGTGGCAATCGCCAGCAGGGCGTTGAGCGAGGGCGCAAGCATCAGTCGCCTGCGCGCCAGATAGTGTCCGAGCAGGCCGTAGAGGGGCAGCGGCAGTAAGGCCGTGGCGAGCTGGCGGGTGGCGGCCTCCTCCGGCCAGGTGATCAGTGCGCTGATCAGGGTTGCGGTGATGGGGAGCAGGAGGGCCTGCAGACCGCCGAGCACCACCGCAGCCAGGGTCAGGGCGGCCTCCGGCGCACAGAGCGATGCAACGGGCCAGCCCGGTACTTGCTGCAGCAGGATCCACAGCGGGATATAACTCAGCGCCAGGAACAACAGCGCGCGCACGATCGTTCTCCTGGAAACGGCAGACGCCCCGGGGTGCGTCGTTGCCCTGCCATCGCGGCTCGGATGGGTGCGCGATGACAGAACGCATAGAGCGGTTAGGATAGAAGATGCGCGCTCAAAAGGCGATCGCTGGTGGTGGACGGCTCAGCTGACCAGGATGGTCGCTGGGCGATGTCGCTCGGTGCAGTCACGCTCGCCCTGCTCGAGCAGGGCTGCGGGGCAGATCGCATCCTCGGGATAGCAGGCGAAGCCGATTCGTGGGCTGGGGCGCTGCTGGATGCCGCTGGACTCGACGGGCTGGGACAGCGTGGTGCGCAGGCGCTCGACTACGCGCTCGACCTTGGCCGCGCCGGTGACCTCGCTCAGCAGCAGTGCCAGCCGGGTGGCGCCGAGTCGGGCCAGACGGTCCTGGCGGCGGCGCCCGTGCTGCAGTCGCTGGATGCAGGTCTGCATCATCGTCTCGGCGTGCGCCGGGTTGGCGGGGTGTCTGCCCAAGGCGATGTCGATCACCAGCAACGCGCAGGAGCGGTTGACTCGGCGATGTTGTTGCAGCGCGCGATCGAGTAGATCGATGAGGTGCGGTCGCTCGACCCGGGGGCAGTGGTCGCGACCATCGTCACGACGTGGTGCCGGACGCAGTACCAGGGTATAGCCATCCTTGGCGCCGCCGCGCGCCGGCAGGATGCGCCCGTCGAGGGGGAAGAGCGCGCCGTCCTGGTGCAGGCCGAGCAGTCCGGCCTGGCCCAGGTCGATGCCGTCCGGGTGTCGGCTGGTGTCGACCTGCTGCAGCAGGTCGCTGAGACGCTGCTGACTCTGGTGCGCGACCAGATCTTTCCAGGAGTTGCCGCGCAACGCCTCGGGCGAGTGACCAAACAGGGGTTCGACGCCATGATCGCAGAGCACGATCTGCTCCTGGGCATCGATGCAGACAAGTACCTCGGGCGCTGTGTGCTAGACTCCGAGCGCACGGTTTGCGGGGGCGGAGGCATGTAGCACGGTGGTGTAAGGCGGCGTGCCGACCTGCCCCGGATGATGATCGAAATGGACGTCGGGCGAATTCATCTTCGAGTAGTGTCTTGCTGCACGTGTGGATGTTGATCTCCGCCTGGCGGTCGCTGACGCCAGGCTGCGGTCGTCCGCCGCGCCAGGCTGCTATGCCGGGGCTGGACGGGCCGATGAAGTCGAGTTTCATTGTCCCAGTGCAACGATGACGCTAAGATCAGGGATCCCCTGATGCCGGCATCAGGGGATCATCTCGATCGAGTTTCCCCTGTCTGGGGCGATCTTCACGCAACGTGTCTTGATCGGTGACGTATCTCCAAGTGAACGAGCCTGTAAAACGCATTCTGATCGTGGATGACCATCCGCTGGTTCGGGCCGGTCTGACGAGCCTGATCGCCGCCGAACCGGATCTCGAGGTCTGTGGCGAGGCCGAGACGCTGCGCGAGGGGTTGCAGCTGGTGCGCGATCTCACGCCGGATCTGACCGTCGTCGATCTCTCACTCGAGGACGGCAACGGTCTGGAGCTGATCAAGCGACTCAGAACCCATGATACGGAGATCCGCATCCTGGTCTGCTCTGTACACGAGGAGGCGCTGTTCGCCGAGCGTGCCATCGGTGCCGGAGCGCTCGGCTATATCAACAAGCATAAGGGGATCGACGAGGTGATCGCCGCGGTGCGCCAGACCCTGGCCGGACGGATCTATCTCAGCGCCGACATGCAGCAGCGCTTCGTCGAGGGTTTTGCGCAGAAGCGGATGCCGGCACAGTCCCCGGTCGAGCTGCTCACCGACCGCGAGCTGCAGGTGTTCATCCTCATCGGCGAGGGGTTGTCGAACGGTCGCATGGCCGAGCGGCTGCACCTCAGCGTCAAGACCATCGAGACCCACCGCGAGAAGATCAAGCGCAAGCTACAGCTCTCCTCGGCTGCCGAACTGATGCGTTACGCGGTGCAGTGGCAGCTCGAGCAGGGCTGATCGAAGGGGGCTGGATCAGCCGCGCACGAAGGACATGAACTCGGCGCGGGTGCTGGGGTCGCTTTCGAAGGTGCCGCGCATCGCGCTCGACACCGTGGTGCTGCGCTGCTTCTGGACCCCGCGCATCATCATGCAGGTGTGGCTGGCCTCCATCACCACCGCCACGCCATGGGCGCCGAGATGCTCCATCAAGGCATCGGCCACCTGGTTGGTCAGACGCTCCTGCACCTGCAACCGGCGTGCGAAGACGTCGACGACGCGCGCGATCTTGCTCAGTCCCACCACCTTGCCGTTGGGCAGGTAGCCGACGTGCGCGTGCCCGAAGAAGGGCAGCATGTGGTGCTCGCACATCGAGTAGAACTCGATGTCGCGCACGATCACCATCTCCTTGGCGTCCTCCTCGAACAGCGCCTTCTTGATGATCTCCTCGGCCGACATCTGGTAGCCGCTGGTGAGGAAGTCGAGCGCCTTGGCTACGCGCAGCGGGGTCCGCTTGAGGCCTTCGCGCTCGGCGTCCTCGCCGAGCGCGTCGAGCATCTCGCGCACCAGCCCCTCCTTGCGCGGGTCATAGACCTCCGCCTCCGACTCGGCCTCGAAGCTGGTGGCGTAGTGACTGTGGGTGACGATCTTCGGGGCTCTCGCTTGTTCTGCCATCTGGATGCCTGGTCCATTGCTGATATAGAAGACATGGGCGGACGGAGGCCGGGGGCGCGTCCGCTTCAGATCGGACAATGGGGGCCGAGGGGGTGGAACGGAATAGTCTGAGGGTGCACGCAAGACCGATACACGGGGCGTTTGTGGAAACACGTTCCGGTGTCGGTTAACATAACGGTCCGTTTCTTCTCAAAATCCAAAGATCTGCGGACGAAAGGCCATGAGTGCTCAGCCGATCGGTCCAGCCAGTCTCCTCGCCTCCTGCGCCGCTCGCGGTGCAGTCCGTTCCGGGGTCACGAGCCGTTGACAACCAACGGTCGCGTGTCTGCTTTCCCCCTGATCGTTGCGAGCCACCCCCTTGTGGATTGGCCGTCCTCTCGTTTCGAGTCCGACACCGTTCGGCTGCCGTGGATGTCTTCGCCCAATCCCTAGGAGAACCTGACTATGTGTGGTTTCTGCGGTGAGATCCGCTTCGACGACCTCCCGGCGAATCTCGACGCCCTGAGTGCCATGAATGCGGCCATGACCCCGCGGGGGCCCGACGGTCACGGGGTCTGGCAGCAGGGTCGGGTGGCGCTCGCCCATCGCCGGCTGTCGATCATCGACCTGAGCAACCATGCCGCGCAGCCGATGGTCGACAGCGAGCTGGGGCTGTCGATCGCCTTCAACGGGTGCATCTACAACTATCGTGAGCTGCGCGGCGTGCTCGAGTCCAAGGGCTATCGCTTCTTCTCCGAGGGCGATACCGAGGTGGTGCTCAAGGCCTTCCATGCCTGGGGCGATGCCTGTGTCGAGCGCTTCCACGGCATGTTCGCCTTCGCCATCGCCGAGCGCGACAGCGGGCGCCTGACCCTGGCGCGCGACCGGCTCGGTATCAAGCCGCTCTATCTCGCCGAGGTCGCCGGCGGGCTGCGCTTCGCCTCGACCCTGCCGGCGCTGCTCGCCGGCGGCGGCGTCGACACCGAGATCGACCCGGTGGCGCTGCACCACTACATGCACTTCCACTCGGTGGTGCCGGCGCCGCACACCATGCTCGCCGGGGTGCGCAAGCTCGCGCCGGCGACCATCCGGGTCGTCGAGCCCGATGGCCGTCAGCGCGATCGTTGCTACTGGTCGCCGAGCTTCGAGCCGCTGGCCGAGGAACGCGGACTCGGCTACGAGGACTGGCAGGAGCGTGTCCTCGCGGCGCTGCGCACCGCCGTCGAGCGCCGCCTGGTGGCCGACGTCGACGTCGGTGTGCTGCTCTCCGGCGGGCTCGATTCGAGCCTCATCGTCGGCCTGCTCGCCGAGCACGGCCAGCGCGGACTCAACACCTTCTCGGTCGGCTTCGAGTCGGTCGGCGGCGAGGCCGGGGATGAGTTCCAGTACTCCGACATCATCGCTCGTCATTACGGCACCACCCATCACAAGATCCGTGTCGACTCGGCCGCGCGGCTGCTCCCGGAGCTGCCCAACTGCGTGCGGGCGATGTCTGAGCCGATGGTCAGCCATGATGTCATCGGCTTCTACCTGCTCTCGCAGGAGGTGGCCAAACACGTCAAGGTGGTGCAGAGCGGGCAGGGGGCCGACGAGGTCTTCGCCGGCTATCACTGGTACCCGCCGATGGTCGGCAGCAACGATCCGGTCGGTGACTATGCCCGCGCCTTCTGCGATCGTAGCCATGCCGAGTTCTGCGAGGCGGTCGATCCGCGCTTCCACGGCGCCGACCACAGCCGCGCCTTCATCGCCGCGCACTTCGCTGGCGCTGGCGCCAGCGACGCGCTCGACAAGGCGCTGCGGCTCGATCAGCAGATCATGCTGGTCGACGACCCGGTCAAGCGGGTCGACAACATGACCATGGCCTGGGGGCTGGAGGCGCGCGTGCCCTTCCTCGATCACGAACTGGTCGAGCTGGCGGCGCGGATGCCCGGCGCGCACAAGCTCACCGATGATGGTAAGGGTGTGCTCAAGGCGATCGGACGCAAGATCATCCCCAGCGAGGTGATCGATCGTCCCAAGGGTTATTTCCCGGTCCCGGCGCTGAAGTATCTGCGCGGCGAGGTGCTGGAGACGGTGACCGATCTGGTGCGCTCGCGCCGTGCCCGCGAGCGCGGGCTGTTCCGCGCGGACTATGTCGAGCACCTGCTGGCCGCGCCCGACGAGCACATCACCCCGCTGCGGGGCTCGAAGCTGTGGCAGGTGGCGCTGCTCGAGCTGTGGCTGCAGGAACACGGGATCTGAGTGCGGGCGGTGTCAGGGAACGATCTGCCGGGCCGCCCGGCATGCGTTGAATCATGCGTTCGCTCCCGCCTCGCGGCGGCCGCGAACGCTTGGCCTGGGGTTCGGTCGGATGCGATGCGTCCGGCCGGACTTCGCCCTGGCGCCCGAGCGACGTCATCCGATCCATGCCAGTGACGCAGACAGGACAGCCAGCATGACCATGAAAGAGCGCATCCATCACCGTCTCGAGCGCAGCCGTGCCCCATCGGTCAAGAACTGGGACCGCCGACCACGGGCCGATCAGACCCTGGGGCAGTCGGCCAGCGTCGACTGCGGCTGGGGCAGGCTGCTGTTCGGACAGACCTTCAGCGATCCGGCAGGGATCGCGCGCGCGCTCCAGCAGGAGCGCCCCGGCACCCGCGACGTGGCGCTCTATCTCAACGAGCCGCATGTGGTGCTGGCTCAGGCGCCGCAGGACCTCTTCCTCGATCCCTCGCACACCTTCCGGCTGTGGTTCGAGCGCTACCAGTCCTGCCAGCGCCGCCCCAAGGGTTTCCATATCCGCCTGGTCAACTGCCGCGCCGACGCCGAGGCGATCCAGCGGCTCTATATCAGTCGCGGCATGGTGCCGCCTGGGGCGGACTTCGTCTGGGCGAACCGCACCTCCAAGGTGCTGACCTACTGGGTCGCGGAAGACGAGCAGGACGGCTCGCTGCTCGGTGTGGTCAACGGTGTCGATCATGCCGCCGCCTTCGACGATCCAGAGAACGGTGCTAGCCTGTGGGCGCTGGCCGTCGACGCTCAGGCACCCTATCCGGGAATCGGCGAGACGCTGGTGCGTCAGGTCATCGAGTACTATCTGGCGCGTGGTCGCGCCTTCCTCGATCTCTCGGTGATCCACGACAACAGCAATGCCATTCGTCTCTACCAGAAGCTCGGCTTCGGCCGCATCCCGGCGTTCGCGGTCAAGAACAAGAACGCCTTCAACGAGCCATTGTTCATGGGACGTCAACCCGAGGCCGATCTCAACCCCTATGCCACCATCATCGTCAAGGAGGCGCGGCGACGTGGCATCGGGGTCGAGGTGCTCGATGCCGAGGCCGGCTATTTCGCGCTGATCCTCGGCGGTCGCCGGGTGGTGTGTCGCGAGAGTCTCAGCGAAATGACCAGCGCGGTGGCGATGAGCCGTTGCGACGACAAGGCGGTCACCCATCGACTGTTGCGCCATGCCGGGCTGCGGGTGCCCGAACAGGCCCGCTTCCAGGCGCTCGATCAGGCCGAGGCGCTGCTCTCGCGGCTCGGTAGCCTGGTGGTGAAACCGGCGCGCGGCGAGCAGGGGGCGGGGATCAGCGTCGACGTGCGCGACCCCAAGTCATTGGAGCTGGCGATCGGCGCGGCGCGGCGCGTCTGCGAGACGGTGATCCTCGAGGAGTACGTGGAGGGCCACGACCTGCGCATCATCGTCATCGACTATCAGGTGGTGGCCGCGGCCATCCGCCGCCCGGCGCATGTTGTCGGCACCGGGCGTCACAGTATTCGCGACCTGATCCAGGCGCAGAGCCGCCGCCGCCGCGCCGCCACCGGCGGCGAGAGCAATATCCCGATGGACGAGGAGACCTCGCGCTGCGTGCGCGAGGCCGGTTTCGTGCTCGAGCACATCCTGCCCGAGGGGCAGGTACTGCAGGTGCGCAAGACCGCCAACCTGCATACCGGCGGGACCATCCACGACGTCACCGCCGAGTTGCACCCGGCGCTCGCCGAGGCCGCCGAGGCCGCGGCGCGCGCGCTCGATATCCCGGTGACCGGGCTCGATCTCATCGTGCCCTCGGTTTCCGAGCCCGAGTATGTGATCATCGAGGCCAACGAGCGTCCGGGGTTGGCCAACCACGAGCCGCAGCCGACCGCCGAACGCTTCGTCGATCTGTTGTTCCCGCAGACCGCGACCCGGGAGGAGTTCTCTTGAAGTTACCCGCCATCGACTCGAATTATCTGGTCGATATCCTGCTGAAGCTGTTGTTCACACCCAGCCCCTCGGGTTATACCGATCGGGTGGTCCATCTGGTGTGCGAGGAACTCGAGCGCCTCGGCGTACCCTTCGAGCTGACCCGTCGCGGGGCGATCCGCGCCACCCTGAAAGGGCGGGTGTCACAGCCCGACCGTGCCGTGGTCGCCCACATCGACACCCTCGGTGCCATGGTCAAGGGACTCAAGGAGAACGGTCGCTTGCAGCTGGTGCCTGTGGGGCACTGGAATGCGCGCTTTGCCGAGGGCGCGCGCGCGACCCTGTTCACCGATACCGGTCAGCTCCGCGGCACCATCCTGCCGATGAAGGCCTCCGGACACACCTTCGGACCCGAGATCGACAATCAGCCCGGGGGCTGGGATCACGTCGAGTTCCGTATCGACTCTCGGGTCTCGGACCTGAATGGGCTGCTGCGCCTGGGCGTGCACGTCGGCGACTTCCTCGCCATCGACACCTGCCCGGAGATCACCGATACCGGCTTCATCAATGCCCGGCATCTCGACGACAAGGCCGGTGCCGCGGTGTTGCTGGCGACCATCGAGGCGGTGCAGCGCGAGTGTCCCGATCTGCCGGTCGACTGTCACCCGTTGTTCACCATCTCCGAGGAGGTCGGTTCCGGCGCCTCGGCGGCGCTGCATCAGGATGTCGCCGAGATGCTCACCATCGACAACGGCACCACTGCGCCGGGACAGAACTCGAGCGAGTTCGGGGTGACCATCGCGATGGCCGACCAGAGCGGCCCCTTCGACTACCACCTCACCCATCGCGTCATCCAGCTCTGCCAGGAGTTCTCCATCCCCCACCAGCGTGATGTCTTCCGCTATTACCGTTCCGACAGCGCCGCCGCGCTCGAGGCCGGCAATGACGTGCGTACCGCGCTGGTGACCTTCGGGGTCGATGCCTCGCACGGTTACGAGCGCATCCATCTCGATGCCCTGGAGTCGCTGGCGCGGTTGGTCGGGGTCTACATGCAGGCACCGCCGCTGTTCAGTCGCGACCGCTACGAGATGGGGCCGCGCGCCGGCTTCCCGACCCAGCCGGGCTAATCCTCGTCGGGAGCGAGACAGACCACGCGGTTACGGCCGCTGTGCTTGGCGCGATAGACCGCCTGATCGGCGCGCGCCAGTGTTTGCTCGAGCGGTTCGCCGGGCCGGCCCTGGCTGACCCCGAGACTGGCGGTGGTGAGTACCGCGCTTTCGTTGGCGATCGCCCGCCGCAGCTTTTCGGCGGCTCGCTCGCCGTCTCTCAGGTTGCTGTAGGGCAGCACCAGCAGGAACTCCTCGCCCCCCCAGCGCGCACACAGGTCGCTCTTGCGAGTGTGCTGACACAGCACCCCGGCGACGGCCTGGAGCACCGCGTCGCCGCGATCGTGCCCGAGTTCGTCGTTGATCCGCTTGAAGTGATCGAGATCGATGAACACGGCCGCGTACTCACAGGCTCGGCCATGGGTGCGCGCCAGCGCTCGGTCGAGTCCGCGGCGGTTGAGCAACCCGGTCAAGGGGTCGCGCTCGGCCTGCTCCAGCGCACGACAATGCGCCAGTTCGGCGTCGGTGATGTCGTGCAGGGTGAGCACGAAGCCACCGACATCTGGCAGCTCTCGGCATTCGGCGAGCAGATAGCCGCGGCGTCCGTCACGTTCCACCTGGAGCTTGACCGGCCCGCATGCCGCCAGCTCCTCGATCCAGGTCGGCGAGGGGGTGAAGGGACGCCCGTCGAGCATCTTGAAGTAGTGGCAGATACAGCCGTGCTCGCGCTGGAAGGCGGCCATGTCGGTGATGCCGAAATACTCGCGCAGTGCGGCATTGCCCTGTCTGAGTATCTGACCGTCGCTGATCCCGATCATCGCCGGATTGAGATCGATGATCTGGGCGAGCAACGCGCGCTCGTGCTCGAGTGCCCGGCGTAGCCGCACCTCCTCGGTGACGTCCTTCTGGTTGGAGAAGAAGTAACGGATGCTGCCGTCCGGGTCGCGGATCGGGGTGATGTTCCAAGACACCCAGTAGGGTGTGCCGTCCTTGCGGTAGTTGACGGTCTGGCCGGAGAACTCCTCACCCTGCTCGAGGTTGTGGCGCAGTCGGTCGAGCACCGCGCGCTCGGTGCGTTCGCCCTGGAGGATGCGTGGTGTGCGTCCGATCAGCTCCGCGCGCGCGTAACCGGTCATGCGCTCGAAGGCCTTGTTGACGTAAAGGATCCTGGGGTGGTCGTCGTCGAGTTCGGCCGTGGTGATGATAACGCTGGTCAGTGCCTCGTTGAGCACCGCGAGCAATTCATCGGAGGGGAGGGCGCCGTTCGGTAGGTCGTGTTCGGCCATGGCGGGGCGGCTCGGACGCATGGCACTGTCCAGCCGGGCGTCCAGGTTCAAGGATGGGGGAGAGGCCTATCCTGATGCCGGCGCTGGCCGGTGTCCTCGCATCTCCCGTGGCGTCCATCGATCGTGTTTGACCGGGTTGACAGCTACAGGATACGTGAGATCGGGGTCAGGTGCATCAACCGGCGCCTGATGCCGTGACCCCGATCCGGGTGTTGTCGCCGACGATCAGTCCTTGGCGGCGGTGTTGATGCCGAAGGGCGCGTAGGCCGGGCACCAGCCGATCAGTGCGGTGACCACCGGTACCAGGCCGATGGCGCCGAGCCAGTTCAGGGTGAACAGGCCCCAGAGCAGCAGCACTGCGCCGATGGCCAGACGGATGTTGCGGTCGGTGGAGCCGATGTTCTTGGTCATGTCGTTACCTCGTCGATGGGTTGATGGTCGAGAGGTTAACGCGCGGCCTCGTGGTGCTCTGTGACTATGTCACCGAGCGGGGGCGGCGAGCAGTCGCTCGACACCGTGGAGCCGCCAGCGGGTGGCCAGCTGTTCGATGGCGAGTGCCGCGCGCACGCTGTTGCCCGCAGCGTCGAGCCGCGGCGAGTAGGCGGCGATCGCCCCCCAGCCGGGGACCACGGCGAGGATCGCGCCGCTCACCCCGCTCTTGGCCGGCAGCCCCACCCGCTGCCACCAGCGGCCGCTGTCCTCGTACATCCCGGCGATCGTCATCAGCGCCAGGACGTCGCGGGCATGAGCGGCAGTGATGATGCGCTCATCCCCGCCAGGCGCGATCCCGGCGTTGGCCAGGGTCGCGCCCATGTGGGCGAGTGCGGCGACGTCGACGGCGACGATACAGGCCTCGAGATAACGCGAGACGGCATCCTCGACCTCGCCCTCGAGGCGTTCGGCCGCCTGCATCTGATAGGCCAGGGCGTAGGTCTGGGCGCGTGGCGTGGCGCGCCATGCCGACTCGATGGCCAGTGGGCGGCCGGCCAGTCGCGCGTAGAACTCGAGCAGCCGGGCGCGCTTGGTGGCCGGATCGGGGCCGCGCAGATAGCTGTGGGTGGCAATGGCACCGGCGTTGACCAGCGGGTTCTGCGCCGTGCTCGGGCGGATCGCGCCGGCGGCCAGCGAGTTGTAAGGCAGGCCGGTGGCATTGGTGCCGATCCGCGCGCGCATGAACCCGGCGCCGCGTTGCTCCAGCGCCAGGGCGTAGGTGAAAGGCTTGGAGACCGACATCAGCGGAAAGCGCGTGTCGGTACGGCCGACCTCCAGGGTGCGACCGTCGACCAGGGTCAGCGCGATCGCCAGGTCCTCGGCGCGGGTTCCCGCCACCGCTCCGGCATAGACCTCGCCATCATGGTTGTCGCGCAGGTCGGCGGCGACCGCGCGCAGATCGGCGGCGAGCCGGGGCTGGGCCGGTGTCGGTGCGCTTGGCGCTGGGATCGTCTCCGATGTCGCGGGCGGTTGTGTCGGTGCGGCACAGCCGCCGAGCAACAGCGCGAGGACGAGGGCCGACAGTGCGCGCATCGATGACCTCCGTGGTCTCATCAGTCGATCCAGCCGAGTAGATCGCGCGCGATCGACCAGCGTTCGCGCGACTCGGCCACCCCGTGGCCGAGCACCCAGTAGTCGTAGAGACGGGTGAGCGCTCCGCCCTGCTGTTGCAGTAGCAGCCAGTTGTCGAGATAGGCCTTGAACAGGGTGTCGTTGCGTGCGAGCGCGAAGGCCAGCGGGATACGCGCCACCGGCTTGGGGACCACCAGGCTGTAGCTCGGGTGCAGCAGGGTGTGGCTGGAGCCGATCATCGCCAGGGTGACCAGGGCATGCGCCTGGTCGGATGCCGCGAAGAAATCCTCGATGCGTTGCAGACGCACGATCTCGGCCTCGGGCAGCAGACGGCGGATGTGTGACTCGTAGAGCCCCAGTCCACTGAGTACGGCGATGCGCAGTCCGGGCTGCTCGCGCAGTTGCTCGACGCTGGCGAACAGCTTGCGCTGCTGGTCCGGGACCACGAAGGCCAGTCCGTCGGTGACATAGGGCGTGGTGAAACTCGCCCGGCGCGCCCGCTCCGGGGTGATGGTCAGTCCGGTACCGATGAGATCGCACCAACCGCTGTCGAGTCGCTCGATGAAACGGGTACGCTCGATCGCGATCAGTTCGAGCTTGACCCCCAGGGTGGCGGCGAGACGGTGCATCAGCTCGATGTCGTGACCGATCAGGGTGCCGTCGGCGCCGCGATAGGACTGCGGTAGCAGCTCGGGGACGTAGCAGGCGCGCAGCAGCTGGCGCGCCTCGATGCGATCGAGCGTCGACCCGGCGCTGGTGGAGGGCGGTGGCGCGTCCGCCTCATCGCGCCCGAACACCTCGGTGCTCGGCCAGGGGGCCTCCATCAGAGGCATGGTGCGCACCGCGTCGTCCTTGGTGTAGCGGTTCTCGACGAAGTGGGTGAAGAACAGGTTGATCGCCATCAGGGTGGCGCTCAGCAACACCGCCGTGGCGCCGAGAAAGAGCCCGAGCCGGCGCCAGCGGACCTTGAGGATGCCGACCACCGAGGCGGTCACCAGCAGTGACAGCGCCACCGTGTGGACACCGGCGAGCAGGGTGCCGAAACGCCCGGTGAAGACGTCGACGGTGACGAACAGGTTGAACATGTCCGCCGGGATCTGCATCAGATCGAGCAAGAAGGGCAGGGCGATCACCACCTCGCCGAAGAAGCTCAGCAGCCCCGAGGCGAGGAACTCGGGATAGTGTCCCGGGGCGATGTCGTTGCCGGCGAACCAGCCGGCGAAGAGCACGAAGGAGAGCGCGATCAGCTTGCCGAGGTTGGGGATGTTGAAGTTGATCGGGGTGATCACGTCGACCACCCCGGAGGCGCGCTCGCGATCGACCCCGGCACGCTCGAGGATGTCCTTGGTCGACTCGGCGAGCAGCGGCAGCACGATCAGCAGCGAGCCGGTGGCGAAGGCGGTCACCAGGGCGTCGCGGGTGCTGCGCAGGGTCTCGGCGAAGCCGAACGGGGTCAGCGCCGAGACCAGCCCCGGCACCACCCACAGACTCAGCAGCAGGGCCATGGCGATATAGGTGACGATATAGACCTGGAGACGGCCGAACTCCTCGATGCTGATGGTGCCGGCGGCGACCGCGGTCAGCGCGAACACCCCGATGGGCGCCAGGCGGGCGACGAACTGGGCGATCAGCATCAGCGCGTGGGCGTACTGCTCGAGGCTTTGCACCACCAGCTGCTTGTCGTCGAGCATCGCCGTGGCCAGCCCCATGGCGATGCTGAACAGCACGATCGCCGGGATTACCCCCTCGGCGAGCGAGGCGAAGGGGTTGGCGGGGATATAGAGCGCGAGCAGGTCGGTCGGTGGTGGTTCGGCGAGCAGGGTGGAGCTGTAGAAGGAGGCCGAGACCCAGTCGGGATAACCCAGCGGCATCAGTGCCACCACCGCCAGGATCAGTCCCCAGAACACCAGGATCAAGCCGCCGCCCTTGAGCGCGAGCAGGCGGATCTGTGGCATGCGCAGACGGCCGATGGCGGCGATCAGCGAGACCACGATGTAAGGGATCACCGTCATCTGCAGCAGGCCGATGAAGATGGTGCCGAGCGGCTCGACGACTGCCACCGACTCGCCGAAGAACAGCCCGGCGAGGATGCCCGTCACCAGCCCGATGATCACCTGGGTGGAGAGCCCGAGCCGCGGGAGCTGGCGTCTGCGTCGGTTCATCGCGCCGACTCCTCGGGGCTTGGCAATGCGCTCCACAGGTCGTGGAATCCGGGGTTCTCGAGCAGCCGTTGGAGCAAGGTCGGCGGGAGGCCGTGCTCACCGCCAGCGGCGTCGAGCCGCCGCTTGAGCAGCGGGTTGAGCAGCAGCGCGTGACGGCCCGCCGCGGCCGCCGCCGCCGGTGCCCCGCGGGCCGTCTCGAGCATCGCCAGGGTGAGCCAGGCGTTATCGTTGCGAGGGTCGAGCCGGGTCGCGCGCAGGGCCTCGGCATGGGCTCGGGCGAGGTCCTCGGCGGTGGTCGCCTCGCCCGCGCCGAGAAGTGCCTGACAGCGCGCGAGGGCGAGCTGGGCGAGACGGATGTCGAGCAGGCGTCCGAGTTCGCGAATCGGCGCCGGGTGGTCGTCGACACGCAGGTCGACGAGGCGGTCGCTCTCGCCCTGATAGCCGGCCCCGGCACGCACCACCAGCAACGCCGCGGACTGGCGTCCGCGCTGATCGCCGCCGGCGGCCTGACCGGCGGCGAGTGCGGCGACCAGTCGTGAGGACAGGGCGCCCGGGGTCGACTCGAAGGCGGCGGCCATCGCCGCCACCACCTCGGGACCGGCGAGCAGGTTGCCCTGTACGGCATAGTGCATGCCGGTGCGCCCGCCCGACCACGGCAGGGTTTGGTCGCCGCTGTGGGTCAGTGGTGTGCCCTGGGGCGTGATGATGCCGAGCTGGCGCTCGGCGCGCAGCGGGTCGTCGGCGAGCAGTCGGCGCAGGGTCTCGGTCGGGCCGACCCCTTCGGCGAGCAGTGCCAGGCCACGGCGACCGTGCTCCAGGCTGCCCCGGGCTTGGGTGGCCAGGGCGCCGACCCCGGCGCGGGCATGAGGGACGACGGTGCCGACGCCGAAGTATTTCGACTGCACCGCGACCCCGAGCGTCGCGGTCGCCGGGTCACGGGCGACGATCGAGAAGGTGGCTTCGGTCGGGAGGGCGATGCCGAGTCCCAGCATCAGCGAGACGAGCGAGAGACCAGCGCGGGCCGGAGCAGGGAGGAAGCGAGCCATGAGGGGCGTCTGTCCTGGCGTGTCAGCGTCGATGGAGTCCAGATAGTAACGCTTTGTGTCCGGGTTGCCGAGTGCCGATCCAGGCCGGAGTCCTTAGTCCATCGTGTCGTGTGCCTCGAGCAGACGGGGTTCGAGCAGCTCGATGCGCCCGCGTCCGGTACGCAGCGCGCCGCGCTCCTCGAGTTCGCCGAGCAGTCGGGTGATCACCTCGCGCGAGCTGCCGAGTTCGACGGCCAGCGCCTGGTGAGTGGTGTGCAGCGTCGCCGGTCGTCCGGCGGCGTGCCAGCGATGCAGCAGCAAGGCCGCGAGGCGCTGGTCGAGCGGCTTGAAGAGGATCGCGTCGAGCACCCCGAAGACTTCGCCGAGTCGATCGGCGACCAGCCCGAAGACGAACTCACGCCAGGGCGCCGAGACGGCCATCCAGCGCCGGACATCGGCGGCGCCGACGACCACCGCCTCAATCTCGGTCTCGCACACCGCGAAGGCGGGGAAAGGGCGTTCGCTGAGGATGCAGGCAGCGGTGACCACGCAGCTCTCGCCCGGACCGATGCGATAGAGAGTGACCTCGCGGCCGTTCTCGCCGAGCTTGTAGATCCGGGCCGTGCCCGCCAAGGCCAGCGCCAGCTGCGCGCAGCTGCCGCCGTCGTGACAGATGATGTGCCCGGCCGGTAGCCGCGCGGTGACGGCGCGGCCGAAGAAGCCCTCGCGGAAATCGCGCTCGGCGGTGCGTAGAAAGGCGAAGTGTTCGAGCAGTCGTGCCCGTTGTCGAGGATCCTGGATCATGACGGGAGAGCCTGGCGCGGACGGATGAGATGGAACAACAGCAGCGCGCCCAGTCCGCTGCCGGCCATGCCCAGCAGCAGTGGCGTCGGGCTGGCGTCGTGGACTAGGCTGATCAGGGTGGCCACCGCGGCGCCGGCGCCGAAGCGCGCGGCACCGGCGAGCGCCGATGCGGTCCCGGCCAGACGCGGGAAGAAGCTCATGAAGCCGGCGGTGGCGTTCCCTAGCACCAGCCCCATCATGCCGAGATAGAGCGCGGTGGTCGGTGCCAGCAACCAGATCGGTGGCGCGCCGTGGACGACGAGCGCCAGCGCCGCCAGCGCCACCGTTGCCTGGGTGGCGAGTCCGAAGCCGAGCAGACGATCGGCGCCGAGTCGGGGGATCAGTCGGGCATTGAGGGTCGCCGTCACCATGGTCAGGGCGACGTTGGCGGCGAACACCAACCCGAACTGGCCGGCACCGAGACCGTAATACTCGATATAGACATAGGGCGAGGCGACGATGAACACCATCATCCCGGAGAAGCTGCTGGCGCCGGCGAGCAGGTAGGCGAGTGCGGCGCGATGGCCGAACAGCCGCAGATAATTGCGCAGGATGTGGCCGAGGTCGAGACGGTGACGGTGCTGGCGGGGCAGGGTCTCGGGGATCAGCGCGAGGAACAGCGCCAGCGCCACCGCGCCGATCGCCAGCAGCGCGATGAACACCGCGCGCCAGCCGCCGAGACCGATCACCAGCGCCCCCAGGGTGGGGGCGACCAGCGGTGCGAAGGACATCACCAGCATGATCAGCGCCATGACGCGGGCATAGTCCTCCTTGTCGTAGAGATCGCGCACCAGCGCCGGCACCGTGACCGCCACCGCTGCGCCGCCGAGGGCCTGGAATGCGCGCGCGCCGATCAGCACCGGCAGGCTCGGTGCCAGGGCGCAGCCGAGCGCCGCGGTCATGAACAGCCCCAGTCCGGCGCTGATGATCAGGCGCCGACCGAGCACGTCGGAGAGCGGGCCGATGACCAACTGGGCGAAGGCGAAGACACCGAGATAGATGGCCACGCTGAGCTGCGCCAGTGCGATTGGTCCGTCGAGCGCACGGGCGATCTCGGGCAGCCCGGGCAGGTACATGTCGATGGCGAAGGGGGTCAGCGCCGCGAGCAGCGCGAGGGGGAGGATGAGCGCGGGGCTGGTCGGGGCGATGGCGCGGTTCATCGTGGCGCGAGCAATGCATCGAGACGCGTCGGGGTCTCGATCAGCGGGTTGTGTCCGGCGCCGGAGACGACCAGGAGTTCGAGTCGGGGGCGCAGTGTCGCCACCCGGCGCGCCAGCGCGAGGAACTTGGCGTCACGCGCGCCGACGATCCAGCGCAGCCGACCGGGGTGACGGGCGAGGGTGCGCCAGGTCGGCGGCATCTCGCCGAGTCCGAGTACGGCGAGCGCGGCGGCCAGCCCCTCGGGGTCTTGGGTGAGACGCCGGTCGCGCTGACGGGCGAGCGCGGCGGGCGCGACACGGGCCTGGGTGGCGAACAGCGGCAGCTGCTCCCAGGCCTCGACGAAGGCGCCGATACCCTGTTGGCGCAGCAGCTCGATCCAGCGCCGGTCGGCGGCGCGACGGCGCGCGCGTGCCGCCGGGTCGGTGAGTCCGGGATGGGCGGAGATCAGGGTGGCGCGACGGAAGCGCTCGGGCGCGGCCTGGAGCAGGCCGAGTGCGACCCGGCCACCGAGCGAGTAGCCGATCAGCTCGTCGATCGAGGGCGGTAGCTGCGCGAGCAGCTCGGCGATGGTGCTGGCGAAGTCGCCCCGTGGGGGCGGGGCGGCGCCGTGACCGGGGAGGTCGATGGCCAGCGCCTCGGGGTCGCGCGCGCAGCGCGTCGCCCAGTCGGCGGCGGTGCCGGTGAAGCCGTGTAGCAGCAGGCGACGCGGTGTGCTCACGCCGGAATGGTCAGAGCGAGGCCTCGGCGGTGCGGGCCTCGGCCTCCTTGTCGCGCTCGATCAGGGCATAGGCCGAGTGGTTGTGGATCGACTCGAAGTTCTCCGCCTCGACCACGTAGTAGAGGATGCGATCGTCCTCGTTGAGGCGCTTGGCGACGTCGCGCACCAGGTCCTCGACGAACTTCGGGTTGTCGTAAGCGTGCTCGGTGACGTACTTCTCGTCCGGGCGCTTGAGCAGGCCGAACAGCTCGGAGGAGGCCTCCGCCTCGACCATCTCGATCAGCTCCTCGATCCAGATGAAGTCGCGCATGCGTACCTGCAGGGTGACGTGCGAGCGCTGGTTGTGTGCACCATAGGCCGAGATCTTCTTCGAGCAAGGGCACAGGCTGGTGACCGGGATCACCACCTTGACCTGCAGCGCCGGCTCGCCGTCGCGGATCTCGCCGATCAGCGTGACCTCGTAGTCGAGCAGGCTCTCCACCCCGGAGACCGGCGCGCGCTTGCTCATGAAGAAGGGGAAGCGCATCTCGATGTGCCCGGCCTCGGACTCGAGCCGGGTCGACATCTCGATCAGCATCTCCTTGAACGAGGCGATGCTGATCTCGCGTTCGTGGTTGTTGAGCACCTGCACGAAGCGCGACATGTGCGTGCCCTTGAAATCGTGAGGCAGGTAGACGTACATGTTGAAGGTCGCCACCGTGTGCTGCTCACTGCCGCTGCGGTCACGCACCCGCACCGGGTGACGAATGTCCTTGATGCCGACCTTGTCGATGGCGATGCGACGGGTATCGGCGCTCCCCTGGACGTCGGCGATATCGGCAGTCGCGTTGCAACGGTTGGACTCGAGCACATGCTCCATGGGTTCGCTTCCTCGACGGATCGGCGGAAAAGAGGTATCACCGCAAACCGTGGGGGTGTTGCGGCGACAAGACAATGGGTCTGGTGTCGACAGTCGCCCGGGACGGCCCCGGGCGGTGACGGGTTTCTCAGCTGCGCCGGGTGCTCAGCCCCTCGGCGATGGCGGTGAGCGCGGCGGCGCGCGCGCCGAAGATGCTGATCGCCGAGAGTGCCTCGTCGGTCAGTTCACGGGCCATCGCCTTGGCCTGGGCGAGTCCGACCAGCGACGGATAGGTGGCCTTCTCGAGCACCTGGTCGCGTCCGGCGGTCTTGCCGATGAGCGCGGTGTCGCCCTCGACGTCGAGCACGTCGTCCTGGATCTGGAAGGCCAGGCCGATGCACTTGGCATAGCGATCGAGCCGCTCGCGCTGGTCGTCGGTGGCATCGCTGCGGGCGAGCAGGGCCATCTGCACCGAGGCGCGGATCAGTGCGCCGGTCTTGTGGATGTGGATGTGCTCGAGCATGGCGACGTCGAGCTGGGTGCCCTCGCCCTCGGCGGCGAGGTCGAGCGCCTGGCCCCCGACCATGCCGCGCGAGCCGCTGGCACGCGCCAGCGCCGCGACCATGCCCACCCGGCTCGCGGCGGAGAGTCCCGGGGCCTCGGCTAGCGCCTGGAAGGCGATCGTCTGCAGGGCGTCGCCGGCGAGGATCGCGGTGGCCTCGTCATAGGCGCGGTGACAGGTCGGCTGGCCGCGACGCAGGTCGTCGTCGTCCATCGCCGGGAGGTCGTCGTGGATCAGCGAGTAGGCGTGGATCAGCTCCACCGCGCAGGCCGGTCGGTCGAGCAGCTCGGGGTCGATGGCGAGCGCCTCGCCGGCGGCGTAGGTCAGCAGCGGGCGGATGCGCTTGCCGCCACCGAGCACGGTATAGCGCAGGGCCTCGTGCAGGCGAGCCGGCTCCACGCTGGTGCTCGGCAGCAGTTGCTCGAGCGTGTTCTCGACGCGCGCCTGGTAGCGCGAGCGGAAGGCGTCCAGATTGGTCTCAGTCATGGGTGTCGAAGGCTTCTGGCTCGGCGTCCGGCCGAGTGTCGGTGAGGATGCGCACCCGTTGCTCGGCCGTCTCCAGTGCCTGTTGACAGGTGCGGGTGAGGCCGATGCCACGCTCGAAGGCGTCGAGTGACTGCTCGAGCGTCATCTCGTCCTGCTCGAGGGCGTCGACGATCGACTCCAGTTCGGCGAGTGCCTGTTCGAAGGTTGGCGGGGAGTGCTCGGGGGCTTTCGTCATCGGGTTTGAACCGGTGTTTGCAGGTACGGTACCGTAGGTCGGTTGAGTGGTCAAACCAGCGCGTCTTGCGCACCGCCCATTCTCGTCCATCACCCCGCCACAGGAAGATCCAGCACGGCCATGACCGGCAACTACGACGCCTCAGCCATCGAGGTCCTTAGCGGTCTCGACCCGGTGCGCAAGCGCCCCGGGATGTACACCGACACCACCCGCCCCAATCACCTCGCCCAGGAGGTGATCGACAACAGCGTCGACGAGGCGCTCGCCGGCCATGCCAGGCGCATCGAGGTGGTGGTGTTCGCCGACGGCTCGCTGGAGGTCGCCGACGACGGTCGTGGCATGCCGGTCGATCTGCACCCCCAACTCGGCCAACCGGGCGTCGAGGTGATCCTCACCAAGCTCCATGCCGGGGGCAAGTTCGGCAGCGGCAGCTATCGTTTCTCCGGCGGCCTGCACGGGGTCGGCGTCTCGGTGGTCAACGCCCTCGCCAACCGCCTCGAGGTATGGGTGCGTCGCGGCGGGCAGGAGTACCACATGGCCTTCGCCGACGGCGAGAAGGTCAGCGAGCTGGCCGTGGTCGGCCCTGTCGGGCGCAACAATACCGGCACCCGGCTGCGCTTCTGGCCCGACCCCAAGTACTTCGACAGCCCCCGGATCGCGGTGCGCGCACTGATCCATCTGCTGCGCGCCAAGGCAGTGCTGTGCCCCGGACTCGAGGTGCGGCTGCGCGACGAGGCCGCCGACGAGGAATATCAGTGGTGCTATCAGGACGGACTCGAGGACTATCTGTGCCAGGCACTGGGCGACACCGAGCGGCTGCCGGAGCGGCCCTTCGTCGGCGACATGCAGGGTACCAATGAGGCGGCGAGCTGGGCGCTGGTGTGGTTGCCCGAGGGCGGCGAGCCGGTGGCCGAGAGCTATGTCAACCTCATCCCGACGCTGCAGGGCGGCACCCATGTCAATGGCTTGCGCACCGGCCTGACCGAGGCGGTGCGCGAGTTCTGCGAGTTCCGCAATCTGCTCCCGCGCGGCGTGCGTCTGACCCCGGACGATGTCTGGAGCCGCATCGCCTACATCCTCTCGGTCAAGCTGATCGACCCCCAGTTCTCCGGCCAGACCAAGGAGCGACTGTCTTCGCGTGAATGCGCGGCCTTCGTCTCCGGGGTGGTCAAGGACGCCTTCAGCCTGTGGCTCAACCAGCACGTCGAGGCCGGCGAGCGTATTGCCGAGCTGGCCATCGGTGCGGCCCAGGCGCGGTTGCGCGCCGGGCGCACCGTCACCCGCAAGAAGGTCACCCAGGGGCCGGCACTGCCGGGCAAACTCGCCGACTGCACCGCCACCGACCCCGAGCGTAGCGAGCTGTTCCTGGTCGAGGGCGAGTCGGCCGGGGGCTCGGCCAAGCAGGCGCGCGATCGCGAGTTCCAGGCGATCCTGCCGCTGCGCGGCAAGATCCTCAACACCTGGGAGGTCGACCCCGCCGAGGTGCTCGCCTCGCAGGAGGTGCACGACATCGCTGTGGCCATCGGTGTCGATCCGGGCAGCGAGGACCTCTCGCGGCTGCGTTTCGGCAAGGTCTGCATTCTCGCCGACGCCGATTCCGACGGTGCCCATATCGCCACCCTGCTGTGCGCGCTCTTCCTGCGTCATTTCCCCCGACTGGTCGCCGAGGGGCACGTCTACGTGGCGATGCCTCCGCTCTATCGCATCGATGTTGGCAAGCAGGTGTTCTACGCCCTCGACGAGGACGAGAAGCGTGGGGTGCTCGATCGCATCGCCGCCGAGGGCATCCGCGGCAAGGTCGGTGTGCAGCGTTTCAAGGGACTCGGCGAGATGAACCCGGCGCAGCTGCGCGAGACCACCATCGCCCCGGACACCCGGCGCTTGGTGCAGCTCACCGTCGACCCGGAGGACGGCAGCGGCGAGCTGCTCGACATGCTGCTGGCCAAGCGTCGCGCCGCCGATCGACGCCGCTGGCTGCAGCGCAAGGGCGACCTGGCTGAGTTCTGAGGCCGGCTCAGCGCGCGCGGCGCGACTGCTCCTGCGCCGACGTGGCGAAGGCGGCGATGAGGTTGAAGCAGGCGCGTGCGTCTTCGGACATGTCGACGAAGTTGAGGGTGCGCGCGCGCCAGCGCGCGAAGTCGTAATCGCCCTCGAGGTGTTCGAGATCGCGAAAGCCCATGCTCCAGTCGGCGAAGATGCGCTGCTTCAGCGCTCCTTCGTAGACCACCCGCACGCCATGGTGGCGCGGGTCCTCGCGCAGCTGCTGGAGCAACCGCATGAGGCGCGGTCGGCTGCCCTCGAGCAGCTGCATGAAGCTGCCGTTGAGATAGAGCAGGAAGCCGGTGAGCCCCTGGCGTCGGTTGGCCTCACGCGATTGTTTGAGCAGCTCCTGTAGCTCGCGTGGACTCATCGGCTCGGCGGACTGGCTGACATAGAGCAAGGCGTAGAGATCGTGCTCGGCGAGCACCGTGGCCTCGGGCGGCGTGGCGCCGAGCAGCTCGCGCATCATCTGCGCGCTCAGCGGGCGATAGAAGTGGTAGCCCTGAACGTGGTCGCAGCCCATGTCGCGCAGATAGTCGAACTGGCGGGGATTCTCCACCCCCTCGGCGATCACCCCGAGACCCATGGCGCGCGCCATGCTGCAGACGGCCGAGACGATGGCGCGGCTGTCGTGGCGCTTGTCGAGCCCGTCGACGAACTCGCGATCGATCTTGAGACTGCTCACCGGCAGGCGCAGCAACTGGGCGAGCGACGAGTACCCGGTGCCGAAGTCGTCGACGGCCACCCGCAGCCCGCGCTCGGCGAGCTGGCGCAACATGCCGAGGTTGAAGTTGACGTTGCTCATCAGCGAGGTCTCGGTGAGTTCCAGCAGGATGCGCTCGGGATCCGCGCCGGTGGCCTCGAGGATGGCGACGAAGTCATCGACCAGGGTGACGTCGTTGAGCTGGCGCGCCGAGACGTTGACGCTGACGTAAGGGGCGCGCTGGCCGAAGCTCGCGCGCCACTCGGCCTCGGCCAGACAGGCCTGACGGAAGACCCACTTGCCAATCGGCACGATCGAGCCGTTCATCTCGGCGATCGGCACGAAGTGCGCGGGCGAGACCTCGCCGGCGCTCGGGAACCAGCGCAGCAGCAGCTCGGCGCCACGGATCTGCTGGGTGTCGACGCTGAGGATCGGCTGGAAGCGAACCTCCAGCTCGTCGCGCTCGATCGCCTGGCGCAGCCCGTTGCTGATGTCGAAGCGTCGTCGCGCCTGCTCGTGGATCTCCTCGCTGAACAGCCGCGCGTTGTCGCGTCCCTGCTCCTTGGCGGAATACATCGCCGCGTCGGCGTTGCGCAGCAGATCGTCGGCATTGTGGGTGGTGCCGTGACCGAGCGCCACGCCGATGCTGGCGGTGGTGAACAGCTGGTGCTGATTGAGCCGTAGCGGCTCGCGCAGCAGGTCGTTGATGCGCTCGGCGAGTGCGCTGAGGGTTGCCGGGGTGTCGACGCGGTCGCAGAGCACCACGAACTCGTCACCACCGAGTCGCGCTACGGTATCGCCGGGCCGGACGTGGTTCACCAGTCGTTGCGCGATGCCCTTGAGCAAGGCATCGCCGGTGGCGTGACCGTGACTGTCGTTGATCAGCTTGAAGCCGTCGAGGTCGACGAACAGCACGCCCACCCCATGTCCCTGGGTGCGTGACCGGGTCAGCGCGTGGATCAGTCGCTCGCGGATCAGCGTGCGATTGGGCAGTCCGGTGAGGGTGTCATGCGAGGCGCGCCACTCCAGCTCCTCCTCGGCCACCTTACGCTCGGTGATGTCGCTGAGAGTGACGACCAGCACCCACTCGCCGTTGCTCATCACCTTGGAGATCGAGGCCGCGGCGGGGAAGGGGGAGCCATCCTTGCGGTAACCGCTGATCTCGGCGCGCATGCCCATCCGCCGTTCGCACTCCGCCCCGTGAAGAAATTCCTGGATGAGCTGGGCGTGACGCTGACGGTATTGCGGCGGGATGAGTTGCTCGAGCGCCAGCCCGACCATCTCGTCGCTCCGGTAGCCGAACAGCTCGGCGGCGCGTCGGTTGGCCTCGATCACCACCGACTCGGCGCTGATGGCCAGGACCGCGACATCGGCCATCGACAGCATCTGCTCGGGGCCGAAGGGCGAGGCTTGGCTCAGCGATGACGGCTCGGTGTCGATGCAGGCCAGGGTATAGCCGGCGCGGGCGTCGGCGCGCAGCGTTGGCTCGGCGGCCACGGCCAGCTGGCGCAGGCTACCGTCGCTCAGGCGCGCCTGCAGCATGCCGTGCCACTCGTCGCGCTCGGCCAGGTCGCGGCGCGCCTCGGCCAGTGATGCGTCGGCCTCGGCCCAGAGTCGGGTGATCGACTCGCCGAGTAGCTCGGACTCCTCGGCGATGCCCCAGAGTTTGAGCAGGGCGCGGTTGACGTATTCGATGCGGTCGCGGTCGTCGACGCCGACCACGGCGACCTGAGGGACCACCGCCCTGGCCTCGCGCTCGTGGTCATCGGAGTTGTCACCGGTGTTGTCGGGTTGTGGCCGCGGCAGCAGATAGGAGTAGCGCTCGGGAATCTCGGGGTCGGTGCGACCGAAGGACTCGATGATCTCGAAGCGCCCGGCGAAGTCGCAACGTGCCAGGTGGCCGTTGACCGCCGCGTGATGGGTGGTCGGGTCCATCCGCACCTCTCCCTGGGGCGCCTCGATGACGACCCGCTCGAGCGCCTCGATCAGTGCCTCGGTCTCGACCGAGCCGGCGCAATTAGCCGCCTGGGCGAAGGCGTGCACGCAGACATAGGTCCCCTCGCCGAAGTTGGTCAGCACGCCGCGCCCCTCGGGGTGCAGCGCCTCGACCTCGGGGAGGGCGGCGAGCGCGCGCAGATAGCGCTGATTGGCCGGGGTGTCGAGGCCCATGAAATAGGTGTTGCTCGAGTAGAAGCCTTCGCGGACCTCGGGGGCGAGGCGTGCGGCCATGGCCTCGTCGAAGTGCCCCATGACCACCGCCATGCGTGGCTTGAGTCCGAGCTGATCGAAGCGGGTGAGCAGCTCGATCTGATCGGTGCCGGCGAAGTAGGGGACGAAGACATCGGCGCCGGAACGTGCGACCCGGCTGAGCAGGGCGCCGAGACGGGCGCTGCCGAAGGGCAGGTATTCCTCTCCCACCACCTCACCGCCGCAGGCGGCGAGGGCGCGCTTGGCCGCGTCGATCGAACCGCGTGGCCACTCGTAATTGTTGCCGGCGAAGAACATCTTGGGACCGGCCTGCCGCGTCATGTAGGGGATCATGTGCCCGATCTGCTGGTTGGGCAGGGCGGCGAAATTGAAGAAATAACGGTGGTGGATGCTGCCTTCGTAGAAGGAGAAGTTGAGATAGGGCACGCGGCGTGGCAGCGAGACCTGCCCGGCCACGGCGATGCGCGAGTTCGACAGCAGGTTGCCGATCAGTGCCACGCAGCGATGGGTGTCGATCAGTCGGGCTGCAGCCGGTACCGCGGTCTCGGGTTGGCTGCCATCGTTGATGATCACCAGTTCGAGCGGGCGACCGAGTACCCCGCCGGCGGCGTTGATCTCGGCACAGGCGATGCGCCCGGCCCAGGAGATCTCCGGGCCGTAGAGCGAGACCAGGCCGGTGAGCGGCGGCATCAGGCCAATTCGGATCGGGGTAGCGATACTGTCCGACATGCGAATCCAGGTCGAGCGTGAACGAAACGGTGGCCGAGGGGCCCCGTGCTCTCTGGCAGTGTAGATGGTATCGCGGTGCCGGTGTCCGGCGCCACGGGGGCGAGGAGGGTCTTCCTCGCCGACTCCGCGAGACGCCGAGCCCCCGGCGCGGATGTGCACCGGGGGCGAGGTGGGTTCAGAGGTGCTTGGTGCAGAAGTACCAGTCGGTGCACTCACAGTCGCCGTCGCTGACCCGTTGCTCAGCCTCCTCGGCGGTGGCGGGCGGCGGCACGATCACCGCCTCACCCGGGCGCCAGTTCTCCGGGGTGGCGACACCGTGCTCGTCGCTGGTCTGCAAGGCACGCAACAGTCGGAGGATCTCCTCGACCGAGCGGCCGTTGCTCATCGGGTAGTAGAGCATGGCGCGCAATACCCCCTGAGGATCGATGACGAAGGTCGCGCGCACCGCCGAGGTGTCGCTCGCGCCCGGCTGGATCATGCCGTAGTCGTGAGCGACCCGCATCGACAGGTCGGCGATGATCGGGAAGCCGATCTCGACGCCGAAGCGCTCCTGGATGTTGCGCGTCCAGGCGACGTGACTGAAGTGGCTGTCGATCGACAACCCGAGCAATTCGCAGTCGAGCGCCTGGAAGTCGGCTTGCCGCTTGGCGAAGGCCATGAATTCGGTGGTGCACACCGGGGTGAAGTCCGCCGGGTGCGAGAACAGCACCAACCAACGACCACGGTAGTCCTCGAGGGTGCGGTGGCCGTGGGTGGTGACGGCATCGAAGGCCGGCGCGGGTTCGTTGAGACGGGGCATGGCCGGTGCGGGAGTGGTCTGGTTCTCGGTGGTCATTTCGGGTTGCTCCTGACTAAAGCGGTTTGATCCGTTGATTGCCGGCGGTGCCGGGGACGGGTTCCAGATTAGTGTCCCTCGGTTTTCAGGGGAAATCGTTCGTATGGATCAAATTGATCGTTTTTGAAGATTGATTTTTATCAATTGATCGTCAGGGTGAATCGATCAGCTCGCCGAGCAGGCGCGTCGTGATGTCTCTGAGTCGGGTGAGCAGAGCCTCGCGACCGGCGTCCCCGGAATACGCCGCCAATCGTGTCGGCGGCCGCATCTGCAATACACAGGCGATCAGCAAGGCGGCCTCGCGTGGCTCGATCCGCTCCGCGCGCAGCGCCTCGGCGAGTCGCGCGCGCACCGCTCCGGCCAGTGGCGCGAGGCTTGACTCCAGGGTGCGGTGGGCGGTGGCAAAGGCGCGCAGCTCGGCCGCGACCTCGTCCAGGGGGGCGCTGGGTGCTGGCGGTAGGGCGGCGAGCAGCGCGCCCGCCACCTCGGGGTCGAGCATCCGCAGCGGCCCGGCGAGCAGTGTCCCGATCCGCTCGCCGAGGCGTCGTTCGGCACGCTGGGTCAGGTGCGCGCCGGCGGTGGAGCTGGCGCTCAGCAACACCACCGCGTGCTCGCCGCTGGCGGCGTTACGGCTGGTGCCGACCTGCGCCAGTCGCCAGCCCTGACCGCGCCAGAAGGCGAGCAGCTCGGGGGTGGCGCCGAAGCTGGTGCCGATCAGATCGAGGCCCTCGGCGCGCGCCGCGTCTTGCAGGGTCGTCAGCAGTCGCGTGCCCAGCCCGTGCCGTCGCAGCGCCGGGTGGGTGGCGATGCGCACCACCCGCAGCGCGCGCAGCGCCGGGGCCTCGGCCAGCCCGGCATGGGCCGAGAGGGTCTGCGGCAGCAGATGGCCGCGCGGGCGACGGCGTCCCTCGAAGATCGCCGCGCGCAGTGCCGGGTCGTCGATGCCGCCCTCGGCGCTGGCGATCAGGGTCGCCACCACCCGGCCCGCGAGTCGACAGGCATAGACCCGCACCCCGGGGCCGTCGAGTAGCATCCGCAGGTCCGCCGGGCGGGTCTGGTAGTGGGCCTGGACCAGCAGTCCGAACAGCGCCGCCAGCGTGGTCTCGTCTGCGGCCAGGGTGTCACGATCGAGACGTTCGCAGGTGATGTCCGCGAGCGTCGCGCTGGTCGGCGGGTCGATCGCGGGGATGGCCGCATCGAGCAGCAGGGCGCGGAAGCCCAATGTCTCGAGCGGGTCGTGCGCGGCCCAGCGGATCGGTTGTTCGAGCCGTTCGAGCCGCCACCCCGGCGTGAGGCGATCGAGGGCGTCGCGAAAGCGCAGCGCGAAGCCCCGTCCGGTGCCCTCGTAGCCGTGGACGGTGGCGGCGAACACCAGTCGCGGGTAGCGGTGCAGCAGCCTCTCGAGCAGGGGCGCGGGGATCGCCGCGGCCTCGTCGACCAGCACCAGATCGGCGGCGGGGTGGCGGTCGAGCAGGTCGGCGGGGGCGACGAAGTCGAACCCCGGGTGGCTGCCGGCGTGTCCGAGCAGGGTCGCCGCCGCGCCCCGGTTGGGCGCGGTGACGAGGATGCGATAGTCCTCGGCCTCGGCGAGCAGCCGCCGCGCGGCGATGCCGAGCGCCGCGCTCTTGCCGCGTCCGCGATGGGCGCTGAGCACCAGCGGGCGATGGGCGCGCCCGCGTGCGACCCGCAGCACCGCAGCGATCGCCCGCGCCTGATCGGCGCTCGCCGCACCCTCGGCGTCGGGCGCTGGTGGCGGGGCCGGGGCCGGTGCGGGGGTGTCGAGCCGCGGCCAGTGGGCGGGGGGCTGCGACTGGTCGATGTGGACCAGCGCGGGGTCGCTCGCCAGCTCCCGCGCCAGCCGCGCGATGAAGCGCCCGCCCGGTTGTGGCGGATGGGGCCAGGGGGTGAGTCGTGCCGTCTGCGGGTCGGTCAGGGCCGACCAGTCGGCCGGCGACGGGGTCAGCAGCAGCAACAGCCCGCCGCCGACCAGCGCGCCGGTGGCGGCGCCGAAGGCATCGGGGTCGAAGCCGCCGTGGGCGTCGTAGACCAGCAGCGCCAGCTCGCCCCCGAGCAGCTTGCGGGCAGCGCTCAGCGGCTCGGACTGGGGTGGGCTCGCGCGTGCCGAGAGCCAGGTCGTCGCCAGCCCCGGCAGTGCCACGAGCACCGCCAGCGCCTGACGCTCACACCAGCCGACCTCGCCGCTGATCAGCAACACCCGCCGTTGTCGACACCCCAGCGCCTCGGCGCGCAGCGCCCGCGCCAGCGCGGTGATGGCCGTTGCTTGTGGTGACGGGTCCGGGGTCGGCATGGTTCAGCCTTCAGCCTTCAGCCGCCAGCCGCCAGCCGCCAGCCGCCGGCTTGTCGGGTGGGGTTGGCAGTATCGATTGATCTGCTGTGGGCAGTGCATGCCGGTGCGTCCTCGCGTTGATCCTGACCCCGGCTTGAGAGGGTGAGCAGCACGCCGCTGTGTCCACTTTGCCTGCCTCCTGCGTCCGGCGGGGGAAGGTGGTGGCGGTTGGTCGCTGCCCCCTGCTGGAGGCTGGTGGCTGTCAACTGGTGGCTCGATCCTGCGCTCAGTCGCTTGCGGCCAGGCGCTTGCCCCAGTCGCGCGCGCGGCTCAGGGTATCGGCGATGTCGATCTGAGTGGGGGTGGCGTCGCGCAGCACCTGGCGGCCGTTGATCCAGACCTGGCGCACCTGGCTGCTGCTGGCGGCGTAGACCAGCTGCGAGATGGGGTGGTAGACCGGTTGGGTGTGGGCATCGCCGAGGTCGAGGGCGACGATGTCGGCGGCCTTGCCGGGTTCGAGCGAGCCGATCTCCTCATCGAGCCCGAGGGCGCGCGCGCCGTTGATGGTGGCCATGCGCAGCGCGGCGCTCGCCGGGACGGCGGCGGCCGAACCGGAGATGCTTTTGGCGAGCAGCGCGGCGGTGCGCATTTCGCCGAGCATGTTGAGGTCGTTGTTGCTGGCCGCGCTGTCGGTGCCGAGGGCGACGTTGACCCCGGCGTCGAGCAGCTTGGCGACCGGGCAGAAGCCGCTGGCGAGCTTGAGGTTGGACTCGGGGCAGTGGACGACGTGGGTGCCGGTGGCGGCGAGCCGTTCGATCTCGTCGTCCTCGAGCTGGGTCATGTGTATCGCCAGCACCGCCGGGTCGAGGAAGCCGAGCCCGTCGAGCCGCGCGAACGGACGCTGACCGTGGTCGCGCAACGATTGCACCACCTCGTCGCGGGTCTCGTGGACGTGGATGTGGATCGGGATGCCGAGCTGGTCGGCAAGGGTGCGTACCCGGGTTAGCGGGGCGTCGGAGACGGTGTAGGGCGAGTGCGGGGCGAAGGCGACGCGGATCAATGGGTGATCACGGTATTGCTCGTGTAGCGCCAACCCCTTGGTGATGTAGCCGTCGGCGTCGACGGCGTAACTGGAGGGGAAGTCGATCACCAGCATGCCGACGACCGCGCGCATCCCGGCCTCGGCGGTGACCTGGGCACTGACCTCGGGGTGGAAGTACATGTCGTTGTAGCAGGTCACCCCGCCGCGCAGCATCTCGAGCACCGCCAACCGGGTGCCGTCGGCGACGAAGGTGGGGTCGACCCAGCGCTGCTCGGTCGGCCAGATGTGCTCGTGCAGCCAGGTCATCAGCGGCAGGTCGTCGGCCAGTCCACGCATCAGACTCATCGCCGCGTGGGTGTGGGCGTTGATCAGGCCGGGGACGATGACGTGCTCCGGGAGTTCGACCACCCGCTGCGCCTCGATGCTCGCGCGCGCCTCGCTCGACGGCAACACCGCCTGGATGCGTCCCTCGGATACCGCGATCGCGTGGTCGTCGAGCTGGCTGTCGGTAGCGTCGACCGGGAGGATCCAGGAAGCATGAATGAGGAGTTCGGCTTGCATCGATTGGGGTCCTTTGGTGACTGCGGCAAAATCGGGGACAATGCGCGCAAAATGCCACAAGGAGCCCTCGATGGAAACTGCAACCCCGTTCGTCCCCACCCCCGATGACGCCGTGCGCTGGCAGGACGATCGTCTCTATCTGCTCGATCAGCGGGTGCTGCCCGCGCGCATCGAGGTGTTGGCCTACGACGATGCCGCCGCCGTCGCCGAGGCGATCCGCGACATGGTGGTACGGGGCGCGCCGGCGATCGGTGTCGCCGCGGCCTATGGCGTGGCGCTGGCCGGGCGCACGGCCTTCGCTGCCGCCGGGGCGGACTGGAAGCAGGCCATCGAAGCCGATCTGGAGCGGCTCGCCGGGTCGCGGCCGACGGCGGTCAACCTGTTCTGGGCGATCCGGCGAATGCGCGCGCTGATCGCCACCCTGGATGCCGCCGATCCCTTCGCCACGCTGCTCGCCGAGGCGCGCGCGGTGCACGAGGAGGACCGCGCGTCCAATCGTCGTATCGGCGAGCTGGGCGCCGCGCTGATCACCGCGCCGACCGAGATCATCACCCATTGCAACGCCGGCGCCTTGGCCACCGGGGGCTATGGCACCGCGCTCGGCGTGGTGCGTGCTGCGCACGCCGCGGGCAAGGTCGAGCGGGTCTATGCCGACGAGACCCGGCCGTGGATGCAGGGCGCGCGGCTGACCGCCTGGGAGCTGATGCAGGACGACATCCCGGTCACCCTCCAGGCCGACTGCGCGGCCGCCAGCCTGATGGCCCAGGGGCGGGTCGGCTGGGTGGTGGTCGGCGCCGATCGCATTACCGCCAACGGCGACGTCGCCAACAAGATCGGCACCTACGGTCTGGCGGTGATGGCGCGTCATCACGGCATCCGCTTCATGGTCGCGGCGCCGACCTCGACCATCGACATGGGGTTGGCCACCGGTGCCGAGATCCCGATCGAGGAGCGCGATCCGGCCGAGCTGCTCGGCTGCGGCGGCAACCCGGTGGCGCCCGCAGGCTGCGCGGCGCGCAACCCGGTGTTCGACGTCACCCCGGCGGCACTGGTCGATGCCATCGTCACCGAGCGCGGGGTGGTGCTCGAACCGACCCCTGAACGGATGCGTGCGCTGATGGGCTGAGGCGGGCGTCGGGTTGGACCTTGGGCCGCGCGCCTGTTATCCATAGATCAAGGGGCCGGGCCCATTGTGGCCCGGTCCTTGATCCGCGGTCCTCACAGATGGAGATCCTCATGGCCTGTCCGCGTTGTCAGACACTGCCCCTGACGGCCTCGGCGCGGGGCGAGCTGTTGCTGACCTTTGCGGTGCGCGAGCTGCGCGACAAGTGTCTCGACTATCTCGAACGGGCGATGCTAGTCCATCGGGTCGAGGGGATGGTGGTGCGCCTGCCCGACACCAGTCTGCTCGGCTTCCTCGAGCGGCTGCGTGCCGATGCGCCGTTCAACATCCTTGAGCGCGAGGGCATCCTGGCGCTGTTGCTCGCCCCCGGCGAGGATCTGGATTTTAATGCCTTCACCCGTGCCCACTCGCTGGAGCACTGGTTCGCCCTGCTGGCGGCGCGTCCGTTGCTCGAGATCCTCGAGGCGCAGCGCTTCGTCAGCTGGTTCCAACCGATCGTCTCGATCGCCGATGGCGCCGTGGTCGGGCACGAGGCGCTGCTGCGCGGGCGGCTGCCGGACGGCGAGCTGATGTTTCCGGGCGAGATCTTCTCGCTCGCCGCGGCCAACGATCTGTTGTTCCAGGTCGATCGCCAGGCGCGTGCCTCGGCGCTGCACTGCGCCGCCGCCCAAGGACTCGACGGGTTGCTGTTCATCAACTTCCTGCCGACGGCCATCTACGACCCGGTGCACTGTCTGCGCAGCACCGTCAACTGGGCGCGCAAGCTCGACATCGATCCCGCTCGGATCGTCTTCGAGGTCGTCGAGACCGAGCGTGTCGGCGACATCGAGCACCTCAAGCGCATCCTTGATTACTATCGCGCCGCCGGCTACCGGGTGGCGCTCGACGATGTCGGCAGTGGCTACGCCTCACTCAACCTGCTCGCCCAGCTGCGCCCGGACATCATCAAGATCGACATGGAGATCATCCGCGACATCGACCGCGATCCCGCCCGCCAGTCGATCTATCGCGCCCTCGCCGGCATCGCCGCCGAACTCGGCATCGAACTCCTCGCCGAGGGCATCGAGACCGAGGCCGAACTCGACTACGTCCGCCGCCATGGCGCCGACCTGGCTCAGGGCTATCTGTTCGGACGGCCCGGTCCCGAGGTGGCTGGTAGCTGAACGCAAGGTCGCGTCCAGCCGCCAGCCGCCAGCCGCCAGCCGCCAGCCGCCAGGAGATTGAACCGCAAAGCCGCAAAGTGCGCGAAGAAAGCGACCCGTCTTCAGCAAGCAGCCTCCAGTGTCGGTTTGCGGTCAACTGCGATGCGACGAGACAACCCAGCCCCTTCACTGGAAGCTGGCGGCTGGAAGCCTTTCTCCATCTTCGCGCCCTTCGCGCCTTGGCGGTTCGATCCTCTCGGCGGTTCGATCTTCCCTGGTCGCTGCTTCCCCGCCCAGCGGATCGTCTCCAGCGTGGCTTGGCGCGGCGTGGTAGAATCGACAGGTTCAGAACACGCATCAGGGGCCTCGCTCTGAGGTTCCCTCAAGCACGCTTACAGCCGGTTCACCACACCCATGCCAGAATTCGCCAGAGAAGTCCTGCCCATCAATCTCGAGGACGAGATGCGTCAGTCCTATCTCGATTACGCCATGAGCGTGATCGTGGGGCGCGCGCTGCCGGATGTCCGCGACGGTCTCAAGCCCGTGCACCGCCGGGTGCTCTTCTCGATGCACGAGCAGGGCAACGTGTGGAATCGCGCCTATCGCAAGTCGGCGCGCGTGGTCGGTGACGTCATGGGTAAGTACCACCCCCATGGCGACTCTGCCATCTACGACACCATGGTGCGCATGGCCCAGCCGTTTTCGATGCGCAACCTGTTGGTCGACGGTCAGGGTAATTTCGGTTCGGTCGACGGTGATCCGCCGGCGGCGATGCGTTACACCGAGGTGCGGATGACCCGCATCGCCGATGCGCTGCTCGACGACCTCGACAAGGAGACGGTCGACTTCGCGCCCAACTACGACAACACCGAGCAGGAGCCGACGGTGTTGCCGGCGCGCTTCCCGAACCTGTTGGTCAACGGCTCCTCGGGTATCGCCGTGGGCATGGCGACCAACATCCCGCCGCACAACCTCAACGAGGTGATCGACGCCTGCTTGGCGATCATCGATGACCCCATGGTCGATCTCGAGCAGCTGATCGAGCTGGTGCCCGGCCCGGACTTCCCCACCGGTGCCCTGATCAACGGGGTGCATGGCATTCGCGAGGCCTATCGCAGCGGGCGGGGCCGGGTGGTGATGCGCGCGCGCGCCGACATCGAGGAGCAGAGTCGCAGCGGTCGCGAGGCGATCGTGGTCACCGAACTGCCCTATCAGGTCAACAAGGCGCGGCTGCTCGAACGCATCGCCGAGCTGGTCAAGGAGAAGAAGATCGAGGGCATCGCCCAGGACGGGCTGCGCGACGAGTCCGACAAGGACGGCATGCGCATCGTCATCGAACTCAAGCGCGACACCCACCCCGAGGTGCTGCTCAACAACCTCTACCAGCACACCCAGATGCAGCAGGTGTTCGGCATCAACATGGTGGCCCTGGTCGACGGTCAGCCGCGCACCCTCAATCTCAAGCAGATCCTCGAATACTTCCTGCGTCACCGGCGCGACGTGGTCACCCGCCGCACCCTCTACGAGCTGCGCAAGGCGCGCGATCGCGCCCACGTGCTCGAGGGCTACGCCATCGCCCTGGCCAACATCGACGAGGTGATCGCCACCATCAAGGCCTCGCCGAGCCCGGCCGAGGCGCGCGAGCGACTGATGATGCGGGCCTGGGCGCCGGGTGCGGTCAGCGACATGCTGTCGCGCACCGGGGCCGAGCAGACCCGCCCGGAGACGCTCGATCCCGGCTTCGGCATGACCGATGAAGGCTACCGACTGAGCGAGCGCCAGGCCAAGGCGATCCTCGAGCTGCAGCTGCATCGGCTCACCGGGCTCGAGCAGGAGAAGATCCTCAAGGAGTTCGAGGAGATCCTCGCCCGTATCGGCGAGCTGCTGGCGATCCTCGGCGACCCCGATCGACTGATGGCGGTGATCCGCGAGGAGCTGGAGGCGATCCGCGAGCAGTTCGGCAGCGCGCGGCGCACCGAGATCCAGGTCGACCACACCGACCTCACCCTCGAGGACCTGATCGCCCCCGAGGACCTGGTGGTGACGCTCTCCCATCAGGGCTACGTCAAGGCCCAGCCGCTCAGCGACTACCAGGCCCAGCACCGTGGCGGGCGCGGCAAGAGCGCGACCTCCTTCCGCGAGGAGGACTTCATCGATCGGCTGTTCGTGGCCAACACCCACGACACCGTGCTCTGCTTCTCCAGCCGTGGCCGGGTCTACTGGATCAAGGTCTACGAGTTGCCCCAGGGCGGACGCAGCGCACGCGGTCGACCGATGGTTAACCTGCTGCCGCTCGAGCAGGGCGAGCGCATTACCGCGATGCTGCCGGTGCGCGAGTACGAGGACGGCTATTTCGTGTTCATGGCCACCAGCGCCGGCACGGTCAAGAAGACGCCGCTCCGGGACTTCTCGCGCCCGCTCTCGCGCGGCATCATCGCCATCGACCTGCACGAGGACGAGTATCTCGTCGGGGTGGCGATCACCGACGGCGATCAGGACCTGATGCTGTTCACCTCCGCGGGCAAGGCGGTGCGCTTCTCCGAGGACCAGGTGCGGGCGATGGGGCGGACCGCGCACGGCGTGCGCGGGGTCAAGCTGCAGCCCGATCAGCGCGTCATCTCGCTGGTGGTGCCCGAGCCCGGTACCGTGCTCAGCGTCACTGAAAACGGGTATGGTAAGCGCACCACGGTCGACCAATTCCCGACCAAGGGGCGCGGGACCCAGGGCGTGATCGCCATCCGCACCTCGGAGCGCAACGGCGAGCAGGTCGGCGCGGTGCTGGTGCTGCCGGGCGACGAGATCATGCTGATCACCGAGCACGGCACCCTGATCCGCACCTCGGTCGACGAGATCCCGGTAGTCGGACGCGATGCCCAGGGCGTCAAGCTGATCAATCTCGGCGACGGCGAGCGGCTGGCCTATGTCGAGCGCGTGGTCGCGCTCGATGAGGAGGAGGCCGAGGCCGATGCCTCGGATGTTGCCGACGAGGCGGGCGCGGATGCCGAGCCGCGCGACTGACAATCCTGATTCTGTGCTAGGGGAAGAGTGAGAATGGCTCGAGTGTACAATTTCAGCGCCGGGCCAGCGATGCTGCCCGAGGCGGTGCTGCAGCAGGCCCGCGAGGAGATGCTCGACTGGCAGGGTACGGGGACCTGCGTGGCTGAGATGAGCCACCGCGGCAAGGCCTTCGTCTCTATCGCCGAGCGCGCCGAGGCCGACTTGCGCGCGTTGCTGGGCATTCCCGAGAACTATCGGGTGCTGTTCCTCCAGGGCGGCGCCTCGAGCCAGTTCGCGATGGTGCCGCTGAACCTGCTGCGCGGCAAGGGCGAGGCCGACTACGTCAATACCGGCACCTGGTCGAAGAAGGCGATCGCCGAGGCGCGCCGTTACTGCGCGGTGAACGTCGTCGCCGACACCCTCGGCGAGCCGCTCGGACGGGCGCCGGCGCAGCACGAGCTGGCGCTCAGTGGTGAGCGCGCGGCCTATGTCCACTACACCCCCAACGAGACCATCGCCGGGGTGGAGTTCCCCTATGTTCCCGAGACCGGTGCGGTGCCACTGGTCGCCGACATGTCCTCGACCCTGCTGTCGCGTCCGATCGACGTCTCGCGCTTCGGGCTGATCTATGCCGGGGCGCAGAAGAACATCGGCCCGGCGGGGCTGACCATCGTCATCGTGCGCGACGACCTGCTCGGCCAGCCGCAGGCGGCGACCCCGACCATGTTCGACTACAAGGTCCACGCCGACGCCGACTCCATGTACAACACCCCGCCGACCTATGCCTGGTACCTGGCCGGACTGGTGTTCCAGTGGCTCCGGGAAAACGGCGGGCTGGGCGCGATGGCCGAGATCAACGCCCGCAAGGCGGCGCTGCTCTATGGCACCATCGACGCGTCCGACTTCTACCACAATCCGGTGGACCCGGGGTCGCGCTCGTGGATGAATGTCACCTTCACCCTGGCCGATCCGGCGCTTGACGGACGTTTCCTCGAAGAGGCCGCGGCCGCGGGGCTGACCGCACTCAAGGGGCATCGCTTGGTTGGCGGGATGCGCGCGAGCATCTATAACGCCATGCCCGAGTCCGGGGTCGAGGCGCTGGTCGCGTTCATGCGCGAGTTCGAGCGTCGTCACGGCTGAGGCGCGTCCGGGCGTCGGTGCGCGTCCGTCACCATGCGGGAGGCCGAGCGGGTATGTTCAGGATTCAGACCTTGAATCAGATCGCGGTGGCCGGGCTCGAGCGCTTGCCGCGCGAGCACTACGAGGTGGCCTCGGAGATCGTCCACCCCGATGCCATCCTGCTGCGCTCGGCGCCGTTGCAGGCTGCGGCGGTGCCGTCTTCGGTGCGCGCCGTCGGGCGCGCCGGGGCGGGTACCAACAACATCCCGGTGGCGGCACTGACCGCGCGCGGGGTGGCGGTGTTCAACACCCCGGGGGCCAATGCCAACGCGGTCAAGGAGCTGGTGCTCGCGGCGCTGCTGATCGGCTCGCGTAACATCGCCCAGGCGCTGCGCTTCGTCGAGGGGCTCGATGGCGACGATGCCGCCATCGAGCAGGCGGTGGAGCAGGGCAAGCGTGCCTTCGTCGGCTTCGAGCTGCCGGGGCGTACCCTCGGGGTGATCGGGCTCGGCGCGATCGGGGTCAAGGTGGCCAATGCGGCGCGGGCGCTGGGGATGCGGGTGATCGGCTACGACCCCACCATCACCGTGGCTCGCGCCTGGCAACTCGAACACGACGTCGAGGCCGCGCACAGCGTCGATGAGGTGCTCGCCCGCGCCGATTGCGTCACCCTGCACGTGCCGCTGACCGAGAACACCCGTCACCTGATCGATGCCACGCGTCTCCGCGGCATGCGTCACGGGGCGCTGTTGCTGAACTTCTCGCGTCGCGGCATCGTCGACGACGCGGCGGTGCTTGCGGCGCTCGATGAGGGGCGCCTCCACGGCTATTGCTGCGATTTCCCCAACAACCAGCTCAAGGCCCACCCGCAGGTGGTGGTGCTGCCGCATCTGGGTGCCTCGACCCGGGAGGCGGAGGACAACTGTGCAGTGATGGTCGCCGAACAGCTGCGCGACTATCTGGAGAACGGCAACGTGACCCATTCGGTCAACTTTCCCGAGATCGTGCTGCCGCGCAACGGCGGCGCACGCATCTCCATCGTCAACAACAATGTGCCCAACATGGTCGGTCAGATCTCGACCCATCTCGGCACCGCCGGGCTCAATATCCTCGATATGCTCAACCGCTCGCGCGAGACCATCGCGGTGACCCTGATCGACGTCGACCGGTGTTGTCCGCCGGAGACGCTCGCCGCCCTGGCGGCGATCGACGGGGTGTGCTCGGCGCGCGCGCTCGACCCGCTGCCGGAGGCGTGCTGACCATGGCCAATAACACACATGAGCAGGACGGGCTCGATCAGGTCCGTGGACGGATCGACGCCATCGACCAGGAACTGCTCGATCTGATCAGCGAGCGGGCGCGCTGTGCCCAGCGCGTCGCCCAGATCAAGACCGAGGTCGACGGTCGCGCGGTGCAGTTCTATCGCCCCGAGCGCGAGGTCTCGATCCTGCGCCGGGTCAAGGGGGCCAACCCCGGCCCGCTCGACGGCGAAGAAGTCGCGCGGCTGTTTCGCGAGATCATGTCCGCCTGTCTGGCGCTCGAGCGCCCGCTGCAGGCCGCCTTCCTCGGTCCCGAGGGTACCTTCACCCAGGCCGCGGCGATCAAGCACTTCGGGCACTCGGTGGTGACCCGGGCGATGGCCACCATCGACGAGATTTTCCGCGAGGTCGAGGCCGGCTCCTGCGACTTCGGCGTGGTGCCGGTGGAGAACTCCACCGAGGGCGTGGTCAGCCACACCCTGGACCTGTTCATGGCCTCGCCGCTGGCGATCACCGGCGAGGTCACGCTGCGCATCCATCATCATCTGATGAGCGCCGAGACCGAACTCGGCGCGATCCGCACCGTCTATTCGCACCAGCAGTCGCTCGCCCAGTGTCGCGAGTGGCTCGATCGCTATCTGCCGCACGCCGAGCGGGTGGCCGTCGGCAGCAACGCCGACGCGGCGCGCACCGCCGCCAAGGAGCCGGGTGCGGCGGCGGTGGCCGGCTATCAGGCCGCCGAGATCTACGACCTGGAAGTGCTCGCCGAGCGCATCGAGGACGAGCCGGGCAACACCACCCGTTTCCTCGTCATCGGCAAGCAGGACGCGCCGCGGAGCGGCGAGGACAAGACCAGTCTGCTGCTTGCGTGTCGCAACAAGGCCGGCGGGTTGCATGCGCTGCTGATGCCGCTGGCCGCTCACGGCATCAGCATGACCCGGATCGAGTCACGGCCCTCGCGACGCGGTATCTGGGACTATGTCTTCTTCGTCGACATCATCGGTCACCGCGACGACCTGCCGGTCGCCGCGGCGCTCGAACACCTGGAGCGCGAGGCGCAGTTGTTCAAGGTGCTCGGCTCCTATCCGGTGGCGGTGCTCTAGCCGCGACCGATCCCGGCGCAGCCCCTGCGTCGGTCGAGATTGCACCGGGCGAGCGTGCGCCGCCCGGCCTCCGGCCATCAATACACGGACCTCGTCCCGTCATCCGGGACGATCAGGACGAGAACATCGCGAGTCAGCATCATGCCCAATCAAGACAATCCCTTCCTCGAGATCGCCGCGCCCTGGGTCGCCGGTCTCTCGCCCTATGTCCCCGGCAAGCCGATGGCCGAACTCGAGCGTGAACTCGGCATCACCGACGCGGTCAAGCTCGCCTCCAACGAGAATCCGCTCGGTCCCGGGCCCAAGGCGCGCGCGGCGATCGCCGAGGCCTGTGGCGACCTCGGTCGTTACCCCGACGGCGGTGGCTTCGCGCTGCGCATGGCGCTCGCCGCCCACCACGACGTCTCGCCGAGCGCGGTGACCCTCGGCAATGGCTCCAACGACGTGCTCGACCTGATCGCGCGTGCCTTCCTCCAGCCCGGCACCGAGTCGGTATTCTCCGAGCACGCCTTCGCCGTCTATGCCATCTCGACCCAGGCGGTGGGCGCGCGCGCGCGCATCGCTCCGGCGCGCGACTACGGTCACGACCTCGAGGCGATGGCCGCACTGGTCAACGAGCGTACCCGGGTGGTGTGGATCGCCAATCCCAACAACCCCAGCGGTACCTGGCTCGACGCCGCCACGCTCAAGACCTTCATCGAGGCGCTGCCGCGCACCTGTCTGGTGGTGATCGACGAGGCCTATACCGATTATGTCAGCGAGCCCGACTTCCCCGACGCCACCCTGTGGCTGGAGGCGCACCCCAACCTGATCGTCACCCGCACCTTCGCCAAGGTCCACGGGCTGGCGGCGCTGCGCGTCGGCTACGGGCTGAGCCACCCCAAGGTCGCCGACCTGCTCAACCGGGTGCGCCAGCCGTTCAACGTCAACGCCCTGGCTCAGGCCGCAGCGGTCGCCGCCCTCGACGATCGCGAGCACGTGCGCGCTTCGGTCGAGCTCAACCGCGCCGGGATGCGCCAGTACACCGAGGCCTTCGCGCGTCTGGGGCTCGATTTCATCCCCTCGGTGGGCAACTTCATCACCGTCGACGTCGGTCGTCCAGCCGGGCCGGTCAACGACGCCCTGCTGCGCCTGGGGGTGATCGTGCGTCCGGTGGCCAACTACGGGCTGCCCAATCACCTGCGCGTCAGCATCGGGCTGGAGGCGGAGAACGCCCGCTGCATCGCCGCGCTCGAGCAGGTGCTGGACCGATGATCGCGCGGCTCGCGGTCATCGGCGTCGGGCTGATCGGCGGCTCGCTGGCGCGTGCGCTGCGCGAGGCCGGGGCGGTCGGCGAGGTGGTCGGCTGCGGCCGCTCGCTGCCCAACCTCGAGCGTGCCCGCGAGCTGGGGGTGATCGATCGCTTCAGCCAGGATCCGGCCGAGGCCGTCGTCGGCGCCGACATGGTCTTCCTCGCCGTGCCGATGCGGGCGATGCGCGGGGTGCTCGAGACCATCGCCCCGGCGCTCGCGCCGGGGGCGGTGGTCACCGATGGCGGTAGCGTCAAGGGCAGCGTGGTAGCCGATGCCGGCGCGGTGTTCGGCGCGCCGCCGCCGTTCCTGGTGCCGGGACACCCGATCGCCGGCACCGAGCGCAGCGGGGTCGAGGCCGCCTTCGCCGAACTCTATCGCGATCGTCGGGTGATCCTCACCCCGGTGGAGCAGACCGCGCCGGAGGCGGTCGATCGGGTCGAGGCGATGTGGCGGGCCTGCGGGGCCGAGGTGACGCGGATGGACGTCTCCCACCACGACGAGGTGCTGGCCGCGACCAGCCACCTGCCGCACATGCTCGCCTTCGGTCTGGTCGACACCCTGGCGCGGATGCGCGAGAACGACGAGATCTTCCGCTACGCCGCCGGCGGCTTTCGCGACTTCACCCGTATCGCCTCGAGCAGCCCGGAGATGTGGCGCGACATCTGTCTGGCCAACCGCGAGGCGTTGAGCGCGATGCTCGGGCGTTTCAGCGTCGAGCTGGCCGATCTCGCGCGGTTGATCCGCGAGGAGGACGGCGACGAGCTGCTGGCGTTGTTCGCGCGCGCCCGCGAGGCGCGCGACCGCTACATCGACGGCGTGCGCTGATCGAACGCGCGCGCCTCGAGCGGCGCGAGCAGGGTGTCGAAGGCCGCCGGGGCGACGTACTGGATGACGGTCTCGCCGTCGGCGGCGAGGGCGATGTCGATGCCGCGGTCGGGATAGAGGTGGTGGACGATGCCGCCCTCGGGCTCGACGAGCCGCCGCGCCGGTTGGCCGAAGCGGCGTTCGATCAGCGCCGGGTCGAGCCGCGCCTGGGGCAGGTAGGTGATGGCGCGGATCGGCGCGGCGGCGAATGCGCGCTCGTCCTCGGGGGCGAGACGGACCTTCTTGTCGCCGCTCGGCAGCTGGCTGATGCGCAGCCCGCGGGCATAGGCCGCGGTCAACCGCTCGGGCGGGATCGCCAGACTGAGGATGAAGTCGGCGCGCAGCCGGTGCAGGTGCAGGCGCGCGAAATAGGCCTCGACGCTCAGGCGCGGCGCCTGCTCGGTGCCTGCGCGAAACAGGTTCAGCTCGCCCGACTCGCCGAACAGCGTGCGGGCATCGGCCAGGGTGCTGGTGCTGAGGGTCAGACCGAAGACCTCGGTGGCGCCGTCGGCGCTGAGGCTCACCTGCCAGGGCAGGCGCGCACCGGCGGGCGCCGGCGGGTCGGGCATCAGCAGCGCCAGTCCGAGGATGGCGAGCAGGGCGGCGATGAGGAGACCGGGGACCAGGGCGCGATCCATGGCGTGTGCTCCGGTGCGGGTCAGTAGGGCAGCAGCCCGGCCACCACTCGCCGGTCCTCGGCGAGGAGGATGTTGAAGGTGCGGCAGGCCGCGCCGGTGTCCATGAACTCGACGCCGACCCCGCGCGCGATCGCCTCGCGATAGACCGCGGGGTCGGGGAAGACCTGACGCGCCCCGGTGCCGATGACGATGACCTGGGGATCGCCCTCGAGCAGCGCGGCGATGTGCTCGGGGGTGAGCGCCTCGGCGCGCGCCGGTCCCCAGTCGGGGTCGAGCCGTTCGGCCGAGACCAGCAGGGCATGGGTGTAGCGCCGGTCGCGGATCTGGGTCCCCTGGGGACCGTAACCCTGTACCCGGTTGCTGTCGGCGTCTTCTGTCTGGGCGAATTTCATGTCTCGGACCATACCCCAGGGCTCGGGGAGGGGACAAGCTGTCAGCCTCCAGCCTCCAGCCTCCAGCCTCCAGCCTCCAGCCTCCAGCCTCCAGCCTCCAGCCTCCAGCCTCCAGCCTCCAGCCGCAGCGCGCTCGGCGTGACGCTGGCGGCTGGAGGTCGGTCGTATCATTTGCGCTCCGCTCGTCTCGATTCTCCGCCGACCCGCGCCACCCGCGTTCGCGGCGATCGGCTCTGCTAGAATCTGCGCTCACTCCCATCACAACCGATCCGGAATCCCATGACCGTTCGTACCCGATTCGCACCGTCTCCAACCGGCTATCTGCACGTCGGCGGCGCTCGTACCGCGCTGTTCAGCTATCTCTTCGCCCGCAGGCACGGTGGGCAGTTCGTGCTGCGGATCGAGGACACCGATCTCGAACGCTCGACCGAGGAGTCGGTCAACGCGATCCTCGAGGGCATGACCTGGCTCGGGCTCGAGTATGACGAGGGGCCCTTCTACCAGACGCAGCGCTTCGACCGTTACAACCAGGTCATCGACGAGCTGCTCGACAAGGGCCTGGCCTATCGCTGCGACTGTCCCAAGGAGCGACTCGACAAGCTGCGCGAGGACCAGATGGCGCGCAAGGTCAAGCCACGCTATGACGGCTGCTGCCGCAACCGTCAGGTCGACCCCGACAAGCCGCATGTGATCCGTTTCAAGAACCCCGCCGACGGCGTGGTGGTGGTCGACGACATGATCCGCGGACGGATGCCGTTCAACAACGCCGAACTCGACGACCTGATCATCCGTCGCAGCGACGGCTCGCCGACCTACAACCTCACCGTGGTGGTGGACGATGCCGACATGGGCATCACCCATGTCATCCGTGGCGACGACCACATCAACAACACCCCGCGCCAGATCAACATCCTGCGCGCGCTCGGTCGCGACGTGCCGCAGTACGCCCATGTGCCGATGATCCTCGGCGACGACGGCGCGCGGCTGTCCAAGCGTCACGGCGCGGTGGGGGTGATGTCCTATCGCGATCAGGGCTATCTGCCCGAGGCGCTGCTCAACTATCTGGTGCGCCTGGGCTGGTCGCATGGCGACCAGGAGATCTTCTCGCTCGAGGAGATGGTCGAGCTGTTCGACATCGGTGCGGTCAACAAGGCCGCCTCGGCCTTCAACACCGACAAGCTCGATTGGCTCAACCAGCACTATCTGCACCATGCCGAGCCTTCCCGCATCGCCCGTCTGCTCAGCCCGCACATGGGGCGACTGGGGATCGATCCCAGCACCGGCCCGGAGTTGGCCGAGGTGGTCAAGGCCCAGGCCGCGCGCGCCAAGACCCTCGCCGAGCTGGCCGAGATCAGCGCCTTCTGCTACCAGGACTTCGAGGCATTCGACGAGACCTCGGCGAAGAAGCATCTGCGCCCGGTCGCGCGCGAGGCGCTCGAGCGGTTGCGCGCCGCCTTCGAGATGATGGCCTACGAGGACTGGAACCCGGACGATCTCAAGCGCGTGGTCGAGCGCGTCTCCGAGGAGCTGGAGGTGAAGATGGGCAAGGTCGCCCAGCCGCTGCGCGTGGCCATCGTTGGTCGCGCCGCCTCCCCGGGGATCGAGGAGACGCTGATGCTGGTCGGCAAGGAGGCGACGCTGCGTCGTATCGACAAGGCGCTCGCCTATATCGCCGAGCGCGAGGGCGCCGCCTGATCGGTCCGTCGTCGGCTCGAACGACCCGCGCGCCGGGGTCCTCGCGGGCCCCGGCGCGCTTGCGTTCGGGCTCAGCGCCTGCGGCGACTCAGCCCCAGCCCGAGGACGCCCGCGAGCAGCAGGGCGAGGCTCGTCGGCGCCGGAATGCTACCGCTGTCGTCCGCGGCGAGCGCGGTGAACTGCAGCCCGGAGTAGATCGCGTTGCGCTGCGAGTAGTTGTAGAAGCCGATCCCGCCGTCGGCGAAGTTGCCCGCCAGATCGAGTTCCTTGATGCCGTCGATGAACAGCTCGACCCCGGTGGCGGTGAAGTGCAGGTCGAAGTCGTAGCTGGTGTAGGGGTCCCAGCCGGTGTCGCCGAGGGTGAGCCCGCGCGCCAGCTCCTCGACGCCCTGAGCCGGGTCGTGCCACCAGGCGCCGCTGTTCTCGTCGAGCCGATCGGTGACGTGCGAGATGGCCAGACCGCCCTCGGCGCGCCCGCCGTAGCGGCTCTGGTCCGAGCGGCGCCAGTCGATCAGCAGATAGTCGACGTCGCTGGCGCCGAGATCACCGGCCTGATAGCCGAGGACGAAGCCGATGACATCGTTGTCCTTGGCGTAGTCGACCTGGAGCTGTCCGGAGAGGCTCAAGCCCTGGGCCGGGTCGCTGCTGAAGAAGACGGTGGGGGCCTCGTTGCGGGTCTGGGTGACGCTGCCCGGGGCGCCGAGTTGCCACTTGCCGGGCCCCTCGGCCTGCCAGCCGGAAAGATCGATCGGTGTGGCCAGCGCCGACAGGCTGGTGAGCCCGAGGGTGAGGCCGAGAAGTCGTCTGCTGTGCGTGCGCATGTGCTTATGGTTGTCGTGATCGCCGCCGACCGGTCCCGGCGGTGGGGACCGGGCGCCTTCGCGCCCGTGCCTGGAATCCCTCCAGAACGGATCAGATTACCACTCCGGGCGTGCGGCCTTGAGTGCGCCAGTGCTCGTTCAGTGGTCCCACATCACATTGGCCTCGGCGGCCGCGGCCGCCTCCAGGAGTTCGATGAGCGGCAGGGCACGATGGGCGAGGCTGACATGGCGGCGCTCGTCGTCGTTATCGCGCCGCGGGTCGAGACGAAGCCCGGGGTGCTCCGCGACCCCGGTGCGCAGTCGCTCCAGCGCCCGGGGCACATCGGCGGCGAGCAGCGCGCCGGGCACGCTGCCGCTGTGCCCCATCAGCTTGATCAGGGGCACGGCGACCTCGCCGAACATGGTGATGGTGGCATAGGCGCTGGTCTGGAAATGAACGAGCATGATCGGCTCCGGTGATGGGCGGATGAAGGGCTAGGCTAGCAGTCGCCAGTCGCCAGTCGCCAGTCGCCAGTCGCCAGTCGCCAGTCGCCAGTCGCCAGTCGCCAGTCGCCAGTCGCCAGTCGCCAGTCGCCAGTCGCCAGCCTCCAGCCTCCAGCCTCCAGCCTTCAGCCTTCAGCCTTCAGCCTTCAGCCTTCAGCTGGATGGTGGCAGCTGGAGCGCGGATCGCAAAATCGCGAAGGGGGGCGCTCTCGGTGGGTGGTGGTGAGCAGATCAACAGCAAGAGCATCACGCAGGTCCTGCTGTGTTTTGGGGCTGACAGCGAGAGGCGGCGTGGGGTGGTTCGTGCCCGCTGCGTTCGTCGGGTCTATGCGCCCACTGGCGGCTGGCGGCTGGCGGCTGGCGGCTGGCGGCTGAGTGCTGCCCGCTGTCGATCGATCAGTCAGGCTGACGCCCAGGGGCGCGCGCGATAAAATATCCTGTTTGCCGTCCAACCCTTCGACTCCCCGAGACATCATGACCGACGCTGCCGAGCCGACCCGCACCAACTTCATTCGCCAGATCGTCGAAGCGGATCTGGCCGCCGGGACCCACGACCGGGTGGTGACCCGTTTCCCGCCCGAGCCCAATGGTTATCTGCACATCGGCCACGCCAAGTCGATCGCGCTCAACTTCGGGCTGGCCGAGTCGCTCGGCGGGCAGTGCAACCTGCGCTTCGACGACACCAATCCGCACAAGGAGAACCTCGAGTTCGTCGAGGCGATCAAGACCGACGTGCGCTGGCTCGGCTTCGAGTGGGGCGGGCAGGCGCGGTTTGCCTCCGACTACTTCGAGCGGCTCCATGGCTTCGCCGTCGAGCTGATCGAGCAGGGGCTGGCCTATGTCTGTGAACTCGACGCCGAGCAGATGCGCGAGTATCGCGGCACCCTCACCGAACCCGGTCGCCCGAGCCCGTGGCGCGATCGTCCGGTGGCGGAGAACCTCGAGCTGTTCGCGCGGATGCGCGCCGGCGAGTTCCCCGACGGCTCGCGCACCCTACGCGCGCGTATCGACATGGCCGCGCCCAACATCAATCTGCGCGATCCGGTGCTCTATCGCATCAAGCACGGGGTGATCCATCACCAGACCGGAGATGCCTGGTGTCTCTACCCGACCTATGACTTCACCCATCCGCTGAGCGACGCCATCGAGGGCGTCACCCACTCGCTCTGCACCCTCGAGTTCGAGGACCACCGTCCGCTCTACGACTGGTGCGTCGAGCATGTCTCGGTGCCGAGCCGGCCGCGTCAGATCGAGTTCAGCCGGCTCAACCTCGAGTACACCGTCACCAGCAAGCGCAAGCTCACCGAGCTGGTCGCCGAAGGGCACGTCGAGGGTTGGGACGATCCGCGCATGCCGACCATTGCCGGGCTGCGTCGGCGCGGCTATACCCCGGCGGCGCTGCGTGAGTTCTGCGAGCGCATCGGCGTGACCAAGTCGGAGAACCGGGTGGAGATGGCGATGCTCGAGAGCGCCATCCGCGACGATCTCGACGCCCACGCGCCCCGCCGTATGGCGGTGCTGCGCCCGCTCAAGGTGGTGCTGACCAACTACCCCGAGGACGAGGTGCTGAACATCAGCGCGGCCAACCACCCCAAGGACGAGACCCAGGGCAGCCGCGAGATCCCCTTCGGGCGCGAGCTTTATATCGATCGCGCGGATTTCGCCGAAGTGCCGCCGAAGGGCTTCAAGCGGCTGGTGCCGGGCGGCGAGGTGCGGTTGCGCAACGCCTATGTGATCCGTTGCGACGAGGTGGTGAAGGACGCTGCCGGTGAGGTCGTCGAGCTGCGCGCGAGCATCGATCCCGCCACCCTCGGCTGCAAGCCCGAGGGGCGCAAGGTCAAGGGGGTGATCCACTGGGTCGCCGCCGAGTACGCGGTGTCCGCCGAGGTGCGCCTCTACGACCGTCTGTTCCGGGTTGCGATGCCTGGCGCCGAGGGGCAGGATTATCGTGACGACATCAATCTCGACTCGCTCGAGGTGCTGGTCGGGTGCATGCTCGAGCCGAGCCTCGGCGGGGCGCAATCGGGCGAGCGCTTCCAGTTCGAGCGTGAGGGCTATTTCGTCGTCGATCCCGATTCAACGGCGCAGCGTCCGGTGTTCAATCGTACCGTGGGGCTGCGCGACAGCTGGGGCAAGGGGAAGTAGCCATGGCCGAGCGCGACGCGACCGATGCGAACCGATATCAGCTCCCGGCGCATGAGCGCCTGATGGTCGATCTCGGGATGCGGGCCTATGTCGCGTTCGCTTCGCCGGCGACGGTGCTGCGCCTGTTTCGCGCCGAGGCCGAGCAGGCCTGCGCCATCGCTGCCCGGCTCGACGAGCAGCAGGGACGGTGCGCCGCGCGGGTACGGCGGGTGATCGGTCTCGAGCCCGGTGGGCGTGACTGGTCGGTCTACATGGTGCTCGATCACCTGGTGATGGTGAATGCCGCCATCACCGCGCTGGTCCACGCGCTCTGCGTCACCCACGGCCAGCGCATCGAGATCGGCCATGCCGATGTCACCCCGCACGTCGACGCCGGTCCAGACCGGATCGACGCGTTGCGCGCCAGCGTCGAGCGTCATGCCGAGGTGATCGAGCGACTCGGCCCGCTCAATGCTCACGCGGTCTATCCCCATCCCTGGTTCGGTCCGCTCGACGCGCGCCAGTGGCATGCCCTGGCGGCGCTGCACAACCGCACCCATCGCGTGCAGCTGCAGCGGATCGCCCGTCGTTTCGACTGAACCCAGTCCCTTTCCAGGAATCCGATGTCCTCAAGTCTTCCTCCCGTTCCTGCCGCCGCCACTCCGGCGGACCGGCTCGTCGCTCTCACCCGTCTGCACCACGCGCTCGAGGACTGTCGGCGCTGTCCGGCGATGTTCGGCCCCTCGGTACACAGCGCCACCCTGATCTCGCCGGTGATGCTGGTCGGTCAGGCGCCGGGTACCCGCGAGATCGAGCAGGGGCTGCCGTTCTGCTGGACCGCGGGCAAGACGCTGTTTCGCTGGCTCGGCTCGATCGGCATGGACGAACCGGTCTGTCGTGAGCGGTTGCTGATCAGCGCCGTGTGTCGTTGCTTCCCGGGCAAGAACCCGAAGGGCGGGGACCGAGTGCCGGATGGCGAGGAGATCGTGCGTTGCGCCGAGTGGTGGCGCGGCGAGCTGGCGCTGTTGCGCCCACGGCTGATCATCCCGGTGGGCAAGCTCGCCATCGCCCAGCTGATGGACTTCAAACGGCTCAACGAGGTGGTCGGTCAGCAGTGGCGCTATCGCGACCCGGCCGGTTGGGAGGCGGACATGATCCCGCTGCCGCACTCCTCTGGGGCCTCGACCTGGTTCAAGATGGAGCCGGGCAAGACCCTGCTGGCCGAAGCGCTGGCGCTGATCGAGGCGCACCCGGCGTGGCGCGCGCTGCGCGCCGATCACTCCTTGGTGGTGAAGTAGGGCAGGCTGATCTCCCAGCGGATCGCTGCCAGCCGGAGCAGGAACACCAGGCTGCCGCCGGTGACGGCGGCGATGCTGGGGTTGATCTCCAGTTCGAGCATCGCCAGGAGCACCAGTGCGCCGAGCCAGGAGGCGGTGGCGTAGAGGGTGCCCTGGAACACCAGCGGTTCCTCGTTGCAGAGCACGTCGCGGAGGATGCCGCCGACCACCCCGGTGATCACCCCCATGAAGCTCGCCACCAGCCAGGGCGCGTCCCAGGCGAGCGCGGCCTTGGTGCCGGTGACGGTGAACAGCGCCAGCCCGAGCGCGTCGGGGATCAGGAACAGCCGCGCCGGCAGCGAGAACACCCGCGCCAGGAAGAAGGTGAAGAGCGCCGCGCCGAGGGCGACGATCGAGTAGGTCTGGTCGGCGATCCAGAACACCGGACGGTCGAGCAACAGGTCGCGCAGCGAGCCGCCGCCGAGCGCTGCGGCGAGCGCCACCACCACCATGCCGAACAGATCGAAGCGCTTGCGCCCGGCCTCGAGCACTGCGGCGGCGGCCATCATTGCCACCGCAGCGAGGCTGGTGCAGTACATCAGTAGATCGAGCGGGATGTGCAGTTGGGGCATGTCGTCACTGATTCCGTCGCCAAGAGGGCGGGCCGTCTCATTCCGTCGGTTGATCGAACAGCCCGGGTTCGACGTCGCGGCGCGCGCGCAGGCCGAAGTGGTCGTAGGCGATCTGGGTGGCCATGCGCCCGCGCGGGGTGCGCATCAGGAAGCCTTGCTGGATGAGGTAGGGTTCGAGCACGTCCTCGATGGTGCCGCGCTCCTCGCCGATCGCCGCGGCCAGGCTCTCGACCCCGACCGGGCCGCCGTCGAACTTCTCGATCACCGCCTCGAGTAGCCGCCGGTCCATGTGGTCGAAGCCCTGGGCGTCGACCTTGAGCATCTCCAGCGCGCGATCGGCGACGGCGGCGTCGATATGGCCGTCGGCGCGCACCTCGGCATAGTCGCGCACCCGGCGCAGCAGCCGGTTGGCGATGCGTGGGGTGCCGCGCGAGCGGCGCGCGATCTCACCGGCGCCGGCGGTGTCGGTGGCGATACCGAGCAGTCGCGCCGAACGCTCGACGATGGTGGTGAGGTCGGCGGGGGAGTAGTACTCAAGCCGCTGGACGATGCCGAAGCGGTCGCGCAGCGGTGAGGTCAGCAATCCGGCGCGGGTGGTGGCGCCGACCAGGGTGAAGGGCGGCAGGTCGAGCTTGATCGAGCGCGCCGCCGGCCCCTCGCCGATCATGATGTCGATCTGGTAGTCCTCCATCGCCGGGTAGAGCACCTCCTCGACCACCGGGCTGAGACGGTGGATCTCGTCGACGAAGAGTACGTCGCCCTCCTCGAGATTGGTGAGCAGCGCGGCCAGATCGCCGGGCTTCTCCAGCACCGGTCCCGAGGTCTGGCGCAGGTTGACCTGCATCTCCTGGGCGATGATGTGGGCGAGCGTGGTCTTGCCGAGACCGGGGGGGCCGAAGATCAGCACGTGATCGAGCGCCTCGGCGCGCGCCCGGGCCGCGCCGATGAAGATCTCCATCTGGTCGCAGACCGCCGGCTGGCCGACATAGTCGGCGAGCGTGCGGGGGCGGATGGCGCGATCGAGCGCATTGTCGTCGGTGGCGGCCTGAGGGCTGATGATGCGGTCTGGGTCAGTCATGTCGGACGGCGAGGGGAGGCAGGGAGTTGGTCAGATGCGCCTATGATAGGGGATGCGAGCATCTTCGTGCCGGAGATCGCGCCTCGATCGACGTGTGCGCCGGCGTGGCGTATGGTCCTCGCGCAGGCGAGAAGCGGGACGCTTTCAGTGAGCGAATTGAGGAGCAAGCATGCCAAACGAAAACAGTCGACTGCTGCTGGAGATCGACGCTGCGATCCGCGAGATCAACCGCCGCCACATCAATCCGGCGATCTCGGAGCTGACCCTGACGGATCTCAATCCGGTGATCGAGATGGTGGCGCGCGCGCGCGCGAGCTATCTGCAGGCGCTGTTCGAGATCGCCACCAAGAGCAACGGCGAGCTGCCGGGCAAGGAGGGAGTGGCGCGGCTGCATGCGTTGCGGATGCGCTACGAGGAACTGGTCAAGGGCATGCAGGCGCTGGAGACGGCGATCGAGCGTGAGTATCTGGATGTGCGCAAGCGCTGATTCAGGGTGACTGGAGCAGACCGTCGCCGAGACGGGGTCAGCCGTGGAGTTCGCGTACGAAGGCCTCGGGCGGCTGGACCTTGAGCGCGCTGCCGGGGAAGTCCTCGGGGTTGACGGTGATCAGGTAGTCGAGCCCCTGGGCGCGCGCGCACTCGTGGGTCAGGGCATCGTCGAAATAGTCCCAGCCGAGACCGATGGCCGCGTCGACGATGCCGGCGTCGACCGGGGCGATCTCGAAGAGTGTGCGCAGCCGGTCGAGTGCGCCGCGCGCCTGGCGCTGTCCCTGGGAGCGGGCGAGGAAGTCGTGCAGCGCGTCGATCGCGCTGGCACAGACATAGCCGCGTACGCGACCATCGGTGACCAGGGTGAAGGCCGCGCGTGCCGGATCATTGCCGGCGCTCTCCGTGGTCATGGCCGCGGTCAGCACGGTGACATCGAAGAGCGCCTTGGGGGTGTCGGACATCATTCGTTCCCTGTGGTAGTCGCCTGTCATGGCCGTCGAGTGGTCGGCATGCCGAGTGGATGCCCGGCGTCGCGGTCCATGCCGACGCGCCCCGCACCTGCGGGTACGGGGCTTTCGATCAGGAAACCCTTATAAGTCAAGACCTGCTGGCGTGACAAGCGTCACATTTTGTGCTCGGACGAATGGTCAGTGCTCCGTCTCCTGCCCGCTCTCCACCGGCAGCGGTTCGACCGCCCAGATCCGTTCGGCATATTCGCGGATGGCGCGATCGGAGGAGAAGTGGCCCATGCGCGCGACGTTGAGGATCGACATCCGCGTCCAGCGCGCGGGGTCGCGGTAGGCGCTGCTGACATGCTCCTGCGCCTCCAGGTAGGCGCGATAGTCGGCCAGCACCATGAAGGGGTCGTGGTTGACCAGCTGGTCGGTGAGCGGGCGGAACAGGCTGGTGTCGCCGTGCGAGAACAGCCCCGAGTTGATCAGGTCGATATCGGCGCGCAGCTCGGGGTCGCCGTGATAATGATCCCAGGGACGGTAGCCCTCGGCCTGGCGATGTGCCACGGTCTCGGCGTCCATGCCGAAGAGGAAGAAGTTCTCCTCGCCCACGGCGCGGCGGATCTCGATGTTGGCGCCGTCGAGAGTGCCGATGGTCAGTGCTCCGTTCATCGAGAACTTCATGTTGCCCGTCCCCGAGGCCTCCTTGCCGGCGAGCGAGATCTGCTCGGAGAGATCGGCGGCGGGGTAGAGTCGCTGGCCGTTCTTGACGTTGAAGTCGGGCATGAAGGCGACGCGGATGGTGCCGTTGACCTCGGGGTCGTGGTTGATCACCTCGGCCACGGCGTTGATCAGCTTGATCAGCAGCTTGGCGGCGAAGTAGCCGGGTGCGGCCTTGCCGCCGAAGATGAAGGCGCGCGGCACCAGGTCGTGATTGGGGTCCTGCTTGATGCGCTGGTAGGTGCGGATGATGTGCAGCACGTTGAGGTGCTGGCGCTTGTACTCGTGGATGCGCTTGGCCTGGACGTCGAAGAGCTGCACCGGGTCGAGATCGACCCCGGTGCGCGCGGCCATCCAGTCGGCCAGATCGCGCTTGGCGGCGCTCTTGATCTCGCGCCAGCGGGCCTGGAAGGCGGGGTCGTCGGCGTGCTCCTCGAGCCGGCGCAGCTGCTCGAGGTCGCGCGCCCAGCTGGTGTTGCCGCAGACCTCGCTGATCAGCCGCCCCAGCCGCGGGTTGCTGACCATGATGAAACGTCGCGGCGAGACCCCGTTGGTGACATTGGTGAAGCGCTCCGGCCAGAGATCGTGGAAGTCGCGCAGGATGGTGGTGCGCACCAACTCCGAGTGCAGCTCTGCGACCCCGTTGACCTGGTGGCTGCCGACCACCGCCAGGTGCGCCATGCGCACCTGGCGTTCGCCGTCCTCGCCGATCAGCGACATCCGCGCCACCCGCGCGTCGTCGGCGAAGAAGCGTATCCGCACCTGATCGAGAAAGCGCTGGTTGATCTCGTAGATGATCTCCAGATGGCGCGGCAGCAGCCGTTCGAGCAGCGCCACCGGCCAGGTCTCGAGTGCCTCGGGCAGCAGGGTGTGGTTGGTGTAGCAGAAGGTGCGGTGGGTGATCCCCCAGGCCTGCTCCCAGTCCATCCCGTGTTCGTCGAGCAATAGCCGCATCAGCTCGGCGATGGCCAGCGCCGGGTGGGTGTCGTTGAGCTGGGCGACGAACTTGCGGTCGAATCGCTCGATCGGTCCGACGGTGTTGAGATGCAGCCGGATCATGTCCTGGATCGAGCAGGAGACGAAGAAGTATTGCTGCTTGAGTCGCAACTCCTTGCCCGCCTCGGGCTCGTCGTTGGGATAGAGGATCTTGGAGATGGTCTCGGCTTCGATCTTGGCGTGCACCGCGCCGTAGTAGTCGCCGATGTTGAAGGCCTGGAAGTCGAGCGACTCGGCCGCTTCCGATTTCCACAGCCGCAACAGGTTCACGTTGTCGGTGCCGAAGCCGAGGATCGGGGTGTCGTAGGCCATGCCCTGGATCACCATCGCCGGTACCCAGCGGGTGCGCCACTGGTCATCGGCGTCGCGATAACGCTCGGTGTGCCCGCCGTAGCAGACCGGGAAGCAGATCTTCGGTCGCGGGATCTCCCAGGGGTTGCCGTTGCGCAGCCAGTTGTCGCTGACCTCGACCTGCCAGCCGTCCTCGATGCGCTGGTCGAAGATGCCGAACTCGTAGCGGATGCCATAGCCGATGGCGGGGATGCGCAGGGTGGCGAGCGAGTCCATGAAGCAGGCCGCCAGTCGCCCCAGCCCACCATTGCCGAGTCCCGGCTCCTCCTCCTCCTCGAGCACCGCGGTGAAGTCGAGTTCGAGTTCCTCGGCCGCCTCGCGCGCCGCCTGGGTGATGCCGAGATTGATCAGCGTCTTGGCCAGGTGCGGGCCGAGCAGGTACTCGGCCGAGAGATAGCAGACGGTGCGTGCATGGCTCGACTTGAACAGCTGCGCCGAGCGCACCCAGCGCTCGAGCAACCGGTCGCGCGCGGTGAAGGCCGCGGCCATGTAGAGGTCGTGAGGGGTGGCGACCTCGCGAAAGCGTCCCTGGATGAAGAACAGGTTGTCGATATAGGCCTGCTTCAACGCCTCCTTCGACATCCCGGTGCGGGTCGGCTCGCGGGGCTCGCAGGGTGACTTGGGTCGTTGCGCCTTGCTCATCGGTGACGCCTCAGTGTGGGGAGAAGGGAGATGCGTCGGGGCGGGGCGCGCGCTCACGCGCCCCGGTCGGATCAGCTCAATAAGGCCAGGTCCAATCGTCGACCTCGGGCTTGTCGACGCCGTGCTCGAAGGCGTAGTTGCGACACTCGATCTGCATGTCGCGCAGCCGCTCCTTGACGTGAGCGCCGGCCACCTGTAGCCGCGGCACGCGGTCGATGGCGTCGATGGCGAGGCTGAAGCGGTCGATCTCGTTGTTGATCGCCAGCTCCAGCGGGGTGTTGATGTTGCCCTTCTCCTTGTAGCCGCGCACATGCAGGTTCCTGTGGTTGGTGCGACGGTAGGCGAGACGGTGGATCAGCCAGGGATAGCCGTGGAAGTTGAAGATCACCGGCCGATCCTTGGTGAACAGGCTGTCGAAGTCGGCGTCGTCGAGCCCGTGGGGGTGCTCGCCGGCCGGTTGCAGACGGAACAGGTCGACGACGTTGATGAAGCGGATGCGGATGTCGGCGAAGTGCTCGCGCAACAGCGCGGTGGCCGCCAGCGCCTCCTTGGTGGGGATGTCGCCGCAGCCGACCATCACCAGGTCGGGCTCGCCGCCCTGGTCGTTGCTCGCCCACTCCCAGATGCCGATGCCCTTGGTGCAGTGCTTGATGGCCGCGTCCATGTCCAGGTACTGCAGGTGGTTCTGCTTGTCGGCGACGATCACGTTGATGTCGTCGCGGCTGCGCAGGCAGTGGTCGACGGTCGAGAGCAGGGTGTTGACGTCCGGCGGCAGATAGATCCGCGTGACCTCGGGGTTCTTGTTGACCACCACGTCGAGGAAGCCCGGGTCCTGATGGGTGAAGCCGTTGTGGTCCTGGCGCCAGACGGTGGAGGTGATCAGCAGGTTGAGCGAGGAGATGCGGGCGCGCCAGGGGATGTCCTCGCAGATCGACAGCCACTTGGCGTGCTGGTTGTACATGCTGTCGATGACGTGGACGAAGGCCTCGTAGGTAGCGAAGAAGCCGTGCCGACCGGTGAGCACATAGCCCTCGTACCAGCCCTCCAGCGTGTGCTCGGAGAGCATCTCCAGCACCCGACCGTCGGGTGAGAGTTCACCGCCGTCGGCGTCCTCCTCGCGATAGTCGCACAGCCACAGCTTCTTGCTCACCTCGTAGATGGCGTCGAGTTTGTTGGAGGTGTTCTCGTCCGGGCCGAAGACACGGAAGTTGTCCGCGTTGCGCGCCATCACGTCGCGCAGCATCGCCCCTAGGGGGCGGGTGTTCATCGCCCGCTCGGTACCCGGTCGGCCGATCGGCTGGGCGTAGTCGCGGAAGTCGGGCAGGCGCAGCGCGCGGCGCAGCAGGCCGCCGTTGGCGTGGGGAGTGGCGCTCATGCGCATCTCGCCGCTGGGCGCGAGGGCCTTGAGTTCGGGGCGCAATCGGCCCTGCTCGTCGAACAGCTCCTCGGGGCGGTAGCTGCGCATCCACGCCTCGAGTTGTTCGAGATGGGCAGGGTTGCCGTGCATCCCCGAGAGCGGCACCTGGTGGGCGCGCCAGAAACCCTCGACACGCTTGCCATCGACCGTCTTCGGCCCGGTCCAGCCCTTGGGGGTGCGCAGTACGATCATCGGCCAGTGGCAGCGGCTGGCCTGGCCGCTCTCGCGTGCCTGCTGCTGGAAGCCGCGGATTTCGGCGAGGCAGCGATCGAGTGTCTCGGCCATGCGCTGGTGCATCGCCATCGGGTCGTCGCCCTCGACGAAGTGCGGAGTCCAGCCGTAGCCGCGCATCAGGTTGCTCAGTTCCTCGTTGGGGATGCGCGAGAGCAGGGTGGGGTTGTTGATCTTGTAGCCGTTGAGATGAAGGATCGGCAGCACCGCACCGTCGCGGATCGGGTTGAGGTACTTGCTTGAGTGCCAGGAGGTGGCCAGCGGTCCGGTCTCGGCCTCGCCGTCGCCGACGGCGACCGCGACCAACAGGTCCGGGTTGTCGAAGGCGGCGCCGAAGGCGTGCGAGATCGAGTAGCCCAGCTCGCCGCCCTCGTGGATCGAACCGGGGGTCTCGGGCGTGCAGTGCGAGCCGATGCCGCCGGGGAAGGAGAACTGCTTGAAGAAGGCGCGCAGACCTTCCTCATCCTCGCTCTTGTTCGGGTAGACCTCGGAGTAGGTGCCCTCGAGATAGACCGGGGCGAGCACCCCGGGGGCGCCGTGACCCGGGCCAGCGAGAAAGATGGCGCGCTGGTCGTAGGCATTGATGATGCGGTTGAGATGGACGTACATGAACGACAGTCCAGGACTCGCGCCCCAATGACCGAGCAGGCGCTGCTTGAGGTGTTCCTCGCGCAGCGGTTCGCGCAGCAGCGGGTTGTCCCGCAGATAGATCATGCCGACGGCCAGGTAGTTGCAGGCGCGCCAGTAGGCGTCGATCCGCTTCAAAAGCTCTGGGGACAGGTTCGCGTCAGGATGCGCGACGGGGGTGACCATTGCAGACTCCTCAATCGGTGATTGCGTGAGTTCAGGGGATCACGATAGTCGATGGTCGGGGGGAAGGCCAGGCGGGATGGCCGAGTGGGGGACCGGCCGGGGAGTGAGAGCGCCACGGCGCCGCGATATCACGCAACCGCCTTGATGTCGCCTGATAATGCATTGAATATTAAAATTTTATGGCGCGCGACATCCGGGCGCGCGGGCGAGGTGCGTGTGTTCGCTCAGTGGCGCAGCGGCGAGAATGCCGTAACCATGAGGGTGCGAACGCGTGCGCGCGTGCGCTCCTGCCAGCAGCGCCAGACGTCGGCCATGATCCAGCGCGCCGCCTTGAGCTTGAGTCGGCACAGTGGACAGTCGCCGCGCGGGCGTCGGCGTTGCACGCGCTGGGGATGCGCTCTATTCCCCTTTGGCGTTTTTCGTATAGGATGAATGGCAGCAGAAGTCGCCGAGGGGCGCGATTGATGGATCAATGGGGTCAGGGTGGAAAGAATGGCGCTCGTCGGCAGTGGCTGGGACGCGTGATGGCGTACCACCAGACTGGCGCAGGCGGGGTTGCTGCGTACGCCCTCTACTCCGGGCAGGGCGCGCAGCGCCTTGACCAGTGTCGACGCTGCGGCGGGTTCGGTGAGCAGCAGCGGTACGCGCAGCCGCACGCGTCCCGGTACCTGGTGGCAGATCGAAATCGGGGGCAATTGCCCCTGGTGTGCTGCGGGTACGGACGGCATCGCTGGTTCCTCCGGGGAATACTCCAACCATCTCCAGACCCTTCGAGTCTAACCTCGGATCCCTCCTTATGCAAACGTAAATCGTTATTGTTTACGACGGACGGCTGCGTTAACTTTACTGTCCAGTCGGGACCGTCCGCCGTGGCATTGCGCTGTCCCCACCGCTCCGGTGTCAACCGGGCGGTCCGTGCATCGTGAGGTCGAGGGCGCCGATGGGCGCCGCCTCGAGTGCGGTGTCGCAATCCATCCATCCATAGCGGAGTCACCATGAGCGAACACAAGTCAGAGGCGCAGGCGCGACCGGACATGTCCGGAGGCGGCCAGGAAGGTGCGCCGGCGCGGCAGGCCGAGGGCCGCGACAGCGCGGCGGGACAGGGCACCCAAGCCGCCTGGTCGCCACAGGGGCAGGAGCCTGGTATGGGTATGCATGCCGGGCAACAGCAGGCCCCGCAGTCGGCCTGGGGTGCGCCGTCGCAGGGCGCCGCCGCAGCTCAGCCCCAGGGGCCACAGACCACTCAGGGTGGGTATGGGGCTCAGGCCGGCGGTCAAGCGCAATGGATGCCGGGGATGCCGCCGCCGCAGCCGTACCCGCAGCAGCCGTATCCGGGGCAGCCACCTCAGTACGGCTATCAGCCCGAGTACGGCTATCAGCCCGCTGGCATGCCACCTGGAGCCATGCCTTACCAAGGCGCGCCGCACCAGGGCGGGCAGCCGGAGTGGGCCGGTCATGGCGCGGTGCCGGGTGGCTATCCCCCGGGGGGCGGAACGCATCAGGGTTTCGGTGCCCAGCACGGCGCTGGCGCCGGGGTGGCGGAGCTGGTCGATGAGCTGGCCAATGGTGGCAACGGGCTCAACAGCCTCTCCAAGCTGATCGACTTTAACGATACCGATTTCTGGAAGGGCGCGCTGCTCGGCGCCGCTGCCGTGCTGGTGTTCACCAACGGCTCGGTCCAGCGCACCCTCTTCGGTGGCGCCAAGGGGCAGGATGACGCCGAGGAGCAGAAGGCATGAGCCAGCCTCCCGTCGTCTGGCCGGGCACCGCGCCCATTGCCCCGGCGATCAGCAGCGACTGCGGTTCACTGGTGCGGCTGGCTACCCTCGGCGCGGTGATCGGCGGCAGTCTCGCCGCGGCCCGTCAGGTCGATCGCATCCAGGCCGGCGAGCAGCTCCCCAACCTGGCCCTGGTCGAAACCGGCAAGAGCGCGGTGGCTGCGGGTGTGGCCACTGCCGCCGCCGGTGCCGTGGCCTCCACCGTTGCCGATCAGGGAGCGCTGCGGCTCGGGCTGATGTTCTTGGCCGGCTCGGCGGTTTTCTACGGGTTGCGTCAATGGACCGATGGGGATATGCATGACTGATCAACGTCAACGTCATCAGCACGGGGTCACAAAGAACATCGCCGAGGGTATCGGCGGTTTGATCACCGGCGCGGCACTGGTGATGTTGCTGCGTGGCCTGGTCAAGGCACGCAGCAACCGGCAACCGGCACCGAACAATGCACGACCGACCACAGGAGATTCGGCATGAGCAATCAATACGGCTATCCGGGGCAGGGCACCCAGGGCCAATCGGCGGGCGCCCCCCAGGGGCAGGCCCAGGGTGGACAGTATCAGCAGTATCACCAGGGTCAGGCTGCGGGTATCCCCTCGCAGGGGCAGGCCTCTTATTACCAGGGCTATCATGCGCCCATGGCGATGCAACAGCCCCAGTGGAATCCTCAGTATCAGCAGGGAACGCTGGCGACGCTGTCGCGTGACCGCTTCCTCAAGGGGTTGGTGATCGGCGCCGCGGCCACCTATCTGCTGACCAACGAGCAGGTGCAGCGCACCGCGATCAACGGCATGGTACGCGCCTGGGCGATGGTCCAGGGCGGGGTCGAGGAGATTAAGGAGCGTTTCGGCGACGCCGAGGCCGAGCTGCGTCACGCCTCGCAGCGCCAGGATCCCTGAGCGCCGTTCTCCCTCAGCCCGCGTGGGCGGGCGATCTCGTCCGTCCACGCCCAGTTCAGGATCCTGATCTCGTGACCCCTTCCTTGCCCGCGTTGCGCTATCGCGTCGTTCACCAGCTGCCCGGTCGGTTGCGGCTGCGTCTTCCCGCCCTCGGTGCCCCCGGCTATGCCTCGGACACGCTCGAACTCTGGCTCGATGCCCTGCCCGAGGTGCGCGAGGTGCGCGCCGGAGTGGCAACGGGTTCACTGGTGATCGAGTTCACGCCCACGCCCGAGGCGCACGCCCGCGTCATCGAGCGGCTGCGGGCCTATGTGCCCCATGTCGGTCACGACGCGCTGCCGGTGCCCGCCGGCGAATCCGACTCGGGGCTGGCGCCGGTGGCGACCTCGCTGTTGGCGCTGGCGCTGCTGCCGCTGTTGCCGCCGGGCTGGCGGTTGGCGCTGGCGGTGACCAGTGCCGCGCCGACGCTGGCGCGCGGGGTCGATACCCTGGTCAACGAAGGGGTCAAGGTCGAAGTGCTCGATGCCGTGGCGGTGGGGCTCTCGGCGGCGCGCGGCGAGGTCTATGCCGCTACCGTTACCGACCTGCTGCTGCGTCTCGGCGCCTATCTCGAGGAGCGCACCGCGCGCCGCTCCGATCGCATGCTGGCGCGGTTGCTGCGTCCGGACCCCGCGCCGGCCTGGGTCGAGCGCGACGGCGAGTTGGTGCGCGTGCCCGGCGATCAGGTCGAGGTCGGCGAGATCGTTCAGGTCGGACCGGGTGAGCGCATCGCAGTCGATGGTCGGGTCATCGACGGGGTGGCGCTGGTCGATCAGTCGGCGGTCACCGGCGAGGATGTACCGGTGCGCAAGTCGGTCTACCGTCGGGTGATCTGCGGCTCGGTGCTGGTCGAGGGACGGCTGCGCATCGAGGCCACCCAGGTTGGCGCCGAGACCACCTCGGCGCGGGTGGCGCGCTTCATCGGTGATGCGCTCACCAAGCGCTCGGTCACCCAGAGCGAGGCCGAGCGGCTCGCCGATCAGCGCGTCGCGCTGACCCTGGGCACGGGTGCTGCGGTCTATGCCGCCACCCGTGACCTGCGTCGGGTGCAGTCGGTGTTCCTGGTCGATTACGCCTGCGCGCTCAAGCTCGGCACCCCGGTGGCGATCAAGTCGGGGATGGCGCGCGCGGCGGGCAATGGGGTGTTGATGCGTGGTGGCGAGGCCATTGAGCAGCTCGCCGGGATCGATACCCTGGTGTTCGACAAGACCGGTACCCTGACCCACAGCGAGCTGGCGGTCACCGACGTCGAGGTGCTCGCCAGCCACCCGGGGTGCGACGAGTGTGACCTGCTCGCGCTGGTCGCCTCGATCGAGGAGCACGCCTCGCATCCGATCGCCAGCGCGGTGGTCGATGCCGCGCAGGCGCGCGGACTCGAGCACATCAGCCACGGCGAGGTCGACTATCTGGTCGCCCACGGACTCTCGGCCGATGTCGCCGGGGGGCGGATCATGATCGGCAGTCGTCACTATCTCGAGGAGCACGAGGGCATCGACTTCTCGCCTTTCGAGCCGCGTATCTCGAGTTTCCACGACGCCGGCAAGATTCTGCTCTTCGTCGCCAACCGCGAGGGCCCGGTCGGGCTGATCGCGCTACGCGACACCCTGCGTCCGGAGACCCCGGAGACGCTGGCGCGGCTGCGCACGCTCGGCATCGAGCGGCTGGTGATGATCAGCGGCGACCGGCGCAGCAAGGCCGAGGCGCTGGGGCGTGAACTCGGTTTCGACGCCGTGCACGCCGAGGTCGCGCCCGAGGACAAGGCGGCGATCCTGATGCGGCTGCAGGATGCGGGGGCCAAGGTCGCCTTCGTCGGCGATGGGGTCAACGACGGTCCGGCGCTGGCCGCCGCCGATGTCGGTATCGCCATGCCGCGCGGCGCCGACATCGCCCGCGCCACCGCCGACATCCTGCTCACCGAAGACCGGCTCGACGCGGTGGCCGACGCGCGTGCCCTGGCGCTCGGCACCATGCGACTGATCCGTACCAACTTCCGCGCCGCCGTCGGCATCAATACCGCGATTCTGGTCGGCGCGGCGAGTGGTCGAGTCTCGCCGCTGGCCAGTGCCGTGCTGCACAACGGTACCACCCTGGCGGTGCTGCTCAATGCCCTGCGTGGGGTGGACTTCGATGGTGTCGAGGAGCGTCGTCTCGCGCCGCCGGCCGACGACTGAGACGGCGTCAGCCGCGCTGCAGGTGCGCGCGCACCGGGGCGCCGAAGAAGGCCAGTACGGTGAGATCCTCCTCAATGTCGAAGAAGGCGTGACTGCAGGCGGCGTGCACGTACATCAGCGTGCCCTTCTCGACCAGTCGTACACTGTCGCCGACTCGCAGTTGCGCGCGTCCCTCGAGCACCAGATAAAGCTCATCCTCCTCATGGGCGCTGGCCATGTCCTTGGAGCCCGCCGGGAGGTGATAGACCGAGCAGGAGAGCGAGGGGGTGCGCAGGAATTCCTTGAAGGCGACACCGTTACGATCGACGCTCGAGACCAGGTCGTCGAGCTGGAAGAGGAGCCAGTCTGCTTCTTTCATGAAATCGTTCTAACGCTCCGCGAGCTTGAGATGGAAGAGGGAAGAGGGCGGGCGATCCCGCTGATTCAATCGAAAATAGCAAGGTTGTCGGCAAGAAACAAACGCGTGCAACCCTTGCTTAATCCCTGATCGAGAACTATTATCGATAACCGTTCGCGTTTGCGATGAGCGTCGGGACGACGACACCCCGACGAGCCGTTGCAAGAGTACGGCAGCGACGCGAAGCGGCACGGATTCGGTTGTTCCCGGGCCGGTGGGCGCCGGCGACAGGCCAGGCACATCGACGACCTTCCAGCGACGAGAGTACCGAGGGTTCCATGAGTCACTACATCCATCATGTTCCAGGGCGACTGCGCATCCGCTCGGCGGCATTGCGCTGTCGCTCGCTACTCGACGGCGAGGCGCGGCGTGAGCTGCAGGCACTCGAAGGGGTGACTGAGGTGCGCTTCAATCCGCGCGCCGCGAGCCTGACCCTGCTCTATGATCCGGCACGCATCGGTCGTGCCCAGCTGTTCGAGGCCCTCGAGCGTCATGGCTGCGTCGAGGTCGAGTCACGCTCGGGTAAGCTGGCGACCAGGGCCGGCACCCTGTTCGGCAAGGCGCTCGTCGGCGCCTTCGTCAACAAGGCGGTGGAGCGCTCGGCCTACAAGCTGGTGAGCGTGCTGCTCTGATCCCCATGGCCGCTCCGCCGTCGGCGTCGCAGTGACGGCGGGGCGCTCGGGTTCGACCCGCGCCATCGTCCGACTCCCGCGGTCGGTGCCCTCCTCAATGCGCGCGCAGGGGGCGTGCGAGCAGGTCGTCGATCTCGGCATAGGGGATCAGCACCCGCTGTGCGCCGGCGGCATAGGCGGCGACGGCGTAGGGCGGGAAGATCACCGTGAGCCCATCGGGGCCTGGCAACAACAGTTGATAGTTCTCCGCCACCGGCGCTGTGCCCTGGTTGACCCAGTCGGCATCGGCGCCGAGCAGGTCGCGTCCGGCGAGTGCTGCGCGACTGAGTCGGGCGAGCCGGACGAGCCAGTCGCTGTCGGCGCGGAAGAGTTCCGTCGGGTCGAGCGCACGGGCCTCGGACAGATCCAGCAGCAGCGGCGCGAACAGTGGCATGCCGTGCGCCCCGCCGTAATAGGCATAACCCTCGAACGCGATAACCTGCAGCGTCTTGGTGCGGTGGCCGGCCTCGCCCTCGAGCGCGAACGACCATGCCGGTCCGAGCGGCGGCTCGGGATCGGTCTGGCGTTCCTCGGTGTTGGCGAGGAAGGCGTTGACCTGATCCTGGACGAATGTACGCACCGCGCGGTTGATCGCCTCCGGCGCGCCGGTGAACACCGGATAGCTGGCCTCGAGCTGGTAGTGCGGGCCGCTGCGGGTGATCTGCGCCCTTGATGGAGCGGGCGCCTCGAGCTGACTCTGGAAGCGTTCGGTTATCTTTTGATTCGCCGCCTCCGTGCGATCGGCAAGGACCGGGTCGCTGGCCTCGAGGCGGTACGGGCCGTTGTGGGCGATGTGAGCCCGTGGCGAGGCGAGTTCCTCGATGCGTTGTCGATAGCGCTCGCGCAGACAGTCCCGGTCCGGGCCGCAGCGGTTGCGTGCGGCGAGCCAGCTGCGCTGGGTCTGGAGCAACGCCTCGCGCTCGGTGGGTGCGAGTCCCTCGCGCGCTGCGTAGTAGCGCTCTGTGAGTTGGGCGTCGAGCGCGTCGAGTCCGGCATCGGTGCAGATGGTGTGCTCGAGCGGGGTCGAGGCGCGGTTGCAGTCAAAGCCGGCGCCGGCACCGAGCGTCGGCAGGAGCGCGATACCGAGTAGCGCGGCGGTGCAGTAGCGCTTTACAGACATTCGATCGACTCCTTCATTGCCGTGTGTCGAGCCTCTCGCGGGCTCGGTCGGTGGCCTGAATATAGCGGCTCGAGCGTGCCTCGGTGGAGACCGCGCGGTCGTCGGGCAATGGCGGGCGGAGTGCTCGAATTCCGCGATGCTCTCCAGCGCCAGCCCCATGATGCCGTGCTGGCCCGAGCAAGGTTGTGTGTAATCCCGGTCCGCGTCGGACCTGCTCCACCATGTGTCGGTGCTCGATGGGTTTGCGGCACCGTGCCAGCTGCGGGCGCGGGAGTCCGACGTCGGGGCGCGATCGTGACGATGACCGTCAACGTCGGGGCGAGTGACCGCGAGACCTGTCCGGTGGCGATGGATGCCCGTGTACCCAAGCCGCCGCGGCCGCGCCAGCTGTCCGGGGGTGTGGCGGGCGTTGATTCGCGCGCTTCGCCCGACACCTCCCGCGTCGCTCGGGTCAGCCTGCCAGGCCTTGTTCGCGCGTCTGCTCGATCAGGGTCTCGGCGATACCGAGCAGTTCGCGATAGCTGCTCACCTCCTTGCCGAGCACCGCATAGCGACCGGCGACCGTCACCCGCGGCACGGCCTGGATGCGGTAGCGCTGCACCAGGCGGTCGCTGCGCGCGATCTTGGCCTGGATGTCGAAGGAGTCGAAGAGCGCGGCGAAGGCGGCGCGATCGAGTCCGCGCGCCTCGACCCAGTCGAGGATGGCGTTCGGGCTGTAGAGTCGGCGCCGCTCGCGGTGCAGTGCGTCGAACACCGCCTGGTCGTGCTGTTCGAGTGCGTCCGAGGCCTCCAGAGCGTAATAGAGCCGGGCGAGATTGGCCCAGGCGGTGCGCCCGAAGGTGACCGGGACACGGCGGAAGGCGACGTCCTCGGGCTGTCGGCCGGCCCACTCCTTGACGATCGGGTTGAGGTCGCTGCAGTGCGGACAGCCGTAGGAGAAGAACTCGAGCACCTCGATCTTGCCCGGGACGTCACCCGGCTGCGGTGGGTCGATGGGGCGCCAGTCCCGTCCCTCGGCCAATGGCGCCGAGCGGGCCGGCAGTGGCTCGGTGAGGGCGCCCAGCGTGCCCATCAGGATGAAGTTGAAGTGTCTGCGGCTCAGCGGCATCGATCAGGGTCTCCAGGGTGGTGGGCGGACGTCCGATGCGTCCGCCTTCTGGGTGTCGGGATGTCCGGGAGGCTCCCGGCGCGATCAGTCGTCCCCGTCGGCGCGGGCCGGGGGGCGCGAGGCGCTCGCAACGAGCGCCCAGGCGGCGGCGATGGCTCCGAGGGCGAAGGCGATCGCCCCCCAGTTGGCCAGCGACAGCCCGAGGATCTCCAGCCCCGGGTCCTCACAGAAGCCGGTGGCGAGAAACAGCTCGGGGGCCTGCTGGCCCAGCCACTCGATCAGGCGCTCGACGGGGCCGAGTTCGCTGCCGATGCAATTGACCGCGCCGGGCGGCTGCAGTTGCAGCCAGCTCTGATAGAGCGAACTCCAGAGTCCGCCGAGCGCGCTCACCACCGTCAGATAACCCGAAACGCGCACGCCCAGCGCCGCGGCGAGCGCGAACAGTCCGGCGAGGGCGAACAGCAGGCGCTGGAAGATGCACAGATGACAGGGGTCGAGCAGCAACCACTCGGTGAGCGCCACGCTGAATGTGGCCACGCCGAGGCCCCCGATCGCCAGGATGAACCAGATCGAGCGGGGCGTGGGGCGAAACATCGCGATGACTCCTCGGCGTATGAGAAAATGATGCGCTTGGCCGGTCGCGTGGGTGGATCAGTGTCGTGACCGGACGTCGAAATCATACCGAAAACCCGGTACGGGCGCGTTTGCGCATCACCGGAAGACGATTGCGAGGTCTGAGAGAGACTGATGAGTTTGGCCTTTGTCGCTGTCATTGCCGGTTTGGCGCTCCTGGTCTGGAGCGCGGATCGGTTCGTCGAGGGGGCCGCGGCGACCGCGAGCCATCTGGGGATGCCGGCCTTGCTGATCGGCATGGTGGTGGTCGGGTTCGGGACTTCGGCCCCGGAGATGGTGGTCTCGGGCTTTGCCGCCGCCCAGGGCAATCCGGGACTCGCGCTCGGCAACGCCTATGGTTCGAACATCACCAATATCGCGCTGATCCTCGGTATCACCGCGCTGCTCAGCCCGATCGCGGTGCACTCGCGGCTGCTGCGTCGCGAGCTGCCGCTGCTGGCGCTGATCACCGCGCTGGCGGTCTATCAGTTGTGGGACGGCGAACTCTCGCGGTTCGATGCCTGGGGGCTGCTCGCGGTCTTCGCGCTGGTGATGGGCTGGACCATCGTGCAGGGGATGCGCGGGCGTGGCGATGCGCTCGGCGGTGAGATGGCGCAGGAACTCGAGTGTCATCCGCTGCCGCTCGGTCGCGCCCTGTGGCTGCTCGCGCTGGGGCTGGTGGTCCTGCTGGCCAGCTCGCGGCTGCTGGTGTGGGGGGCGGTCGAGATCGCCCACGGCTTCGGCGTCAGCGATCTGGTGATCGGGCTGACCATCGTCGCCATCGGCACCTCGCTGCCCGAGCTGGCCTCCTCGATCGCCGCGGTGCGCAAGGGCGAACATGATCTCGCGCTCGGTAACGTGATCGGCTCGAACCTGTTCAACACCCTTGCCGTGGTCGGTATCGCCGGCGCCATCCAGCCGACCGCAATCGCCCCCGAGGTGCTCTCGCGCGACATACCGGTGATGGTGCTGCTGACCCTGTCGCTGTTCGTGTTCGGCTATGGCTGGCGTCGTCAGGGCCGGATCAACCGGGTCGAGGGAACGGTGCTGATCGGCTGCTATCTCACCTACATGGGCTATCTGTTCGTCACGGTGGGCGGTTTCGGGGTAGCCTGAATACCGCTTGAATAATCGTGTTTTGATCGCTTGAGTACGCTTTTCGTGTATGTTGCGCCAGCATAACCCTGTGGTACTGACGAAACCGCGAGGAGGGCGATGTGCTGAGCAGAGTCCGCATCAGTGTGCAGCTGGCCGTTGGCGGCATGGCGGCGATCCTGGTCACGGTGGCGCTGATCCTGCCCAGCGTCTTCCACAACCTCGGCGCGCTTTCCGAGCGCGCCGAGCAACGCCGGCTCCAGGACCTCTTCCTCACCCTGCGTACGGCGCTTGATGAGGAGGCGGCACGCGCCGTCTCGCTCGCTGCGGCGGTCTCCAACGTCCCGGATGTCCGCGCCGCCTTCGCCGCCGGCGATCGCGCGCGGCTGCGCGAACTCACCCTGCCGCTGTTCGAGCGGATGCACCAGCAATACGGTCTGGTGCAGTTCCAGTTCCATACCCCGCCAGCTACCTCCTTCCTGCGGCTGCACATGCCCGAGAAGTTCGGCGACGACCTGTCGGGGTTTCGCCACACCGTGCTCGCCGCCAACCGCACCCGCGCGCCGGTCAGCGGTCTGGAGGAGGGGCGCGCCGGGCTGGGGATCCGTGGCATCGTGCCGATGTTCGCGCCCGACGGGCGCCATCGCGGTTCGGTCGAGTTCGGGCTCTCCTTCGGCGAGCCCTTCTTCGTCGACTTCACCGAGCGCTTCGGTGCCCGTGCCCAGCTCACGCTGCGACGCGGCCAGGACTTCGAACCCTTCGCCGGCACCATCGAGGACGGCACCCGGCTGACCGCCGAGGAGATGCGCCAGGTCATCGCGGGTGAGCGCATCCAGCGCCAGATCCTCTATCGTGACACGCCGATGGCGCTGTTGGCGCAAGCGATCACCGATTATGCCGGCGAGCCCGTCGGGGTGGTCGAGCTGCTGCTCGATCGCAGCGACGACGTCGGCGCCTTCAATCGCGCCATTCGCGACGCGCTGCTGTTCAGTCTGCTGGCGCTGCTCGTCGGCGCCGTGCTGACCGGGCTGCTGAGTCGCGCCATCGCTCGACCGATCCGCGCTGCCGCGACGCGGATGAACGATATCGCCCACGGCGACGGCGATCTCACCCAGCATCTCGAGGCACGTGGTCGCAACGAGTTGACCGAGCTGGCCACGGCCTTCAACGCCTTCGTCGATCGTATCCACGACCTGGTCAGGGAGTTGGTCGGGGGTGGCGATCGGTTGACCGAGGCCGCCGGCGGGCTGTCGGCGACCAGCGAGCAGATCCACGTCCAGCTCGAGCGTCAGCAGTCGGGTACCGATCAGGTCGCCACCGCCATGACCGAGATGACCGCCACCGTCGCCGAGGTCGCGCGCAATGCCACGCGCGCGGCCGAGGCGACCCGTGACATGGAGCGCGAGGCCCGCGGTGGCGCAGCGGTGGTGCGCGAGACGATCGGCGCCATCGAGTCCCTGGCCGCGGCGGTGGAGAACGCCGCGACGGTGATCGCGCGGCTCTCGGACGATGCCGAGTCGATCGGCCGGATCCTCGATGTGATCGGTGGCATCGCCGAGCAGACCAACCTGCTCGCGCTCAATGCCGCGATCGAGGCGGCGCGCGCGGGTGAGCAGGGGCGCGGCTTCGCGGTGGTCGCCGACGAGGTGCGCAGCCTCGCCGGGCGCACCCAGTCGGCCACCCACGAGATCCAGGGCATGATCGAGGCGCTGCAGGGCGGCGCCCGTGAGGCGGTCACGGTGATGGCCGACGGTCGCGCCAAGGCCGGCGAGAGCGTTGCCCAGGCCGGACGCGCCGGGGCGTCGCTCGAGGCGATCACCGCCGAGGTGGGCACCGTCAACGACATGAACGGCCAGATCGCCAGCGCCGCCGAACAGCAGCGCACGGTGGCCGAGGAGATCGACCGCAACCTCTCCGGCATCAGCCACGAGGAGGAGGAGATCGCCGCCGTCTCGCGGCGCATCGCCGCGGCCGCCGAGGCGCTCGCCGCGCTCGCCGCCGAGCAGCAGGAGCGCACCCGGCGGTTCAAGGTCTGAGCCTCAGCCGAGGACGCCGAGCAGGGCGCGGGCGACGCCGCTGAGGCTCTCGCCGGCGATCAGCCCGGCGGCTGCGGCAAGCAGGAAGCGCTCGGCCAGTCGTGGGCGGTAACGCGCGAGCGCGTGCCCGACCAGACTGCCGAGACAGAGGGTGAGCGAGAGCGATGCCGGGATCACCATCGCCAGCCCCAGCGCCGGTGCGCTCGGCACCCGGCGCGGTCCGTGGCGGTGTTCGAGCAGGGTCAGCGCGACCCCGCAGCCGGCGGCGACGAGGAGTGCGGCGAGCGCACTCGGCGGCAGCGCAGCGAGTCCCTGACCGAGGGTCTCGGCCACCACCTTCCAGGTTGCTACCGCCGGGGCCGGCCACTGCTCGGTGATTAGCATGGTCGCTGGGTCCGGGATCAGTCGCAGATAGACCAGGCTGCCGACCACACTGCCCACGGCCACCCCCAGACACTGTGCGATCACCTGGTAGCCCGGGGTGGCGCCGATCGCGTGTCCGGCCTTGAAGTCGTTGAGCAGATCGGCGCTCTGACCGGCCGCGCCGCCAGCGACGTTGGCGCCGATCAGGTTGGCCGTCTGGTCGCCCGGTGCGGTGATGCCGCTGCCGAGCTGCGAGACCTTGCCGATGGCGCCGATCGGCGGAATGCCGGTCTCGCCGACCACGCGCGCCGCCACCATCGCCAGCACGAAGGCGATCGGCACCGCCAGCAGCGCGAGCAGCCAGTGGATGCCGAAGATCAGCGTCTGGGCGAGCACCACCAGGGCGCTGGCGAGCGCCAGTCCGAGCGCGCGGTGCAGTGTGGCCCCGTCGTCGTCTCTCCCGGTGCCGGGGCTCGCGGCACGAGCGGCGCGCAGCTGCAGCACCAGCCGGGTCAGGGTCGCGGCCACCAACAGCGCCACCCCGGGCCACAGCAGCCATTCGATCATGGTCGCGAACCAGCTCGCCGCCGGGTCGGTCGCGCCCGGCAGGATGAATCCCTGGTACAACCCCAGCGGGCCGAGCAGTGCCCAGGCAATGAGCGCGCCGAGCAACAGCGAGAGCCCGGCGCGGACCCCGATGATGGCGCCGAAGCCGGCGAGCATCAGCGAGGGGTCGAGGCTGAGGGTGAGGTTCTTGGCGCTGATCGCCGGGGCGCCGGCGAGTGCGCCGACGGCGGGCAGCTCGATGCCGAGTCCCGGACGCGGTAGCGCCCAGCGACCGCTGTCGAGCCACTTGAGCGCGGCGGCCAGCGCGCCGGCGCCGAGCAGGACGCGCAGCCTCAGCCGTGCCTCACGACCCTGGCGGAACATCTCCTGCAATGCCTCGGCGGTGGCACGGCCGGTGGGGAAGGGCAGCGGGGTGCGCACGATCAGCCCGGCACGCAGATACCAGGCGACCCAGATGCCGAGGAAGCTCACCGCGAACACCCAGGCGATCAGCTCGACGGCGGGCAGGTTGCCGCCGGAGAGCATCGCCAGGGCCGGGATCGGCGCGACCAGCCCGCCGGAGATGATGTTGGCCGCGGAGGATGCGGTGGTCTGGGTGATGTTGCCCTCGCCGATGGCCAGCGGCGCGCTCAGGCGCAGTCGCGCGAGCAGTGCCCAGAGTCCGCTGGCGAGCAGCAGCGCCACGATCGAGATGTTGAACGACCAGCCGATCTTCAGCCCGGCGTAGACGTTGCACGGGGTGAGCAGGGCGCCGAGTAGCGCGCCGCCGAGGAGCGCCCGGGCGCTCAGCTGTCGATGCCTGTCCATGTCGCTCCCGATGATCGCGCACCCATCGCCCGGGTGCGGGTGAGTCTGTCGGTGTCGCGCGATCCGTGTTCCGTGCGCCGGATCGGGCGGGGTTCATGTGTTAAGATGGTGAAATCCTTTGCAATGGTTTTGCCAGTCCGGGCGGCTGCCCGGATCCTCTGGTGGCGCGCTCACGCGCCCGGCGCCGGCGAAGCGCGCACGACGGATACCGTCACTTCTTTCGCCAACCCCTTTGGATAGCCGTGCCCATTCGGTTCAGCGTCCTCTTCTGACTATCCACAGAGGAGCTTTGTCATGTCCTACAGCAATGCCCAGCCCAAGCGGGCGGTGGCGGCCGAGTCTGCCCGTCCGTTCCGCGTCCACACTCAGCGCAACCTCGACCGCATCGATGCGCTGCGTGGACTCTCCGAGGATCGCCGTTTCGCGATGAAGGTGGTCTCGACCGTGCTGCCGTTTCGCGTCAACGACTATGTGATCGAGGAACTGATCGACTGGGACCGTGTCCCCGACGATCCGATCTTCCAACTGGTGTTCCCGCAGCAGGGGATGCTCAGCGAGCGTCACTTCGACCGCATCGCCGATTTGCTGCGCGCCGAGGCCGCGCCCGCCACGCTCGACGCCGCGGTGCGCGAGATCCGCGCCGAACTCAACCCGCATCCCGCCGGGCAGCTCGAGAGCAACCTGCCCAAGCTCGACGGCGAGCGTCCCCTCGAGGGGCTGCAGCACAAGTATCGCGAGACCGTGCTGTTCTTCCCCAGTCAGGGGCAGACCTGCCATGCCTATTGCAGCTTCTGCTTCCGCTGGGCGCAGTTCGTCGGCGACAAGTCGCTGCGCATCGCCTCCAACGAGGCCTCCGGGCTGCACGCCTATCTGCGTCAGCACTCGCAGGTCACCGATTTGCTGATCACCGGCGGCGATCCGATGGTGATGAAGACGCGCCATCTCGAGGCCTATCTCGAACCGCTGCTGCGTCCCGAGTTCGACCACGTCCAGAGTATCCGCATCGGCACCAAGGCGCTCACCTTCTGGCCCCAGCGTTTCGTCGGCGACGCCGACAGCGATCAGCTGATGGCGTTGCTCGAGCGGCTGGTGGCCCACGGCAAGCACGTCGCGCTGATGGCCCATACCAACCACTGGCGCGAACTCGAGACCGATACCGCCCGCGAGGCGATCGCGCGGTTGCGCGCCACCGGCGCCGAGATCCGCAGCCAGGGGCCGCTGCTCGCCCACATCAACGACGACCCCGAGGTGTGGACGCGGATGTGGCGCACCCAGGTGCGCCTCGGCATCATCCCCTACTACATGTTCGTGCAGCGCGACACCGGCGCCCAGCACTACTTCGAGGTGCCGCTGGTGCGCGCCTGGGAGATCTATCGCGAGGCGATCCAGGGCGTCTCGGGGCTGGCCCGCACCGCGCGCGGTCCGAGCATGAGCGCGGGGCCGGGCAAGATCGAGATCCAGGGCGTGACCGAGGTCGCCGGCGAACGGGTGTTCGTGCTGCGCTTCCTCCAGGGGCGCAATCCCGACTGGGTCAACCGGCCCTTCTTCGCCCGCTTCGACCCCAAGGCGACCTGGCTCGATGATCTGGTGCCGGCCTTCGGCGAGGATCGCTTCTTCTTCACCGACGAGTATCTCACCCGCTGGCCGAGCGCCCAGGCGGCGCGGATCGAGTCGGTCCACGCGCCCGAGCCGGCGTTGCCCGAGGCCTCGGGACTCTGAGCGCCCAGCGGCGACCGGTCGCGAGGGCCGGCGCCGTCCTTCCCGCTTGACCCCGGTCAGTCCGCCCGGCCCGGTGCGCGGCACGGGCGTTGACTTGGGTCGCCCGATCGGACTTAATCGGCGCCCTCGATTCCGCGGTGGCCCCTGGACCCAGTTCCCGGGGCTGAAACGGGAAGACCGGTGCGCCGATCGTCCGCGATCGGTCAGTCCGGCGCTGCCCCCGCAACGGTAGACGAGTCAGGGCGCGACCTGATGCCACTGTGTCGATCACGGGAAGGCGTCGCGTCCGGGGCCATGCCGGCCCGCTCGTGAGCCCGGAGACCGGCCTCGGAATCACTGGTCCTGTCGTGCCCGTGAGCAACGGTCTGGCGGGTCCGTCAAGCCGGGGCTGCGTGGGGAGGCCGGGCGGCGATCGTGACCCGTCGCGCGTCCAGCGCGTGGCCGGTGGCGCCTGCCTGCCGAGCATCCAGCCCCTCTCTGTTGTCGACCCCTGCGGGTGTGCGGGGTCCTGTGAGGAGCATGTGATGAAGAGTCCCTTGATGCTGGCGGCGCTGGCCGCGCCCTTGAGTGCCCAGGTCCTGGCCCAGACCGATTCCCAGGTGTTGGAGCCGACGGTGGTCACCGCCACCCGTACCGCTGAGCCGGCGGGCGAGACCCTGGCTACGGTGAGCGTGATCGATCGCGCCGAGATCGAGCGGCGTCAGGCCCGTTCGGTGCCCGATCTGCTGCGCACCCTGCCCGGCGTGAGCATCGCCCAGAGCGGCGGTCCTGGCCAGTCGGCCTCGGTGATGCTGCGCGGCACCAACGCCGATCACGTGCTGGTGCTGGTTGACGGCGTGCGCGTCGGCTCGGCGACCCTGGGCACGACCTCGCTGCAGGACCTGCCGGTCGATCAGATCGAGCGCATTGAGGTGGTGCGCGGGCCGCGTTCGAGTCTCTACGGCTCCGAGGCCATCGGCGGTGTCATCCAGATCTTCACTCGTCGTGGCGGCGGCCCGCTCACCCCGCGCTTCAGCGTCGGTGTCGGCGAGCTGGGCACGGCAAGCGTCTCCGGCGGGCTCTCCGGCGGCGGCGAGCGCGCCTGGTTCAATCTCGGCGCCAACTTCGAGCAGACCGATGGCATCAACGCCTGCGCCGGTCGCCCTTTCCCCTATGCCGGCTGCGGCGTCGATCAGCCCGATCGCGACGGCTACAGCAGCCATGGCGTCAGCGCCCGCGCCGGTTATGCCTTCAGCGAGCGCGCCGAGGTCGAGTTCCATCTGCTCAGCGCCGAGAGCGCCAACGACTTCGACGGCTCGGTCTTCTCCGGCAACCAGGCCCGTGCCTCGCAGCAGGTCTTCGGCGCCAACGCCACCCTGCGCCCGCTCGATGCCTGGACCCTGACGCTCACCGCCGGGCGCAGCTGGGACGATTACCGGGTGTTCTACGACGATGCCGCCGCAGCGGTCTTCGAGCAGTTCGTCGACCGTTTCCAGACCGAGCGCGACAGCCTCTCGCTGCAGAGCGATGTCACCATCGCCGCCGGGCAGCTGGTGAGCCTCGGGGTCGACTATGTCGACGACCGGGTCAGCGGGACCGTCGACTATGCCGAGGACGCGCGCGACAACCTCGGCGTGTTCGGTCAGTACCAGGGCAGCTTCGGCGCCTTCGATCTCAAGCTCAGCCTGCGTCAGGACGACAACCAGCAGTTCGGCAGCCACACCACCGGCAGCGCCGCGCTCGGTTATCTGTTCGCCAACGACATCCAGGTCGCGCTCTCCTACGGCACCGGCTTCAAGGCGCCGACCTTCAACGAACTCTACTACCCGGGCTTCGGCAACACCGCGCTCGATCCCGAGGAGTCCGAGAGCATCGAGCTGATGGCCAACGGCCCGCTGCCGCTGCCCGGGCGGATGCGCGGCGACTGGCAGCTGAGCCTTTACCAGACCGAGATCGACGACCTGATCGCCTATGACTCGGCCACCTTCGCCCCGGCCAACGTCGACTCGGCGCGGATCCGCGGCCTCGAGGCCGCGGCTGATGTCCGTTGGGACGACTGGACGCTGGCCGGCAACCTCACCCTGCTCGATCCCGAGAACCGCTCCGAGGGCGCCAACGACGGCAACCTGTTGCCGCGCCGCGCCGAGCAGAGCCTGCAGCTCGATCTCGATCGTACGTTCGGGCGCTGGCGCGCCGGCGCGACCCTGCAGCTGGTCGGCGAGCGCTACGACGACCTCGCCAACCAGGTCGATCTCGACGCCTACGCGCTGCTCGACCTGCGTCTCGAGTATGCCTTCAACCCGGCGCTGCGCCTCCAGGGACGGCTCGCCAACGCCCTCGACGAGACCTATGAAACGGCCTATCTGTACAATCAGCCCGGTCGCGCGTTCTATCTGACCCTGCGCTACCAGCCCTGACCCGGTGCGGTGACCGCCCCGGCGCGGGGCGGCCCGGCCCGTCGAGCAGATCCGCCATGTCCTCGATCCCTTTCCGCCGCCCCGTGCGGTATTCGACCCCGTCGCGCCGGTGCTGCGCGACGCCCATCGCTCCCATCCATGAGGTGCGCCCATGACCCCGACCCTCGACTGGCTCGCCGAGCCCTGTCCCCCGATCGATCAGACCGCCGTGCAGCATGCGCTGGCGCGTCAGGACCAGCTCACCAAGCCGCCGGGCTCGCTCGGTCGGCTCGAGGAGCTGGCGGTGCGTCTGGCCGGGCTGCAACGCACCGCCACCCCGGAGGTCGATCCGGTGCGGGTGCTGCTGTTCGCCGCCGATCACGGGGTCGCCGCCGAGGGCGTGTCGCGCTATCCCCAGGACGTCACCAAGCAGATGGTCCGCAACATCGCCAACGGCGGGGCGGGGGTCGCGGTGATGGCCAAGGCGGTCGGGGCCGGGCTCGACATCATCGAGCTGGGCCTGGCCACCGGCTCCGAGGTCGTCGAGGGCGTGCGCTCCGAGCCCCTCGGGCCGGGGAGCGGCAACATCGCCCGCGAGCCGGCGATGACCCCCGAGCAGCTTGCGCGGGCGCTTGACATTGGGCGCGACGCGGTCGATCGCGCCGTCGACGCAGGCGTGCGCCTGATCATCGGTGGTGAACTCGGTATCGCCAACACCACCGCTGCCGCAGCGCTGGCCTCCGCGCTGCTCGATCGCGCCGCCTCCGAGGTGGTGGGGCCGGGCACCGGGCTGGACAGCGCCGGGGTCAACCGCAAGGCCGAGGTGGTGGCGCGCGCGCTGGCGCTGCACGCCAGCGAGCCGCGCGCGCCGCTGGAGATGCTGCGCCGACTCGGCGGCTTCGAGATCGCCGCGCTCACCGGCGCCTATCTGCGCGCCGCCCAGCGTGGCGTGGCGATGTTGATCGATGGCTTCATCGTCTCCTCGGCGGCGCTCGCCGCGGTGCGTCTGCAGCCCGCGGCGCGCGACTGGATGCTGTTCTCGCATCGCTCGGCCGAGCCCGGTCATCGGCTGATGATGGAGGCGCTGGAGGCCGATCCGTTGCTCGATCTCGGCTTCCGCCTCGGCGAGGCGACCGGCGCCTGCGCCGCGGTGCCGCTGCTGCGTCTGGCCTGCGCGGTGCATCGCGACATGGCGACTTTTGACGAGGCCGGAGTGAGCAACGCGTGCTGAGCCTGCGCGGCCGGCTGATCGACCTGCTGCGTCACGGCGAGGTCGAGGGCGGGAACCGTCTGCGCGGCAGTTGCGATGATCCGCTGAGCGCGCGTGGCTGGTCGCAGCTGCGCGCGGCCACCGCCGGGCTCGACGAGCCGCGGCTGGTGGTCAGCTCGCCATCGCTGCGCTGCGCGGCCTTCGCCCGCGAGCTGGCCGCACGGCGCGGGCTCGAGCTGGTGCTCGAACCCGCGCTGGCAGAGCGTCACTTCGGCGATTGGGAGGGGTGCTCGGCCAGCGAGCTCCCCGAGGATGAACGCTGGCGGCTGTGGGATGATCCGCTCGGCTTCACCCCGCCGGGGGGCGAGCCGATGCCTGACTTCCTCGCCCGGACCCGCACGGCCTGGCGCGCGCTGCTCGACGGCGGCGGGCCGGACGCGCTGGTGGTGACCCACGGCGGGGTGATTCGCGCGATCCTCGCCGAGGTGCTGGAGATGCCGCCGCGGGCGATGATCCTGCTCGAGGTCGTCCATGCCGGGCGCAGTCGCGTCCGTGTCCCACCCTCACCGGGCCGCCCCAGCCTGGTGACCCATCGAGGTCCCTGATGTCCCATCTCGTTCCCTTCTATGCCGCCGGGCGGCTGTTGACCCGGCTGCCCTTTCCCGACCCCGGCGTGGTCGACCCCGCCGACCAGGGCCGCTCGGTGGCCTGGTACCCGGCCGTCGGGCTGGTGCTCGGCGCGCTGCTCGCGCTCGCCGCGCTCGCCGCGCAGCACACCGACCCGCTGCTCGGTGCGGCGCTGCTGCTGGCCTTCTGGACCTGGTCGACCGGCGGGCTGCACTGCGACGGCCTGGCCGACAGTGCCGACGCCTGGATCGGCGGGCTCGGCGATCGTGCCCGCACCCTGGAGATCATGAAGGACCCGCGCAGCGGGCCGATGGCGGTGGCGGTGCTGGGGCTGGCGCTGCAGCTGAAGTGGAGCGCGCTGCAGCTGTTGCTCGATGTCGAGGCGGCCTGGCTGCTGCTCTGGGTGCCGCTGCTCGCGCGCGCGGTGTTGCCGCCGCTACTGCTCACCACCGCCTATGCCCGCACCCAGGGCATCGTCAGCGATCAGGTCGCCCATCTCGGGCGCACCTGGGCCTGGGTGGCGAGCGGCGCGGCCTTCATCGGCTGTGTGCTGATGCTCGGCGGACTGGGTCTGGTGCTGGTCGGGTGCGCCCTGGCGGTGTTGTGGCTGGCGCGCCGCGCCATGCTCGCCCGGCTCGGCGGCTTCACCGGGGATACCGCCGGTGCCCTGGTCGAGCTGACCGAGATCGCCCTGGTGGTGCTCGCAGCGCTGCTGCTCGGCGGCTGAGCGGCGCCGCGGCTCAGCGTGCCAGCTGGTGCGGGTCGGCGGCGCAGGCCTCGCGGCATGCGCGATGGCGGTTGGCGCAGTAGCCGTAGAGGTTCTCGGCGCACGACCACCAGGGGTAGCCGCAATCGAGTTCACCGTTGAATGTGCCGACCTCGCTGAGACACCAGCGATAGTCGCGGAAGGCCTCGGTATGGCCGGCCTCGCAGTCGCGATAGTCGGCGCGGGCGTGCTCGCGACAATGCGCGCGGGCGCTGTCGCACTGGCCGATACAGGCGGCGATGGCGAGCTGACGGGGCAGGGGCTGGTCCTTCAGCAGCGGGTCGCTGCAGGCGCCGAGCAGGCTCAGCGCCAGGGCCAGCACGACACCACGTCGCGATCGACGAAAGGGATGCGGTGACGATTGGCGCAGTCTCATCGGGAGGCTCCGGGGATGTGACGGTCGCGCCTCGACCCTGGCGCGGTTGCGGTCACTGTAGCGGCAATCGCGCCCCGGTGCATCCGCATGACATACAATGGGCGCTCGGGGGCCGCGCCTGACCGCGGTCGGTCGAGGGTCGAGGCGGGCGCGCGCCGCGCCGCCGTCGCCGAGGGAGAACGCCATGTCCAGAATCGTCGTGCCCGTTGTGTTGCTCGGTCTGCTTGCGGGGTGTGCGCTGATCCCGCCGCAGCGTCTCGGCGGGATCGCCGTCGAGGTGCCGCCGGAGGAGTACGGCAGGCGGCTGTGCGAGCACCTCGAGATCGAGGTCTATGCCACCTGTGTCAGCCAGGTGATCGACAATCTCGACCGTCCCCGTCCCGAGGTGCCCTCGCCGGGTCGTTCGACCTCGGGGCCGGTGGTGGCGGTGGTCGACGGCGAGGTATTCAGCGGCGACTATCGCTCGACCCTGTTCACCGGCGAACTGAATCTGACCAGCCCGAAGACCCGCTGTCGCGGTGGTTACAGCGCCTTCTCCGGCGATCCGGCCGCGATCTACGAATTCCACTGCGAGGACGGGCGCAGCGGCTGGGCGGATCTGGTGCGCGATCTCAGCGGTCGCAACGGTATCGGCCGACTCGCCTTCAGCGACGGCGCCGCCGGTCAGCTGGTGTTCGGTCACGCCCCGTTGGGCAGCGCCGAGCCCTATCCCTATCTGCCCTGATCGGGGCCGCGCAGACGCTCGGTCAGGCGCAGCATCTCGCGCTCCATCTCCAGGTTCTCGAACGGGCGCAGCGTTGGGAGCTGACGCTCCATCAGTGCCTCGAGCAGGCGCTGGCTGGCACGCACCAGCCCCACCAGCTCGCCCGAGAGGCTGACCGTCTGATAGGTGTTCCAGGCGGTGGCGATGTCGCCGGCGAGCTGCGCGCGCGCGGTGCGAATCTGGCGTGCCTGGTCCTCGAGATAACCCCGATAGACCGCCGCCGCCTCGCCGGTGACGCGCTGCGCCTCGAGGTTGGCCTCGAGCAGCGCGGCGCGCTCGGGGTTCTGCGCCTTGAGCGTGCGGGTCTCGGCGGCGAGCGTGCGGGCGCGCTCGGCGATGGCGTCGATGCGCGGCAGGTAGTCGTCCTCGATCTGGTGCTCGATACGGCGGTGGAGGTGCTCCAGGGTCTGCAGCAGCACCACGTAGAGTCCGTAGTAGCGACGCGCGCTCTCCAGATCCTCGCCACTCTCGGCGACCAGCGCCTCGAGCTGTTCGGTGAGGGTGCGGACGTTGTCGAAGAGGATGCCGAGTTCGACGACGTTGTCGCCGACCACGGTCGAGAGCAGGAAGCGGACCTGCTCGTCATCGATGTCCAGCCCCATGGCACGCAGCTCGGCGGCGAAGCCGCGCTCGATCGCGGCGATCTCGGCCTCGACTTCGGTGATCTCGCGCTGGTCGCGGGCGATCGCCGCGGCGTGGTCGGCGCGGGTCTTGAGCAGGGTCGATTGTTCGGGGGCGGTGAGCTGCTGCTGTCTGGACTCGGCGATCTGGGCGCGCAGCTCGACGATACGGGCGTTGAGCTCGCGGATACGCGCACGCTGGGCGAGCGCTGGCGAGACCGAGAGCAGCGCGACGGCGCGATCGAGCAGGGCGTCGATCTCGGCCTGGTTGGAGTTGCGGTCGGGACCGAACCAGGCGCGCTCGGGCAGCGTCGCCTGGCGCTCGGTGAGGGTCAGCGCCTCCTCCAGCTCGGGGCGCGCCCGCTCCCAGGCGCGACCGAGGTCGGCGCCGTCGTCGCCGAGTAGTCGCCGGGCGTCGGCCGCAGCCTGATCGGCGAGCTCGCGCGAACGTTGCCACCACGCGGCGGCGGTGCTCTGAGCGCGCTCCCAGGCATCGGTGTCGGGCTCCTGCGCTAGGCTCGGCGCGGGCAGGGCGAGTGCGAACAGCAGTGGGGTCAGCGAGATCGGGCGCATGGCGGTCGGGGTCGGGCGGTTGCGGAACTCGTCCCACTCTAGCAGCGCCGCGCGCGCTTGCCGAGGCCAGCTATCAGCCGCCAGCCGCCAGCCGCCAGCCTCCAGGGCTGTAAGCTGATAGCTGTCGGCTGGTAGCTGGTAGCTGGTAGCTGGTAGCTGGTAGCTGGTAGCTGGCTCCCGGTTTGTCTTCCGTGGCGCACTTTGTTAATCTCTCGCGCTCTTGTCGTCATCGTCTGATGGTTGCAAGAGCGTTATGGTGACCCGTGTCGGTCCCCTCGCAACGTGAGATCGTGAACCCGGTCAGGCCCGGAAGGGAGCAGCCGCAGCGGTTGAAGCGTGTGCCGGGGTGTGGCTGGCGCGGGTTGCCGCCCCAGATTCCGCGCTGACGCCGGCCTCGGTCCGCGACGCCAGACGCCACCCTTAGGAAGCTCCCCGCGCTCGCCCGCGTGCGCGCCCTGCAACAGAGTTTCGACCGATTCGAGTCGCGCATGTCCTACCAGGTGCTCGCCCGTAAGTGGCGCCCCAAGTCGTTCGACGATATGGTCGGCCAGCAGCATGTGGTGAGGGCGCTCGCCAATGCGCTCGATCGCGGCCAGCTGCATCACGCCTATCTGTTCACCGGTACCCGCGGGGTCGGCAAGACCACCCTGGCGCGCATCCTCGCCAAGTCGCTCAACTGTGAGCAGGGCGTGAGCGCACATCCCTGTGGTCAGTGCGCGACCTGTCGCGAGGTCGATGCCGGGCGCTTCGTCGATCTGATCGAGGTCGACGCGGCCTCGCGCACCAAGGTCGACCAGACCCGTGAACTGCTCGACAACGTCCCCTATGCCCCGGCGCACGGTCGCTACAAGGTGTATCTCATCGATGAGGTGCACATGTTTTCGGCGCACAGCTTCAATGCCCTGTTGAAGACGCTCGAGGAGCCGCCGCCGCACGTCAAGTTCCTGCTCGCCACCACCGATCCGCAGCGTCTGCCGGTGACCGTGCTCTCGCGCTGTCTGCAGTTCAACCTGCGCCGTCTGCTGCCCGACGAGATCGGCGCGCACCTGCGTCATGTGCTCGAGACCGAGGGGCTGGCGTTCGAGTCCCCGGCGCTGGCCCAGCTCGCGCGCGCCGCCGATGGCAGCATGCGTGACGCGCTGAGCCTGCTCGATCAGGCGATCGCCTTCGGCGGCGGTCAGCTGGTCGAGGCCGAGGTGCGCGCCATGCTCGGCACCCTCGACGGCGAGGTGGTGCTGGCGCTGGTCGAGGCGTTGGCCAGCGGCGACGGTGCCGCGCTGCTCGCCGAGGTCGAGCGCGTCGCCGCGCTCACCCCCGATTACGCCGAGTTGCTGCGCGAGCTGATCGCGCTGCTGCATCGTCTGGCGCTGGTTCAGCAGGTGCCGCGGCTGCTTGCCGCCGACGATCCCGATGGGGACCGTCTCGGCGCCCTCGCCGCGCGCCTCTCGCCCGAGGACGTGCAGCTCTACTACCAGGTTGCGTTGACCGGGCAGGGCGATCTCGCCCTCGCGCCGGATCCGCGCGCCGGACTCGAGATGGTGCTGCTGCGCGCGCTCGCCTTCCGCCCCGCCTCGCCCGCCGGGCAGCCCGACGGCGCACCCGCTGCGCGTCGGCCTCCCGATCCGCGTCCCGCCCCCCCGGCCGCACCCCGTCAGAGTGCGCCAGCGCCGAGCCGTGGCCCGAACGCCTCTGGTACGCCACCCTGGGAGGTTGCCGCCCCGGCGCCGCTCCCGGCTCCCGAGCCATCGGCGCCTGCGTCCGTTGCGGCGGTGCCTGCTGCGCCCTCGCCGGACAGTGCGCCCGCCGCTGGTGTGCCGCCTTGGGAGGTCGCCGACCCGAGTCCGATCTCCGAGCCGTCGGCGCCAGCGCCCGCTGTATCATCGCCGCGCGCGCCTGTCACCGCCCCCCGTCCCGACCTCCGCTCCCCGGCGCAGTGGCAGCAGCTCGTCGCCGGGCTGCGGGTGCGTGGGATCGCCGGCGAGCTGGCGCACAACTGTGGTTTTCTCGACTGGGCCGATGGCCGCCTGCTGCTGAGTCTGGACCCGGCGGTCGAGCATTTGCGTGTGCCTACGGCCGAGAGCCGTTTGCGCGAGGCGCTCGAGGGCGCGCTCGGCGAGCCGGTGCGCCTCGAGTTCCAGATTGCCCGCCCCGAACAGGAGACACTCGCTCAGCGTCGCGTGCGTGAGGCCGAGGCGCGCCAGCGCGCGGCCGAGGAGACGATGTACGCCGACCCGGTGGCCGAGCGGATGCGCGAGCAGCTCGCCGCCGACTGGGTCCCGGGCAGCATCGAGCCGCAGGGCTGAGTCACGCGCATGCCGGGCGCTGGCCGTTGTGATGCCTCCCCGCGTCCGCTCGAGCCATGTATCCTTGCGTCCGGCACGCGACGCGTGCGCCACTGCGAGCGTCGCGTCATGCGTTGTCCCCGCCGGGGGCGCGATGTCCCCAATCACCCGTCAACGAGGTAGATCCAAGATGAAAGCTGGACTCGGTGGCCTGCTCAAGCAGGCGCAGAAGATGCAGGAAGAGATGCAGCAGGCGCAGGCACGCCTGGCCGAGGAGGAGGTGACCGGCGAGGCCGGTGGCGGTATGGTCAAGGTGACCATGAACGGCAAGTACCAGACCAAGCGTGTCGAGATCGATCCCTCGCTGCTCGGCGACGACAAGGAGATGCTCGAGGACCTGATCTCGGCGGCGATCAACGACGCCACCCAGCGTGTCGCCGAGAAGATGAAGGAGACCATGTCGTCGGTGACCGCCGGCATGCCGCTGCCTCCGGGCATGAAGTTCCCCTTCTGAGTCCGTTGGTCGAGCGCGCATGAGCGAGCGGGCCCTGCTCGATCAGCTGATCGATGCGTTGCGCTGTCTGCCCGGGGTCGGGCCGAAGTCGGCGCAGCGCATCGCCTTCCACCTGCTCGAGCGTGATCGCGAGGGCGGGGCGCGGTTGGCGCGGGTGATGGCCGAGGCGATGACTCGTATCGGTCACTGCGATCGCTGTCGCACCCTGACCGAACGCGAGCGCTGTGCGATCTGCGCCGATCCCCACCGCGATGCCGGATTGCTGTGCGTGGTCGAGCAGCCCTCCGAGGTCGTCGCCATCGAGCAGGCCACCGACTTCGGTGGACGCTATTTCGTCCTCGGCGGGCGGCTCTCGCCGCTCGACGGGATCGGTCCGGCCGAGCTGGGACTCGACCGGCTCGAGGCGCTGCTGGCCGAGGGCGTGGTGCGTGAGCTGGTGCTCGCCATCAGCCCGACGGTCGAGGGCGGAGCGACGGCGCAGTTCGTCGCCGAGCTGGCCACGGTGCAGGGCGTCGCGGTCACCCGGATCGCCCAGGGCGTGCCCCTGGGCGGGGACCTTGATGCGCTCGACGGCGGCACCCTGGCGCTCGCCCTTGCCGGGCGCCGCGCCTTCTGAAGGGACCGGCGGGCCAGAGCCGCGCCGGTCATCCGCCCCCGAGCGGGGCGATATCTCGATCTTGGGAGCGAACATCAGGATGACCGATACCATCTTCGGCAAGATCGCCCGCGGCGAGGTCGAGGCCGACCTCGTCTACGAGGACGAGGACGTCGTCGCCTTCCGCGACCTCAGTCCGCAGGCGCCCACCCACCTGCTGGTGATCCCGCGCAAACCGATCCGGACTCTCAGCGAGGCCGGTGCGGAAGATGCCGAACTGCTCGGCAAGCTGTTGCTGGTCGCCGCCAAGGTGGCCGAACAGGCCGGGATCGCCCGGGGTGGCTATCGCACCGTGATCAACTGCAACGCCGGTGCCGGGCAGACGGTGTTCCATCTGCACCTGCACGTGCTCGGTGGTCGCGCGCTGCAATGGCCGCCAGGCTGAGGGCGGTGGGCTGACGGGGCGTCGCGTCATACCGCCGGCTGGCGGATCCATGACGACGCTTCGTCCCTCTCACTCTATGCCGGCGCGCGTCGAACGGGTAGCATTGCCGCTCGACAGGGTGGTCGTCCGCGCTGCAGCGGCCGGCGGGACTACAGCATGGAGACCTGGGGGCGCGAGACGCTCGAGATCACACTATGGCAGCGAATCCACAATCGCTCGAAGGTGAGGCCGCAGCGGCCTTCGAGCTCAAGGCGGCGGGGTTCACCCTGCCGATCTTCAGACTGCTCGGTGACGACATGGAAGCCGTGGCCAATCAGCTCAGCGCCAAGGTCGGCCAGGCCCCCGACTTCTTCCGCAACACCCCGATCGTGATCGATCTCGGCGACTTTGCCGGCGGCGAGGTCGAGTTCCCGCTGTTGGTGGGGTTGTTGCGTGGTTACGGCATGATCCCCTTCGGTGTACGGGGCGGCAGCAAGGCACAGCACGCCAGCGCCGAGACCATGGAGCTGGCGGTGCTGGGCGAGAGTTATTCGCGTGCCGCGCGGGCGGGTAGCGCCAACGCCGAGGGTGCCGAGCACGCCGCCGCCGAGGAGCCGGCGCGCGCCTCGATGCTGGTGGCCCGTCCGGTGCGCTCCGGGCAGCGTCACTATGCCGCCGGCGGCGACCTCTCGGTGGTCGGGGCGGTCAGCTCCGGGGCCGAACTGATGGCCGACGGCAACATCCATGTCTACGGCCCGCTGCGCGGTCGCGCGATGGCGGGTGTCAACGGTGACCTGGAGGCGCGAATCTTCTGCCAGGACCTGCAGGCCGAGCTGGTCGCCATCGCCGGCCACTACCGGGTGAGCGAGAACATCCCCGCCGAGCTGCAGGGGGTCCCGGTGCAGATTTTTCTCGATCAGAAGATCCTGCGCATCGAGAAACTGTGAATCGATCCGGGGACCGACGAACGGAACACTCCCCATTAGGAGGCTGCAACTTTGGCGAGAATCATCGTAATCACCTCGGGTAAGGGCGGGGTCGGCAAGACGACCACTGCCGCCGCGCTGGCCATGGGACTGGCCCAGAAGGGTAAGCGCACGGCGGTGGTCGACTTCGACGTGGGGTTGCGCAACCTCGACCTGATCATGGGTTGCGAGCGACGCGTCGTCTATGACTTCGTCAACGTCATCAAGGAGGAGGCAACCCTCAACCAGGCGCTGATCCGCGACAAGCGCAGCGACCACCTCTACATCCTTCCGGCCTCGCAGACCCGCGACAAGGACGCGCTGGCCAAGGACGCGGTGGGGCGAGTGCTCGAGGAACTCTCCGACAGCTTCGACTTCGTCGTCTGCGATTCGCCCGCCGGGATCGAGCATGGCGCGACCATGGCGATGTACTATGCCGATGATGCCATCGTGGTCACCAATCCAGAGGTCTCCTCGGTGCGTGACTCCGATCGCATGCTCGGTATCCTGTCGAGCAAGTCGCGCCGCGCCGAGAACGGCGAGGAGCCGATTCGCGAGCACCTGCTGCTGACCCGCTATGATCCGCGTCGGGTCGACAACGGCGATATGCTCAGTGTCGAGGACGTGCAGGAGATCCTGTCGTTGAGCCTGCTCGGGGTGATCCCCGAGTCCAAGGCGGTGCTGAGCGCCTCCAACGCCGGTGTCCCGGTGATCCTCGATCGTGACAGCGATGCCGGACAGGCTTACGCTGACACGGTATCGCGCTATCTTGGGGAGGATATCCCGCACCGCTTCACCGAAGCGGAGAAGAAGGGCTTCCTGAGCCGTCTATTCAAAGGGTGACCCATGGGCCTACTCGACTACTTCCGCTCCTCGCAGCCGAAGGGCTCCGCCAACGTTGCCAAGGAACGGCTGCAGATCCTGGTGGCGCACGACCGGGCCGCGCGCGACCGCCCCTCCTATCTGCCCAAGCTGCAGCAGGAGATCATCGACGTCATCCGCAAGTACGTCGATGTCGACATGAATGCGGTCTCGGTCAACTACGAGCAGGAAGACGCCCACGAGGTGCTGGAACTCAATATCGTGTTGCCGGAGGCGGCGCAGCAGCGGCTGGCGCCCTGAGCGCGCGCCGCTGCTGTCTGTTTGAGTCTCAGGCCGCGTTTCCCAGCAGTCGTTCGAGAATGCCGGCGTAGACGTCGCTGAGCTGGTCGAGTTCGTCGACCCCGACGCACTCGTTGATCTGATGGATGGTGGCGTTGCGCGGCCCCAGTTCGACCACCTGTGCGCCGCTCGGGGCGATGAAGCGCCCGTCCGAGGTGCCGCCAGCAGTCGACAGCTCGGTGGTGATGCCGCAGTGCTCGGCGATCGCCGCGCGCGCGGCCTCGACCAGCGCGCCGCTGGGGGTGAGGAAGGGTTCGCCCGAGAGTCGCCAGTCGAGCGCGTAGTCGAAGCCGCCGGCATCGAGAATGGCGGTCACTCGTCGCTTGATGGTGGCCGCGTCGAGTTCGGTGGAGAAGCGCAGATTGAATTGCGCGGCGAGTTCGCCCGGCACCACGTTCTCCGCCCCGGTCCCCATGTTCAGATTGGCGATCTGCAGGCTGGTCGGCGGGAAGTGATCATTGCCCTGGTCCCATGTCTCGGCGGCGAGATCGGCCAGCGCCCGGGCGCTCTCGTGGAAGGGGTTGCGGGCGAGCGCCGGGTAGGCCACGTGGCCCTGCTTGCCGCGCACCTTGAGAAAGCCGCTGATGCTGCCCCGGCGCCCGTTCTTGATGGTGTCGCCGAGCTGTTGACTGCTCGACGGCTCGCCGACCAGCGCGTAGTCGATGTGCTCGCCACGTGCGTCGAGACGGCGCATCACCTCCACCGTACCCGCGGTCGCGGGCCCTTCCTCGTCACTGGTGATCAGCAACGCGATCGATCCACGATGATCGGGGTGATGCGCGACGAACGCCTCCAGCGCGCAGACGAAGGCGGCGATCGAGCCCTTCATGTCCGCTGCGCCGCGCCCGTAGAGCAGCCCGTCGCGGATGGTCGGCGCGAAGGGGGGCGAGTCCCACTGTTCGAGCGGACCGGGCGGCACCACGTCGGTGTGTCCGGCGAAGCAGAACAGCGGGGCTTGATCGCCGCGACGGGCCCAGAGGTTGGTGACGCCGTCGCGGGGCATTGCCTCGATCCGGAAGTCGAGCGCGGCGAGGCGCTCGGCGAGCAGTTGCTGGCAGCCCTGGTCATCGGGGGTGACCGAGGGGCGCGCGATCAGCTCATGGGCGAGCTGCAGGGTGGGGGAGAGGGTCATTGCTGGAACCAGGTCTCGTAGTCTGCGGCGCTGAAGCCGACCCGAACGATTTCGCCGTGCTCGAGCAGCGGGCGACGGATCAGGGTGGGGTGGGCGAGCACCAGCGCGCGGGCGCGCGCCGTGTCGAGCGCGGTGCGCTGCTCGGGCGGGAGCTGGCGCCAGGTCGCCGAGCGGCGGTTGATGAGCTGCTCCCAGCCGAGCGCGGCGAGCCAGACGTCGAGCCGTGCGGGATCGAGGCCGTCGGCGCGCAGGTCGTGGAAATGATGATCGATATCGCGCGCCCGTAGCCAGGCGCGCGCCTTGCGCACGGTATCGCAGTTGGCGATACCGTAGAGCACGATGGTCATCAGATGTCGCGCAGCAGCTCGTTGATGCCGACCTTGCCGCGGGTCTTCTCGTCGACCTGCTTGATGATCACCGCACAGTAGAGGCTGTGGCTGCCGTCCTTCGCGGGCAGGCTGCCGGGGACGACCACGGCGCCGGGCGGCACCCGGCCGAAGCAGATCTCGCCGGTCTCGCGGTTGTAGATCTTGGTGCTTTGGCCGATGTAGACGCCCATCGAGATCACCGCGCCCTCGCCGACGATCACGCCCTCGACGATCTCCGAGCGCGCGCCGATGAAGCAGTTATCCTCGATGATGGTGGGCGCGGCCTGCACCGGCTCGAGCACGCCGCCGATGCCGACGCCGCCGGAGAGATGTACGTTCTTGCCGATCTGCGCGCAGGAGCCGACCGTGGCCCAGGTGTCGACCATGGTGCCGGAATCGACATAGGCGCCGATGTTGACGTAGGAAGGCATCAGCACGCAGCCGGGGGCGATGTAGGCGCCCTTGCGCGCGGTCGCCGGCGGCACCACGCGCACCCCGGCCTCGCGGAACTCGCGCGAGTTGGCGTCGGCGTACTTCGAGGGCACCTTGTCGTAGTAGTTGGTGAAGCCGCCCTTCATGAACTCGTTGTCGGTGATGCGGAAGGACAGCAGCACCGCCTTCTTCACCCAGTCGTTGACCACCCAGTCGCCATCACGCTTCTCGGCCACGCGCAGCTCGCCGCGGTCGAGTCGCTCGATGGTGTCCTGGATGGCGTCGCGTACATGGGTCTCGACGCTGCGCGGGGTGATCTCGGCGCGGCGCTCGAAGGCCTCGACGATGATGGATTGTTGCTCGCTCATGGGCTCGGTTCTCTCGTTGCTGAAGGTTGGAACGGATTCGGTCGGGGACGCCGGATCACAGCCGCGCGAGACAGCGGCGGATGCGATGAGCGGCGTCGACGCACTCGTCGAGCGGGGCCACCAGGGCGAGACGGATACGCCGCTCGCCCGGATTGTGGCCATCGACGGTGCGCGAGAGGAAGCTGCCCGGCAGCACGGTGACGTGCTCCTCGGCATAGAGCCGGCGCGCCAGCTCGGTGTCGCTGATCGGGGTCTCGGGCCAGAGATAGAAACCCGCCTCAGGGAGACTGAGCGGAAGCGCGCCGTCGAGCACCTCGGCGACGGCGGCGAATTTCTCGCGATAGCGCGCGCGATTCTCGCGTACGTGTGCCTCGTCGCGCCAGGCGGCGATGCTCGCGTGCTGGTGGTGCAGCGGCATGGCGCAACCGTGATAGGTGCGGTAGAGGAAGAAGCGTTCGATCACCTCGGTGTCACCGGCGACGAAGCCCGAGCGCAGCCCCGGCGCGTTGGAGCGCTTGGAGAGGCTGTGGAAGACCACGCAACGCGAGAAGTCGGGGTTGCCGATCGCCGCCGAGACCTCCAGCAGTCCAGGCGGCGGCGCCTGCTCGTCGAGATAGAGTTCGGAGTAGCACTCGTCGGAGGCGATGACGAAGTCGTGGCGGTGCGCCAGGGCGATCAGCTCGGCGAGGGTCTCGCGATCGGCCACTGCGCCCGTGGGGTTGCCCGGCGAGCACAGATAGAGCAGCTGACAGCGCTTCCAGGTCGCTGCGTCGACCGCCGAGAAGTCGGGCATGAACCCGGTCTCGGCGGTGCAGGGCAGATAGCGCGGCTCGGCCCCGGCGAGCAGCGCAGCGCCCTCGTAGATCTGGTAGAAGGGGTTGGGCATCAGCACCAACGGGGCCGGTGTGGCGCGTGTCACGCAGGCCTGGGCGAAGGCGAACAGCGCCTCGCGGGTGCCGTTGACCGGCAGCACCTGGCGCTCTGGGTCGATCCCCGCGCCAAGCGCGAAGCGCTGGCCGAGCCAGTCGGCGATCGCCTCGCGCAATGGCGCCAGCCCACGGGTGGTGGGATAGGCCGAGAGCCGGTGCAGGTGCGCGATCAGCGCCTCGCTGACCAAGCTCGGCGTGGGGTGTTTGGGTTCGCCGATCGAGAGCGCGATGTGATTGCGATCGGGCGGCGGCTCCAGCCCCTGCTTGAGGGTCGCGAGACGCTGGAAGGGGTAGGATTGGAGACGGTCCAGATCCGGGTTCATAGAGACAACGGGGGCTACTGGCCGACGGGCCGCGTGAGCGCGCCGGACGCTGGGAAAAAGCATCTAGTATAGGCGAAGGGCGGGGGCGGCTCCATGGGGGCGGCCGTTGCGCCCAGCAGTCAGCGGATTGAACCGCAAAGCCGCCAAGGACGCGAAGGGGGAAGCGGCCACCAGCCACCAGCCGCCAGTCGCCAGTCGCCAGTCGCCAGTCGCCAGTCGCCAGTCGCCAGTCGCCAGCGGTCAGCCACCAGCCGCCAGTGGCGAGCGGCGTCGGCGTCTTGCATCCAAACCCCTTTGCGGTCTTCGTGTCTTTGTGGTTCAAGCTCTCGCTGGCCGCCTGGGTCAGCGCTCGTCCCGGGTGTGTTGTTCGAGACGCTTGCACACCTCGCGGCGCAGGCAGGCGAGGGCGTTTTCGCAGGTGATCGGGGTGTCGTCGGTGTCGGTGATGAAGAAGACGTCGTCGACCTCGGCGCCGACGGTGGCGATCTTGGCGTTCTGCAGCCGTACCCCGCAGTCGCGGAACACCGCACCGACCTCGGCGAGCAGGCCGGGGCAGTCGAGGGTGCTCAGGCGCATGATGGTGCGGCGGTTGGGCTCGTCGGTGGAGAAGCTCACCCGGGTGTCGACCGGGAAGCAGCGGTGACGGCGTGGTAGCGTGCGCGCGACGCGGATCTCGCTGTCTTCCTCGTGGAGCAGTTCCTCGGTCAGCGCGGTGCGGATCTCTTCCATGCGCAGTGCGCCGTCGACCGGGTTGCCGCCCTGGTCGAGCACCTGGTAGCTGCTCACCGCCATGCCGTCGTCGGTGGTCATCACCCGTGCGTCCATGATGCTCAGTCCGAGCTGATCGAGCATGGCGGTGGTGCGCCCGAACAGGTTGATGCGATCGGCGGTGTAGATGAACAGTTCGCTGGCTCCACGCGCGGTCACCGGACGGATCACCGTCAGTGGCAGCAGTTCGGGGTCGGCGCAGAGGATCTGGCGACTCTGCCAGGCGATCTCGTCGGGTGAGTTGTGGAGGAAAAAGTCGAGGCTGAACTTGCTCCACAGCCGGCGGCAGGCGTCGGGGTCGGCGCCGTAGCGCGCGACCAGTCGCAGCGCCTCGAGCTGTTTCTGCTGGATCAATTCGTCCTGCGCCTGGGGATTGTCGAGCCCGCGCAGCAGGGCGCGGCGGGTGCCGTGATAGAGCTCGCGCAGCAGCGCGTCCTTCCAGCCGTTCCAGCGCTCGGGGTTGGTGGCGCGGGCGTCGGCGACGGTGAGCAGGTAGAGATAGTCGAGCCGGTTGGGGTCGCCGATGCGCTCGGCGAAGGTCTGGATCACCTCGGGGTCGCTGATGTCCTTGCGCTGGGCGGTCATCGACATCACCAAGTGGTTCTCCACCAGCCAGGAGACCAGGCGGCTGTCGAAGGCGCTGAGGCTGTGCTGCTGGCAGAAATCCCAGGCGTCGCGAGCGCCGAGCTGGGAGTGATCGCCGCCACGTCCCTTGGCGATGTCGTGGAAGAGTCCGGCGAGATAGAGCAGTTCGATCTTGGGGATGCGCCGGGCGATGGCGCTGCACAGCGGGAATTCGGCGTCGTGCTTGGGGATGGCGAAGCGGCGCAGGTTGCGGATCAGGCTGAGGGTGTGTTCGTCGACGGTATAGACGTGGAGCAGGTCGTACTGCATCCGTCCGACGATATTGGCAAAGGCGGGGATATAGGCGGCGAGTACGCCGTAGCGGTTCATGCGCCGAAACGCGTGGGTCAGCCCGTTGGGCTCGCGCAGGATCTCCATGAACAGGCTGCGCGCGCGCAGGTCGTCGCGGAACTTGGCGTCGATGCGGTGATGGTTCTCGCGGATCAGGCGAATGGTGCTGGCGCGGATGCCTTCGAGTTCGGGGCGGGTCTGGAGTAGATGGAAGACCTCGAGCAGCGCCAGTGGATAGCGCTGGAAGACCCGCGGATTGACCACCTCGAGATAGCCGCTGCGCGACTGGAAGCGGCGATTGATGGATACCGGCGGGCCGAGTGCGTCGCGCAGCAGGATCGCCTCGCGAAACAGCTGCAGCAGCATCTCGTTGAGGCGGTTGAGTTCCTGCACGGTACGGTAGTACTGCTGCATGAACTGCTCGACGGCGAGGTTGTTGGGGCCGTCGCAGAAGCCGAAGGCGTGGGCCAGGGCGCGCTGGTGGTCGAACAGCAGCCGGTCCTCACGTCGTCCGGCGAGACGGTGCAGCGAGAAGCGGATGCGCCACAGCAGCGCCTGTCCCTCGATCAGGGTGTGGTACTCGGCCTCGGTGAGGAAGTCGTGGCGAACCAGGTCGTGGAGTGTCCTGGCGGCGAAGTGGCGCTTGGCTACCCAGGCGATCATCTGGATATCGCGCAGTCCGCCGGGGTTTTCCTTGATGTTGGGCTCGAGATTGTAGGCGGTGCCGCCGTATTTCTCCCAGCGTGCCCGCTGCTCGGCGGTCTTGGCGGCGAAGAAACGGGCGCTGTCCCAGATCCGCCCCGGACCGGTGACCTCGAGCATGCGCGCATAGAGCGCGCTGCCGCCGGCAAGCAGACGCGCCTCCATCAGGTTGGTCATCACGGTGACGTCCTGGTCGGCCTCGCGTACACAGTCCTCGACGCTGCGCACGCTGTGTCCGACCTCGAGTCCGATGTCCCACAGCAGGGTAAGCAGGATCTCGAGCTGGTTTGCAAGGCGCGGCTCGGCGTCGGGCGCGATCAGGACCATGATGTCGACGTCGGAGGCCGGTTGCAGCTCGCGTCGGCCATAACCGCCGACGGCGACCAGCGTCGCGCTCTCAGTGTCGCCGAGGTGCTCGGCCCAGAGGTCGCGCAGCACGCCGTCGATGAGGTCGCTGTGGGCGAGCACCAGTTCGGTGACCGGTGCGCCCTGGTCGAAGCGGGTGTAGAGCGACTCGCGCCCGACCCTGAGTCGTTCCCGGTAACTGTCGATGCGGGCGCGATGCGGCAGTGGGTCGGGGGCCTGGGACGGGGCAGGGGTGGGCGCGGTGTCGCTCATGGCTTCAGTCCTCGTTGTCCTCGCGCTCCTCGCGTCTCAGGGTGAGGATTTCGCTGCCGTCGCTGGTGACCAGCAGCGTGTGCTCCCACTGTGCCGAGAGGCTGCGATCCTTGGTGACCACGGTCCAGCCGTCGGGCAGTTGCTTGATGTGGCGCTTGCCGGCGTTGACCATCGGCTCGATGGTGAAGATCATCCCCTCGCGCAGCTCCAGTCCGGTGCCGGGCGAGCCGTAATGCAGGATTTGCGGATCCTCGTGGAAGCCGCGACCGATGCCGTGACCACAGTACTCGCGCACCACCGAGAAGCCCTTGCCCTCGACGAAGTGCTGGATGGCGTGACCGATGTCACCGAGGGTGGCGCCGGGGCGCACTTGATCGATGCCGATGAACAGCGCCTCGCGGGTGACCGTGCTCAGGCGGCGGGCGAGGATCGAAGGCTCGCCGACGAAGAACATCTTGCTGGTGTCGCCGTGGAAACCGTCCTTGATGACGGTGACATCGATGTTGACCACATCACCCTTCTTGAGGCGCTTGTTGCCGGGGATGCCGTGGCAAACCTGGTGGTTGACCGAGGTGCAGATCGACTTGGGAAAGCCGTGATAGTTGAGCGGCGCGGGGATCGCCTGCTGCACCTCGGTGATGTACTGGTGACAGATGCGGTCGAGTTCCTCGGTGGTCACGCCGGGCTGGACGTGCGGCTCGATCATGTCGAGCACGTCGGCAGCGAGCCGGCAGGCGACACGCATCTTCTCGATTTCTTCTGGGGTCTTGATCGGCACACTCATCGGCTGGTCGCAGGAGTCCAGGTAAAAATGATAATCGGTTTCTTCAAGGAGCCATCGGCCAGGTGCCGGGTGCGGGCTTGTGTCGGCGGAGGACGCCCGGGCTCGGACGAGCCGGAATGGCGAGACGCCGGGGCGCGTTCGTGCTGTCCCCGGGAACACCGCGATGCCTAGGCAGCGCGGGACCGAATGTATCGGTAATTGCTCGTAGTGAGCCGCCTATGCTATAAAATGCGGCGCGTTGCCGCAAACTGCATGAACCCTTCGCCCGTTCATGTAAGGGTGCGAGGCAGGCTTGCCAAGCGGAAAACTTCGGTTTTTCGCTTTCGTTTTTCAGGTCAAACCTCCAAGATACGCGCCGGTCGCGATCGACTCTCGCGCACGGGCCTTGTGTCCGTCGTCCGGGGTCGTCGGCCGAAACCACTGCTCACACACGCGTCGACACATGCGACTGGGTGCCTGCCTGGCAGGTTGTCGCGTGGGATGCGTGGAGGCCCAACCCGATATCACAGGAAGCAATACCTTGAGCAAGATCACGATGCGCCAGATGCTGGAAGCCGGTGTCCACTTCGGTCACCAGACCCGGTACTGGAACCCCAAGATGGCCCCCTTCATCTTCGGCCACCGCAACAAGATCCACATCATCAACCTGGAGAAGACCCTGCCGCTGTATGAAGAGGCGGTCAACTTCATGGGTTCGCTGGCCGCCAACGGCGGCAAGATCCTCTTCGTCGGCACCAAGCGCGCCGCGCGCGACGTGCTCAAGGAAGAGGCAGCGCGTTGCGGGATGCCCTACGTCAACCACCGTTGGCTCGGCGGCATGCTCACCAACTTCAAGACCATCCGTCAGTCGGTCAAGCGCCTGAAAGAGCTTGAAGCGATGTTCGAGGATGGCACCATCGAGCGCTTCAACAAGAAGGAGGCCCTGGGCCTGTCGCGCGAGCGTGACAAGCTCGAGCAGAGCATCGGTGGTATCAAGAACATGGACGGCCTGCCCGATGCCATGTTCGTGGTCGATGTCGGTCACGAGAAGAATGCGGTCAACGAGGCCAACAAGCTTGGCATCCCGGTCATCGGTGTGGTCGATACCAACAACGAGCCGAGCACCGTCGACTTCGTCATCCCCGGTAACGACGACGCCCTGCGCGCCGTGCGTCTCTACATCACCGGTGCTGCCGACGCCATCCTCGATGGTCGTGACACCGCCGCAGCGATGGTCGGTCGCGACGAGGTCGAGCCGGTCGCGGCCGAAGAGGCCGCCGCGGAGTAAGGCCCGCGCGGCCGTATGGCCGCGCATCCGCGTGCCCGGCGCGTCGGATTGCTCCGGCGCGCCACAGATTCCCGGGGCCCGCCGTCATCGATGATGACGGCGGGCCCTTTCCGAGATCCCGAATTCAATCGCCCGCAGGGGCGGCAGAGGTAGTTTAGACATGGCGATTACCGCGGCATTGGTGAAGGAACTGCGTGAGCGCACCGGCGCCGGCATGATGGAGTGCAAGAAGGCGCTGGTTGAGAGCAACGGCGACATCGAGGCAGCCATCGAGGCGATGCGCAAGTCCGGCCAGGCAAAGGCGGCGAAGAAGTCCGGCCGTACCGCGGCCGAAGGCGTGGTGATGGTGGCCATCGCCGAGGACGGCAAGCGCGGCGTGCAGCTCGAGGTCAACTGCGAGACCGACTTCGTCGCCAAGGACTCCAACTTCGAGGCCTTCGCCGAGGCCGCGGTGGCCACCGCGCTGAACAGCGACGCGGCCGATGTCGAGGCACTCTCCGCGCTGCCGCTCGCCGGTGATGGTGAGACCACCGTCGAGGGCGCGCGTGCCGCGCTGGTGGCCAAGATCGGCGAGAACGTCCAGCTGCGTCGTCTGGTGCGTTTCGACGACGTCGAGGGCGCCCTCTACAGCTACAGCCATGGCGCGCGTATCGGCGTGGTGGTCGAGCTGGTCGGCGGTGACGCTACCCTGGGTCGCGACATCGCCATGCACGTGGCCGCCAGCAAGCCGTTGTGCGTGAGCGCCGAGCAGGTGCCCGCCGAGACCCTCGAGAAGGAGCGCGAGATCTTCAAGGCGCAGGCGCTCGAGAGCGGCAAGCCCGAGGCGATCGTCGAGAAGATCATCGAGGGTCGGGTGCGCAAGTACCTCGAAGAGATCACCCTGCTCGGTCAGGCCTTCGTCAAGGATCCCGACCAGTCGGTCGAGAAGCTGCTCAAGCAGGCCGGTGCCCAGGTGCGTCGTTTCTCGCGTGTCGAGGTCGGCGAGGGCATCGAGAAGAAGACCGAGAACTTCGCCGAAGAGGTGATGGCTCAGGTTCGCGGCAGCTGATCGTCTGCTGTATCCTGACCGACATCGAAGAAACGCTTTCCCCCGACCGCAATCCTGACGAGGTATACCGGGCATGACCGCCGCCGCCCCAGCCTATCGACGCATTCTCCTCAAACTCAGTGGTGAGGCGCTGATGGGTGGGGGGGCACACGGTATCGACCCAGATGTCCTCGAGCGTTTTGCGTGCGAGATCCGCGACCTGGTGGCCGATGGTGTCCAGGTCGCGCTCGTCATCGGTGGGGGCAACATCTTCCGTGGCGCCGGTTTGGCGGCGCGGGGGATGGATCGTGTCACCGGCGACCAGATGGGCATGCTGGCGACAGTGATGAACGCCTTGGCGATGCAGGATGCGCTCGAGCGCCTGGAAGTCTCTTCCCGGGTGATGTCGGCGCTGAAGATCAACCAGGTGTGTGAGGATTACATCCGTCGGCGCGCCATGCGCCACCTCGACAGGGGGCGGGTGGTGATCTTTGCCGCCGGGACCGGAAATCCGTTCTTCACCACCGATTCTGCGGCCAGTCTGCGCGCGATCGAGGTCGGCGCGGAGCTGCTGGTCAAGGCGACCAAGGTCGACGGCATCTACTCCGCCGACCCGGTCCAGCACCCCGACGCGGTCTTCTACAGCCGGATCAGCTACGATCAGGCGCTGCGCGAGGGTCTCAAGGTCATGGATACGACGGCGATCGTGCTCTGTCGAGACCATGGAATGCCACTGCGTGTAATGAACATCAACGAGTCGGGTGCCCTGCTGCGGTTGGTCCGTGGCGAGGACATCGGCTCGCTGGTCGTAAGCGGGAACTAACATGATCGACGATATCAAGAAAGACGCTGCAGAACGCATGGCCAAGAGCGTCGAGGCGCTGTCGCACGAGTTGGCGAAGATTCGCACCGGTCGTGCCCACCCCTCGCTGCTCGATCACGTCATGGTCTCCTACTACGGCTCCGACGTGCCGATCCGCCAGGTCGCCAACATCAACGCCGAGGACTCCCGCACCCTGAGCGTGGTGCCCTGGGAGAAGAACCTGGTGCAGGCGATCGAGAAGGCGATCATGCAGTCCGATCTCGGTCTCAACCCGAATTCCGCCGGCACCGTGATCCGCGTGCCGATGCCGCCGCTCACCGAAGAGCGTCGTCGCGACCTGATCAAGGTTGCTCGCAGCGAGGCCGAGCAGGCGCGGGTGGCGATCCGCAACATCCGCCGCGACGCCAACAACGAACTCAAGGAGCTGGTCAAAGAGAAGATGATCTCCGAGGACGACGAACGTCGTGGTCAGGAGATCGTGCAGAAGCTCACCGACCAGAACGTCAAAGAGATCGACGTCGTCCTCGCCGAGAAGGAAGAGGATCTGATGTCGATCTGACCAGGGGCACGGTGCCAGCCTGTTCAAGTATTGTGGAAACTGCAACGTCTCCCGGCGTCGTCGCCGCTCCCGAGACCCCGGTGCCCGCTCATGTCGCCATCATCATGGACGGCAACGGGCGCTGGGCAAAGCGGCGAGGGATGCCGCGTACAGCTGGTCACCGCGAGGGCGTCAAGAGTGTGCGTGCGGTGGTCGAGGAGGGCGTGCGCCGGGGGATCGGAACCCTCACGCTGTTCGCCTTCAGCAGTGAGAACTGGCGCCGCCCGCCCTCCGAGGTCAACATCCTCATGGAGCTGTTCATGAGTGCGCTGCGCGGCGAGGTCCGGCGTCTGCACGAGCACGATGTGCGGTTGCGGGTGATCGGCGAGCGCACCGCCTTCTCCGAGCGGCTCCAGCAACGCATCGCCGAGGCCGAGCGGCTGACCGCCGACAACGCCGGCCTCAACCTGCAGGTGGCGGCCAACTATGGTGGGCGCTGGGACATCACCCGCGCCGCGCGTCAACTGGTCGCCGATGTCCAGGCCGGGGTGATCGCCCCCGAGGCGATTGACGAGGCGGCACTCGCCGATCGCCTGTCCTTTCCCGATCTCCCCGAGCCCGACCTCTTCATCCGTACCGGTGGCGAGCAGCGTCTGAGCAACTTCATGCTCTGGCAGTCGGCCTACTCGGAACTCTTTTTCAGTCCGGTGCTGTGGCCGGACTTCGATGCCTCGGCCTTTGCTGAGGCGCTCGATTTCTACGCCGGCCGCCAGCGCCGTTTCGGCCGCACCGGTGAGCAGGTCGAGGCACTGAACGCGGTCGGCCGTTATGGACGGGGTTGATTGCATGGCCGTTGCACCCATGAGCGCGCTGCGCAAGCGCACACTCACCGCGCTGGCGCTGGTCCCGCTGGTCATCGGCGCGGTGTTGTGGCTGCCGACGTCGCTGTTCGCGCTGGTCCTGGGCGGGGCGATCGGGGTCGGCGCCTGGGAGTGGGCGGCCCTTGCCGGCGTCACCGATCGACGCTCGCGGGCGCTCTACCCGCTGCTCGTGGCTGGCGCCATGGTGCCGCTCTGGTCATATCCCCAGGGGCTGCTCTGGCTCGCCGTCGTCAGTGCGCTGTGGTGGCTGTGGCAGGCCCGGCGACTGTTGTCGATGCGTAGCATCGCCCCGGCCTCCGGCATCGATGGACGGCTGCTGGCCGTCGGGCTGCTGGTGCTGGTCGCGCCCTGGGCCGCGCTGGTGACGTTGCACGATGCCGCTGGTGGACCGGCGCTGGTGCTCTTCCTGCTCTTCGTCATTTGGAGTGCCGACACCGGCGCTTACTTCACCGGTCGGCGCTGGGGGCGGACCAAGCTCGCGCCGGTGCTCAGCCCCGGCAAGACACGCGCCGGCGTCTACGGCGGCGTCCTAGGGGCGGTGCTGTGCGCGTTGGTGTTCGCCTGGCTCCAGGGGCTCGCGCCGCTGCATGGGCTCCTGCTGTTGTTGATCAGTGCCGCAACCGCGCTGATCTCGGTGGCCGGGGATCTCTACGAAAGCCTGCTCAAGCGCCGTCGTGGCGTGAAGGACTCGGGCCAGCTCCTGCCCGGTCACGGAGGCATGCTCGATCGCATCGACAGCCTGACCGCGGCCGCGCCCCTGTTCCTGTTGGGCACCACCTTGATCGGAGTTCGATAAGTGATAGGCGTGACCGTACTTGGTTCGACGGGTTCGATCGGTGTCAGCACCCTCGATGTGCTCGCCCGCCATCCCGACCGTTTCCGGGCCGTGGCCCTGACCGCCAACACCGACGCCGAGCGCATGGCCGAGCAGTGTCGCGCGCACCGTCCGCTGTTCGCGGTGATGGTCGATCCCACGGCCGCCGCGCGGTTGCGCGTGCTGCTCGCCGACATGCCCGGCCGCCCCGAGGTGCTCGAGGGGGTCGAGGGGCTCGAGCAGGTCGCGGCGATGCCTGAGGCCGACTCTGTGATGGCCGCCATCGTCGGTGCCGCCGGGTTGCGTCCCACCCTGGCTGCCGCGCGTGTCGGCAAGCGGGTGCTGCTCGCCAACAAGGAGTCGCTGGTGGTCGCCGGCGCCTTGCTGATGCAGGCCGTCGCCGACAGCGGCGCCGAGCTGCTGCCGATCGACAGCGAGCACAACGCCATCTTCCAGTGTCTGCCGGCGAACTTCGCCGATGGACTCGAACGCGTCGGCGTCGAGCGCATCCTGCTCACCGCCTCGGGCGGCCCCTTCCGCGAGTGGCCGCTGGAGCGGCTCGCCGACGTCACCCCCGAGCAGGCTTGCGCTCACCCGACCTGGGAGATGGGGCGCAAGATCTCGGTCGATTCGGCGACCATGATGAACAAGGGGCTGGAGGTGATCGAGGCCTGCTGGCTGTTCGGTACCGATACCAGTCATATCCAGGTGGTGGTGCATCCGCAGAGCATGATCCACTCGCTGGTGCAGTACGCCGACGGTTCGGTGCTCGCCGAACTCGGCAACCCCGACATGCGTACCCCGATTGCTCATGCCATGGCCTGGCCCGAGCGCTTCGCCTCGGGGGTCGAGCCGCTCGATCTGTTCGCCGTCGCCCGGCTCGATTTCCAGGCCCCGGACTTCGAGCGCTTCCCCTGTCTGGCGCTGGCCTTCCAGGCCGCTGAGCAGGGTGGGACTGCGCCGGCGGTGCTCAATGCCGCCAACGAGGTCGCGGTCGCGGCCTTCCTCGATCGGCGCGTCGACTTCCAGGGGATCGCCGCGGTCGTCGGCGGTACCCTCGAGGCCATGCCCAACGAGGCCGTCGCCGGGCGCGACGTCGACTTCCTGCTCGATGTCGACCAGCGTGCGCGGGCGTGTGCGGAACGCTTCGTGCGGCAGCGGGTCAGTTAGTCCGTCATGGACATGCTCTTCACCGTCATCGCCTTCGTCGTTGCCCTCGGCATCCTCATCTCGGTGCACGAGTTCGGTCATTTCTGGGTCGCCCGGCGTCTCGGCATCAAGGTGCTGCGCTTCTCCATCGGCTTCGGTCGTCCGCTGCTGACCTGGCAGCGCTCGCCGGACGACACCGAGTACGTGCTCGCCGCGTTGCCACTCGGTGGCTATGTGCGCATGCTCGACGAGACCGAGGACGAGGTCCCCGAGCGCGAACTGCATCGCGCCTTCAACCGCCAGCCGCTGTGGAAGCGGGTGGCGGTGGTCTCGGCCGGCCCGTTCTCCAACCTGCTGTTCGCGGTGCTGGTGTACTGGGCGCTGTTTCTCGGAGGCGATGTCGGTCTGCGTCCGCTGATCGGCGAGGTCGAGCCGACGAGTGTGGCCGCCGAGGCCGGTTTCGTGTCGGGTGACGAGCTGGTACGGGTCGGTGACCGCCCGGTGCGTAGTTGGGAGGAGGCGCTGTTCGCGCTGACGGCCGAGGCGCTCGACGGCGAGCCGATCACCATCGGGGTTCGCGATGCCGATCAGGTCTCGCACGAGCGCGTGCTGCCGGGCGAGGCGCTGGCCGGCATCGCCGAGTCACCCGATCTGGTCGAGCGTCTGGGGCTTGCGCCGCAGCGCCCGGCGCTGCCGCCGGTGGTCGGCCGTCTGGTGCCCGGCGAGCCGGCCGAGCAGGCCGGGTTGGCCGTCGGTGATCGTATCCTCGCCGCCGACGGTACCGCGGTGACACGTTGGCGTGACTGGGTCGCACTGGTGCGTGAACGACCGCGCCAGCCGATCACGCTGGAGGTCGAGCGCGGCGCTGGCGAGCGGGTGACGCTCGAGATCGTGCCGCGCGCGCTTGTCGAGGGCGAGCACACGGTGGGCCGGATCGGCGCCGGGGTGGACGTCCCCGACGACCTGATGGCCGACTACCGGGTGGAGATCCATCATGACCCGCTCGAGGCCCTGGTGCGCGCCGGCGACAAGACGCTCGACACCAGTCTGATGATCTTCAAGGTGATCGGGCGCATGCTCGTCGGTCAAGCCTCGGTCGAGAACCTCAGTGGCCCCATCGCCATCGCCGAGACCGCCGGGCGTACTGCCAGTCACGGACTCGAGTCCTTTGCCAAGTTCCTGGCGATGTTGAGCATCAGTCTCGGCGTGCTCAATCTGTTGCCGATTCCGCTGCTCGACGGTGGCCACCTGGTCTACTACCTGATCGAGGGGGTCAAGGGCAGTCCGCTCTCGGAGACGGCGCTGGCCAATGCCCAGCGGGTCGGCTTGGTGCTGATCGTCGGGCTGATGGTGCTCGCCTTCTACGTCGATCTGTCCCGGCTCTTGGGCTAGACACAGCCGATCCCTTATACTGGCGCCTCTCGACCGTCGACTGCGTCGCACACTCGGCTCGATCCAGAGGACTCTCTCTTGCGCGCGATATCTCCGAATCCACGCGGCCGCGTCCGGCGTCCGACCCTGCTGTTCGCCCTGTTGCTGGCGTTCCCTCTCTCGGCGCTGGCCGAGGTGTTCCAGATTGCCGACATCCGTGTCGAGGGGCTGCAGCGTATCGCTCCCGGCACGGTGTTCAACTATCTGCCGGTCCAGGTCGGTGATACCGTCGGTGACGGTGTCACCGGCGGCATCATCCGCTCGCTCTATCGCACCGGTTTCTTCGACGACGTCCGCGTCGAGCGCGATGGCAACGTGTTGGTGCTCTGGGTGCGCGAGCGTCCGGCGATTGCCGAGATCGAGATCGTCGGCAACAAGGACATCGAGACCGAGGCGCTCGACTCCGCGCTCGCCGACATCGGCCTCAAGGAAGGGCGGGTGTTCAACCGCTCGGTGCTCGATCGTATCGAGCAGGAGTTGGAGCGGCAGTACTTCGCGCGTGGCAAGTACGGCGTGCTGGTGCAGTCGACCGTCTCGCCGCTCGAGCGCAACCGGGTGGCAGTGCGCATCGAGATCACCGAGGGGCTGACCGCGCGCATCAAGCAGATCAACATCATCGGCAACGATGCCTTCAGCGAGAAGGCGCTGCGCAAGCAGTTCGAGCTGGGGCCGACACGCTGGAGTTCGTTCTACTCGAAGAACGACCAGTACTCCAAGCAGAAGCTCGCCGGTGATCTGGAGCGGTTGCGCGCCTTCTATCTCGATCGTGGCTACATCAAGTTCGAGATCAAGTCGACCCAGGTCTCGATCAGCGCCGACAAGAAGGAGATCTATGTCACCGTCGTCATCGACGAGGGCGATCCCTACCGCATCAGCGACATCCAGCTCGCCGGCGAGCCCTCGGTGCCGACCGAGAAGCTCTTCCCGCTGATCGAACTCAAGCGCGGCGAGTTGTTCTCGCGCAAGCATGTCACCGAGAGCGCCGAGCGCATCTCCAACCTGCTCGGCGACGAGGGCTACGCCTTCGCCAACGTCAACACCGTGCCCGAGATCGACGAGGCGTCGCACGAGGTGGCGGTGACTTTCTTCGTCGACCCGGGCAAGCGCGTCTATGTCCGCCGCGTCAACATGAAGGGCAACACCCGCACCCGTGACGAGGTGCTGCGTCGCGAAATGCGCCAGCTCGAGACCGCCTGGTTCTCCGCCGACCTGGTGCGCAAGTCGCGCGAGCGGTTGCAGCGGCTCGGTTATTTCGATGATGTCAGCATCGAGACCCCGCCGGTTGCGGGCTCGCCCGATCAGGTCGACGTCGACGTCACCGTCGAGGAGAAGCCCGCGGGCAACCTCGCCGCCGGTATCGGTTTCTCGCAGTCGCAGGGCATTCTGCTCAACGCCAGCGTCACCCAGAACAACTTCCTCGGCACCGGCAAGCGGGTGGGGCTGGCTTTCAATACCAGCACCGCCAACCGTCGCTATCAGCTCGCCTACACCAATCCGTACTACACGGTCGATGGCATCAGTCGCGGTTTCAACCTCTCCTACCAGGAAACCGACTTCGACGAGCTGATCGGCGCCGATTATTCCACCGACGTGGGCATTGCCGGCTTCTCCTTCGGCTTGCCGATCTCCGATATCAGTCGCGCCGGACTCGGTCTGCGCTATCAGTACACCGACTTCTCCCCGGGCGAGTCGGAGCTGGCCGAGGAATTCGTCGCGCGCAACGGGCACACCTTCAACGACTTCGTGCTCTCGGCCAACTATTCCAGCGACTCGCGTGACACGGCGCTGTTCCCGACCCGTGGCTCGTTGCGCACCCTGCGTGCCGAGATCGCCCTGCCGGGCAGTGATCTGGAGTACTACAAGCTGACCTACAAGGAGCGGCTCTACGTCCCCCTGACCTCGCGCTTCGTGTTCTCGCTGAGCGGCGACCTCGCCTACGGTGACGGCTACGGCGAGATCGACTACCTGCCCTTCTTTGAAAACTTCTACGCCGGTGGTCCGCGTTCGGTGCGTGGCTGGCAGGCCAACACCCTCGGTCCGCGCGAGCTGAGCACCAACGACCCGGTCGGCGGTAATCTCAAGCTGGTCGGCAGCATCGAGCTGTTCGCCCCGCCGCCGGTCGGCGGCGATTTCGAGAAGACGCTGCGTCTCGGCGCCTTCTTCGACTTCGGTAACGTCTGGCTGACCGATGACTCCTCGCTGGTCGACAACACCGGCTTCGACCTCGGCGACCTGCGCTACTCGGCCGGTCTGTCGGTGAGCTGGCTCTCGCCGGTCGGGGCGCTGTCGGTGAGCATCGCCTATCCGCTCAATGAGAAGGATGGCGACGAGACCCAGGTGTTCCAGTTCGGGTTCGGTCAGACCTTCTGATCCAGGGGAGGGTACCCGTGAATTTTCGTCTCATCGTCTCGACGCTCCTGCTGCTGGGCGCCACCACCCAGGCGCTGGCCGAGGACGCCGTCGAGGGCTACCGCATCGCGGTGGTCGACCCCAACCGGGTGGTCGAACAGTCGCCCCAGTACGATGCTGCGGGCGATGCCCTGCAGCGTGAACTCGAGGAGCGCGAACGCACCCTGCGTGAACAGCAGGAGCAGGTCGCCGCGTTGCAGCGCAAGCTCGAGCGCGACGGTGCGCTGATGAGCGAGAGCGAGCTACAGCGGTTGCAGAACGACATCCGTAGCCGCACCCGCAAACTGAAATACGCCCGCGACGAGTTCCAGGAAGACTTCGTGCTGCGCCAGAACGAGCTGCGCACCAAGCTGGCTCGCCAGGTCCAGGAGGTGGTGGTCGAGTTGGCCAAGGAGCAGGAGATCGATCTGGTGATCACCGAGGGCGTGGTCTATTTCAGCGATCGTATCGATATCTCCGATCTGGTCATCGAACGCCTCAAGGCGGAGTTTGAAAAACGGTGACCGACGCCTTGCGCGCGCCGGCCGCTCATGAGGTAATCCCTTGGAAATCAGTCTGAAAGAACTCGCGGCGCGCCTCGGCGTGCCCGTGCGTGGTGATGGCGCCGTCCGTCTCGCGCGTGTCGCCCGGCTGACCGACGCGACCCCGGACAGCCTGAGCTTTCTCGGCGACCGCAAGTACCGCCGCCATCTCACCGAGACTCGCGCCGGCGCGGTGATCCTCACCGAGACCGACGCCGAGCACGCCACGGTGCCGGTGCTGATCAGCGACAACCCTTATCTCACATTTGCCCGTGCCGCGCGCATCCTCCATCCGCGTGATCCGGTCGTCGGTGGCGTGCATCCGAGTGCGGTCGTCGACCCCGCCGCGCGGATCGACCCCGGCGCCTGGATCGGTCCGCTCTCCGTGGTCGAGGCCGAGGCCGAAATCGGTCCCGGGGTCTTCGTCGGGCCGAGCTGCGTGATCGGGCGTGGCGTGCGCGTCGGCGCCGAGTCGCGCCTGGTCGCTCGGGTCACCCTGTGTGAGGGGACGGTGATCGGTGCGCGGGCGCTGCTCCATCCCGGCGCGGTGATCGGGCGCGAGGGCTTCGGTTTCGCCAAGGACGGCGAGCGCTGGGAGCGCATCCCCCAGGTCGGGCGGGTGGTGCTCGGCGATGACGTCGAGATCGGCGCCAACACCTCGGTCGATCGCGGCGCGATCGGCGACACCCGAATCGGCGACGGGGTCAAGCTGGATAATCACATCCAGATCGGCCACAACGTCGAAATTGGCGACAATACCGCCATCGCCGCCAACACCGGGATCTCGGGCTCGACCCGGATCGGGCGCAACTGCACCGTCGCCGGGGCCGTCGGCATGGCCGGCCACCTCGAGATCGGCGACAACGTGCACTTCACCGGGATGGCCATGGTCACCCGCTCCTTCCCCGAACCCGGGCTCTACAGCAGCGGCATCCCGGCGATGCCGAGCGCGGATTGGCGGCGTAACGTGGCGCGCTTCAGACACCTCGACGAGCTGACGCGCCGAGTCAAACAGCTAGAGACACACATCGAAACAATGAAACAGACAACAGGGCAGGGGGATTGCTAATGGCGGGATCTCAGGTTGTGGCGGATTCCGCGCAGACGCAGGAAGCGGGCAAGATGATGGACATCCATAAGGTGATGAGTCTGCTGCCGCATCGCTATCCCTTCCTGCTGGTCGATCGAGTGCTCGACTACACGGTCGACGAATATCTGGTGGCGATGAAGAACGTCTCCATCAACGAGCCCTTCTTCACCGGCCACTTCCCGGTGCGTCCGGTGATGCCGGGCGTGCTGATCGTCGAGGCCATGGCCCAGGCCACCGGGCTCTTGGCGATGGCCTCGCGTCCCGAGCAGGTCGGCGAGAAGTCGCTCTACTACTTCGTCGGCATCGACAAGGCGCGTTTCAAGCGCCCGGTCGAGCCCGGTGACCAGCTGATCATGGAAGTGCGGCTGGGTCCGGTGCGTCGTGGCATCTGGAAGTTCGACGGCGAGGCCCGGGTCGATGACCAGGTGGTCGCCACCGCCGAGATCATGTGTACCGCCAGGGACTTCACTGCTTGATCCATCCCAGCGCCCTCGTCGACCCGGGCGCCCGCCTCGACTCCGGGGTCGAGGTCGGCCCCTTCGCGGTGATCGGCCCCGAGGTCGAGATCGGCGCCGGGACCCGGATCGGTCCGCACGCGGTGGTGCGCGGGCCGACCCGGATCGGACGCGACAACCGGATCTTCCAGTTCACCTCGATCGGTGAGAATCCGCAGGACAAGAAGTACGCCGGCGAGCCGACCCGCTTGGAGATCGGCGATCGCAACCAGGTCCGCGAGTTCGTCACCATCCATCGCGGCACCGTCCAGGATCAGGGCGTCACCCGCATCGGCGACGACAACCTGCTGATGGCCTACACCCACGTCGCCCACGACTGCCGTATCGGCAACGACGTGATCATGGCCAATGCCGCCTCGCTTGGCGGTCATGTCGAGGTGCAGGACTGGGCGATCCTCGGCGGTTTCACCATCGTCCACCAGTTCACCCGCATCGGTGCCCACAGCTTCTGCGCCATGGGCTCGGTGCTCGGGCGCGACGTGCCGCCCTATGTCACCGTCGGCGGTCATCCTGCGGCGCCTCACGGCATCAACAGCGAGGGGTTGCGTCGGCGCGGCTTCGAGCCGGCGGCCATCCAGGCGATCAAGCGCGCCTATCGCAGCCTCTATCTCGCCGGCCTCAGACGCGAGGAGGCGCTCGAGCGCATCGCCACGATGAGCGCCGAGACCCCCGAGCTGCACGCCCTGATCGACTTCATCGCCGCCAGCGCGCGCGGCATCGTGCGCTGACCCCGGGTCGCGCCCCCTCGCGGAGTCCTCTGTCATGCTGACCATCGGCATCGTCGCCAACGAACCCTCGGGCGACCTGCTCGGCGCCGCCGTGGTGCGCGAGCTGCAACGCCAGCTCGGTGACACCCGGGTGCGCTTCGTCGGCGTCGCCGGACCACGGATGCAGGCGCTCGGCTGCGAGAGCCTGTTCGACATGGAACGGCTCTCGGTGATGGGCCTGACCGAGGTGCTCGGCCAGCTGCGCGAGCTGCTCGGGCTGCGCCGCGAGCTGCTGCGCTTCATGCTGCGCGAGCGCCCGGCGGTGCTGATCGGGGTCGACGCCCCGGACTTCAACCTCGGACTCGAACGGCGTGCGCGGCGCGCCGGCATCCGCACCGTGCACCTGGTCAGCCCCACCGTCTGGGCCTGGCGACCGGGGCGGGTCAAGGGGATCCGCCGCGCCGTCGACCTGATGCTCAGCATCTTCCCCTTCGAGGAACGCTTCCTGCGTGAGCACGGGGTGCCGGCGCGCTATGTCGGCCACCCGCTGGCCGACGAGATCCCGTTCGAGGTCGATCGCGCAGCCGCCCGCGCCGAGCTTGGGCTCGACCCGGAGGCGCCGCTGGTGGCGCTGCTCCCGGGCAGCCGCATGGGCGAGGTCGAGCGCCTCGCCGTGCCCTTCATCGAGACCGCCCGCGCGGCCCATGCCGCGCGGCCCGGACTGCGGTTCGTGGTGCCGCTGATCAACGCCAGGGTCGGCGAGCGCTTCCGCGCCGAGCTGCAGCGCTGCGCCCCGGAGCTGCCGCTGACCCTGCTCGAGGGCCAGGGGCGCGAGGCGATGAGCGCCGCCGACGTGGTGCTCACCGCCTCGGGGACCGCGACCCTGGAGGGACTGCTGCTCGGGCGGCCGATGCTGGTCGGCTACCGTCTCCATCCGCTGACCTATCACCTGGTCAAGCAGCTCGGGTTGGTCAAGGTGGCACACATCGCCATGGCCAACCTGCTCGCCGGGCGCGAACTCGCCCCCGAGTTCGTGCAGTCGCGCTGTCGCGCCGAGCTGCTCGCCCCGGCGCTGCTCGAGCTGCTCGACGACCAGGCGCGCCGCGCCGAGATCGAGCGCGAGTACGCCCGTATCCACCGTGACCTGCGCTGCGACGCCGCCCGTGAGGCCGCGCGCGCAGTGCTCGACCTGATCGGAGAGACCCCGAGATGACCGCCCCCGTCCTCACCGCCGGCGTCGACGAGGCCGGCCGCGGCCCGCTCGCCGGCCCGGTCGCCGCCGCCGCGGTGATCCTCGACCCCAGCCGCCCGATCGCCGGACTCGACGACTCCAAGCGACTCAGCGCTAAGCGTCGCGAGGCGCTCTACGACACCATCCGCGAGCGCGCCCTGGCCTGGTCGCTGGCCTGGGGGAGTGTCGAGGAGATCGAGACACTCAACATCCTCCACGCCTCGATGCTGGCGATGCGCCGCGCCGTCGAGGGGCTCGCCACCGCCCCCGGTCTGGTGCTGGTCGACGGCAACCGCTGCCCGGAGCTGCCCGCCGGGCTGGCGTCGCGCGCCGTGGTCGGCGGTGATGCGCTGGTGCCCGAGATCGCCGCTGCCTCGATCATCGCCAAGGTCGCGCGCGACCGGCTGATGCTTGACTACGAGCGCGACTACCCCGGCTACGGCTTCGCCGGCCACAAGGGCTATCCCACCCGCGCCCACATCGAGGCCCTCCAGCGCCTCGGCCCCTGTCCCACCCACCGCCGCGGCTTCGGTCCGGTCAAGCGACTGCTCGAGGCGGAGTGATCGGGGCGGGGGGAAAGCCGTCAACGGATTGAACCGCAAAGCCGCAAAGGACGCGAAGGGGAATAAGCCGCCAGCGATCAGCTGCCAGTGGGTACGGACCCGCGCCGCCTGTGGCCTCACGCCGACATCACACATCATTCACTTTGCGCGCTTCGCGGCTTTGCGGTTTGAACCAGCTTCCAGCGATCAGCTTCCAGCCTCCAGTTGGGGAGGCTGGTGTTGCATGGTCGGCGGTTGACGGACAAGACGGTATCTTGTCCATGCAGGGTTCGCCCCTTGGATACCGTTCAGTGTCGAGACTGGCATGAGAAGAGAGATCGAGGGCTGAATCTTCGCGATAAGGTCCAGGCCTTCAGACGCCATCGAGCTGCCTCAATCTCGCGCGGTGGGAGCTAACCACCACGGGGTGGCAAGATACAAGACACCAAGGACGCAAAGGGGAATAAGCTGCCAGCGATCAGCCGCCAGTGGGTACGGACCCGCGCCGCCTGTAGCCTCACGCCGACATCACACGTCATTCACTTTGCGCGCTTCGCGCCTTTGCGGTTCAATCCTGGCGGCTGGCGGCTGGCGGCTGGCGGCTGGCGGCTGGCGGCTGGCGGCTGGCGGCTGGCGGCTGGCGGCTTCGTCTCGCCGTGCTATCCCGGATGCGGGGTCAGCCGGAAGCCCGGTTTGGTCTCGGGTTCCGGTTCGGGCGGTTCCGGTCGGGGATGGGGTGGTCGCACCCAAGGGGATGGGCGACGCGGCGGTGGGGTGAGGTAGATCGCCGGTGGGGCCGTCGGACGTGCCGCCTCGATCTCGGCGCGGCGCTCGGCCGCCGCCGCGCGGCGTTCCTCGGCCTCGACGCGTCGCTCCTCGAGTTCGCGCGCCCGGCGTGCCTTGGCCTCGGCGCGATCGCGCGCGCGTTCCTGCTCCAGTTGCGCGCGGATGCGTGCGGCGCGTGCCTCGGAGGCCGCGGCCGCGGCGCGGTCGACCGGCTCGGTCTCGATCCGACGCTCCTGCTCACCGCGCCCACAGGGCGATTGCTGATAGCGCACCCCGCCTGCGTCCTCGCAACGATAGACCTCGGCTCGCACCGATGCGCAACAGCAGGCCGCGATCATCAACAGTGACAGGCAGCGGGACAGGGCCATGATGCCTCCTGCGCTCCGATGACGGTCCGTCGAGCATAAGGGATTTTTTAGTCGCCAGTCGCCAGCTATCAGCCTCCAGCCTCCAGCCTCCAGCGGATTGAACCGCAAAGCCGCGAAGAACGCGAAGAGGTTCAGGTTGACGGCGACCAGCCGCCAGCGGCTGTCTGTCCTCAAACACTGGCGCCAAGGGCATGCGCGCCCAAGCCGTGCTGTTGTCGAGGGCGCTCGCCCGTGGCGACTGGAGGCTGACTGCTGGAGGCTTTTTTCTCCTTCGCGCTCTTTGCGGTTCAACCTTTCCGGCTGGCGACCTTGTTCAGCCCGGTTCCGAGACCTCGCGCAGTCGCATGACGTAGAGCGCGGCGAACAGTGCGCCGAGGGCGAGGGCGAGGATCACGCTGGCGGCGCCGTAGTGGTCGCCGAGCACGCCGATCAGGCCGCCGGCGAGCATCACCACGCCGATCACGGTGTTGCTGACCGCGACCATGGCCGCACGGGTCTCGCTGGTGGCCATGTCGACCAGATAGACCTTGCGTCCGAGCCGCACCCCGGCGTGGGCGATGCCGAGCACCAGGAAGAGTCCGGCGAAGGCCAGCGGGTCGGCGAGCAGCGGGCTGGCGCTGGCCGCTAGCGCCCAGGTCAGCAGCCCGATCGCGCCGGCCAGGGCGGCGGCGAGGGCCATCGCCAGACGCGCCGAGCGGTCGCCGAGCCGGCCCCACAGCGGTGCGCTGAGGCTGCCGGCGATACCGTTGGCGATGATCAGCAGGCCCAGGCCGGAGAGGTCGCCGCCGCTCTGCGCCTGTGCCAGCAGGACGTAGAAGGGCGGGGCGAGGGCGACGCTCAGCAGTGCCGAGCGGGCGATCACGAAGCGGCGGAAGTCGGCGTCGCTGCGCAGCAGACCGATGCTCTCGAGCGCGGTCGCGATGGCGTTGCCGCCGCCCTCGGTGGCGCCGGGCTGCTCACGGATCGATCGGAACACCAGGGCGCCGAGCAGGAAGCAGAGCGCCCCGCCGAGCAGTAGGGCAACGAAGATCAGGATATTGGCGTGGGCGTCGGCGACGAACTGCAGATAGAGACCGAGCGCCAGGGTGGCGAGCCCGGCGACCCCCGCCGAGAGCCCCATCAGGTTGCCGCGCCTGGACTTGGAGACGGTCTTGCCGAGGACGTCCTTGGCCGAGACCGAGCACAGTCCGCGCGCCAGGCTGAAGACTACCAGCAGGGCGATGATGGTCCAGCCGGCGAGCGCGCCCTCCAGGGTCAGCGCGGCGACGGCCATCAGCGCCAGGGCCAGCGCCGAGAGCACCGAGCCGAGGATCCACACCCCCTTGCGCAGCGGCAGGCGGCGGATGTAGGCGGCCACCGCCAGCTGTGGCAACAGCACCCCGGCCTCGCGGATCGGCACCAGCAGGCCGACCAGCAGCCCGGGGGCGCCGAGATAGCCGAACAGCCAGGGCAGGATCAGCTTGGCGCTGGAGAGTTCGTCGGCGACCTTGCTCATCAGGTTGGCGCCGAGATAGACGAAGAAATTGCGCGGCTGATCGTTGCACGAGGCGCTGGGGATGTCCTTGCAGACACGGGCGTCCTCGTCGCCGGTGACCAGATCGTAGAGTCCCTCGATCGGGTGGGCCTTGCTCATCATCGCTCCCTGTCAGGCCGTCGGCTGGGCCTGGATGCGCTGCCCGTTGATGCCACGCCCGGCGGGGCCGAGCAGGCGCAGATAGGGCTCGACCACGCTCTCCGGGGCGGGGTGCTGCATCGGGTCCTCGCCGGGGTAGAGGGTCGCGCGCATGGTGCAGCGCACCACCCCGGGGTCGATGCTGTTGACGCGGATCTGGCCGGCCTCGCTGGTCTCCTCGGCGAGCACCTGCATCAGCCCCTCGAGACCGAACTTGGCGGCGGCGAAGGCGCCCCAGTAGGCCTTGCCGGTCTGGCCGACGCGATCGCTGGTGAACACCACCGAGGGGTCCGGTGCGGCGCGCAGCAGCGGCAGGCAAGCCTGGGTGAGCATGAAGGGGGCGGTAAGGTTGACCTTGAGCACCCGCTCCCAGTCCTCGGCGTCGTAGTCGTCGATGCGGCTGAGGTAGGGGGTGAAGGCGGCGCAGTGGGCGAGCCCGTCGAGCCGCCCGAAGGTGTCGCCGAGGATGTTGGCCACGGCGATGTAGTCATCCGCGGTGGCCGCCTCGGGGTCGATCGGCAGGATCGCCGGCTGTGGGTGGCCGGCCGCCTCGATGGCGTCGTAGACGGGATCGAGTTCGTGCTCGTCGATCGCCGAGAGCACCACGGTGGCGCCGGCCTCGGCGGCGGCCATGGCGACGGCGCGACCGATGCCCTCGAGCGCGCCGGTGACCAGGATGACGCGGTCCTGGAGTGGTTGGTTCTGTTGTTCCATGGGTCGTGTCTCTCGCTGACTGTTTGGGTCCGCCCCGAGCGCTCGTGGCGTCCGGGGCGATGGATGCGAATGATGCGACAAGACGCCGCCCGTGGCATTGCGTCTTGCCGGTGCGGCGCTCAGCGCCGTTGTTCGCGCCAGGCGTGCCAGAGCTTGCGCAGCGGGGGCAGGGCGATGCGCTGGTCGACCACGGCATAGTCGCTGGCGGCAAGCTCTGCGGCGAGCACTCGGGCGAGCCGGGCGCGGATGCGCACGCTGCGGGCGCGACAGGTGCCACGCTGGGCCTCGGCACGCAGTTGTTCGGCGCGCGCGGCGGTGGTCGCGAGCAGTGTCGGCAAGCGTTCGGGCAACTGCCCCTGGTCGCTTGGCAGCAGGTCGGCACTGATGAAGTCGAGCTGGCCGCGTCGCCACCACCAGCCGCCGTCGCGGATCCCGGCGATCAGCCGGCAATAGGCGCCGAGTGCGCGTGCCTCGCGCAGTGAGGCGGGTGAGCGCTCGCCCTCGCAGCGGGCGAGCAGCTCGAACAGCGCGCCGAGGTCGGTCTCGGCGTGCGCGGCCAGGGCCTCGAAGTGTGGTGGGCAGGGCGCGGCGAGGCGCGCGTCCTGGTGTGCGATCACCTCGATGAAGGGCTCGAGCGGCAGCGCCTGCTCGGCGATCAGCGCCGCCAGCGGTGTGCCGAGCGGGTGGGTCGGCGCGCCGCTGGCGCAGCGCTCGATCTCCTCGCGCCACCAGTCGAGCTTGGCCGCGCCGATCCGCGCCTCGGAGACCGCCTCGGGGATGGCGCGCAGCCGTGCGTGCCACAGCACCAGCAGCGCCAGGGCGTCGCGCCGCGCCGCCGGGGCGAAGCGCAGGGCGTAGTAACGGGCACTGCCGAGCGGGGTGGCGTCGTTGGGGAAGCGCCACGCGGTCTCTGCGGTGGTCACGCTCATGTCGGGGTTCCGGGCAGCCAGTCGAGCAGTGCGAGCGGGTGATCGATGGCGCCATGCGCGCCCCAGCCGTCCGGGTTGTCGTGCGCCCCGAGATAGCCGAACAGGGCGACCAGGGTGCCCATGCCGGCGGCGCGCCCGGCCTGGATGTCGCGCTCGGCGTCACCGAGGTACCAGCAGCGCTCGGGGGCGACCCCGAGCAGCTCACAGGCATGGAACAGAGGACGCGGGTGCGGCTTGGGGGTGGGGGTGGTGTCGCCGCAGACCACGCAGGCGGCGCGCTCGGCATAGCCGATACGCTCGAGCAGCGGTCGGGTGAGATAGCCCGGCTTGTTGGTGACGATTCCCCAGGGGATGGCGCGCGCCTCCAGCGTGGTGACCAGCTCGGCCATCCCCGGGAAGGGCGCGGTGTCGCGCACCAGCGCCTTGGCATAACAGTCGAGGAAGGCGCGGCGCAGTGGCTCGTAGTCGCTGTCCCCGGGGCGCAGCCCGAAGCCGACCTCAAGCATGCCGCGCCCGCCGTGGGAGACGAAGGGGCGGATCTCGGCCAGTGGTAGCGGCGCCCGGTCGTGGGCCGCGCGCAGTCGGTTGAGCGCGGCGGCCATGTCCGGGGCGGTGTCGGCGAAGGTGCCGTCGAGATCGAACAGCACCGCGGCGTCACGCGCCGGCTCAGGCGTCGGCATCGTCACGCACGCAGCTCATCAGGTAGTTGACGCTGAGGTCGCCGGTGCTGAGCTGATAGGTCTTGGTCAGCGGGTTGTAGGTCATGCCGCTGAGGTCGGTGGTGCGCAGCGCGGTGCGGCGTACCCAGGCGTCGAGTTCGGAGGGGCGGATGAAGCGCGCGTAGTCGTGGGTGCCGCGCGGCAGCATGCCCATCACGTACTCGGCGCCGACGATCGCCAGCAGATAGGCCTTGGGGGTGCGGTTGAGGGTGGAGAAGAACACCTTGCCGCCGGGGCGTACCAGCCGCGCACAGGCGTCGATCACCGAGGCTGGCTCGGGGACGTGCTCGAGCATCTCCATGCAGGTGACCACATCGAAGCTCGCCGGGCGTTCGGCGGCCAGGGTCTCGACCGGTACCTGACGGTAGTCGACCTCGACCCCGGTCTCGAGGGTATGGAGATCGGCCACGCGCAGCGGCATCGCGCCCATGTCGATGCCGGTGACCTTGGCGCCGCGTAGCGCCATGCTCTCGGAGAGGATGCCGCCGCCGCAGCCGACGTCGAGTACTTCCTTGTCCGCCAGTCCGCCGGCGCCGCGTTCGATGTAGTCGAGACGCAGCGGGTTGATGTCGTGCAGGGGCTTGAACTCGCTGTCGGGATCCCACCAGCGCGAGGCGAGTTCCTCGAACTTGCTGATCTCGGCTTGGTCGACGTTATGGATGGTATCGGTCATGGTCTTTATCTGGTCCCGAGGTTGGGTGAGACGCCGGCGTGTCTCCGGCGTTCGATCGATCTCCATTCTAAACGACACAACCGCGATCTGGCCGACCGCGGTCGCGACGCTCGGCCGCGTTGGCTGTCTTTTTGTATCCAAGGGCGCGACGCGTGAGCCGATCATCCGTTAAACTAAACCGTTTTGCATTGCCCGGAACAATCATCATGTTCGATACCAAGTTGCAGATCAGTGATTACGACCCAGCGCTCTGGGCTGCGATCCAGGACGAAGAGCGGCGCCAGGAAGAACACGTCGAGCTTATCGCCTCGGAAAACTACACCAGTCCGCTGGTGATGCAGGCGCAGGGCGGGGTGCTGACCAACAAGTACGCCGAAGGCTATCCGGGCAAGCGTTACTACGGTGGCTGCGAGCACGTCGACGTGGTCGAGCAGCTGGCCATCGATCGCGCCAAGGCGCTGTTCGGCGCCGATTACGCCAATGTCCAGCCACACTCCGGCTCGCAGGCCAATGCCGCGGTCTTCCAGGCACTGTGCCAGCCCGGTGACACCGTGCTGGGGATGAGCCTCGCCCACGGCGGTCACCTCACCCACGGCGCCAAGCCCAACTTCTCGGGCAAGATCTACAACGCGGTGCAGTACGGTCTCGATCCGGCCACCGGCGAGATCGACTACGCCGAGGTCGAGCGTCTGGCCCAGGAGCACAAGCCGCGGATGATCATCGGCGGTTTCTCCGCCTATTCGCGCGTGGTCGACTGGCAGCGTTTCCGCGACATCGCCGATGCCGTCGGCGCCTATCTGCTGGTCGACATGGCCCACGTGGCCGGTCTGGTCGCCGCCGGCGTCTATCCCAGCCCGGTCGGCATCGCCGACGTCACCACCACCACCACTCACAAGACCTTGCGCGGCCCGCGTGGTGGTCTGATCCTCGCCAAGTCCAACCCCGAGATCGAGAAGAAGCTCAACTCGGTGGTCTTCCCCGGCACCCAGGGCGGCCCGCTGATGCACGTGATCGCGGGCAAGGCGGTGGCCTTCAAGGAAGCGCTCGAGCCGGCCTTCAAGACCTACCAGCAGCAGGTCGTCGACAATGCTCGCGCCATGGCCGAGGTGTTCATCGCGCGTGGTTACGACGTCGTCTCCGGCGGCACCGACGACCACCTTTTCCTGGTCAGCTTCATCGCCCAGGGGTTGACCGGCAAGGACGTCGACGCCTGGCTCGGTGCGGCCAACATCACCGTCAACAAGAACGCGGTGCCCAACGATCCGCAGTCGCCCTTCGTCACCAGCGGCATCCGTGTCGGCACCCCGGCGATCACCACCCGTGGCTTCGGCGTCGCCGAGGCCCGTGATCTTGCCGGCTGGATGTGCGACCTGATCGACGCGCGTGGCGATCAGGCCGCGATCGAGGCGGCCAAGGGCAAGGTGGTGGAGCTGTGCGGCCGCTTCCCGGTCTACGGCCGTTGATGACCGTTCGCGGAGCGCCTGCGGGTGTTCCGCGCGGTGGTGCCGTGTCGGCGTCGGAGGGTTAGAGCGTGCGCTGTCCATTCTGCGGTGCCCATGACACCAAGGTCGTCGACTCACGACTGTTCGACGAGGGTGATCAGGTGCGCCGGCGGCGCAAGTGTGTGGTGTGCGAGGAGCGCTTCACCACCTACGAGCGTGCCGAACTCAACCTGCCCCGGATCGTCAAGCGCGACGGTACTCGGGTCCCCTTCGATCCCGACAAGCTGCGCTCGGGGATGATGCGGGCGCTGGAGAAGCGCCCGGTCGGTACCGCCGAGATCGAGGCGGCGCTCTCGCGCATCCGTCGCACCCTGATGTCCTGTGGCGAGAGCGAGGTCGACTCGATGCGTCTCGGTGATCTGGTGATGGATGAGCTACGTGGGCTCGATCAGGTCGCCTACGTGCGTTTCGCCTCGGTCTATCGCAAGTTCGAGGACGTGGCCGCCTTCCGCGCCGAGATCGAACGGCTCGAACGCGAGCCGGTCGGCGCGACGGTGACAGCGGATGACGATGATGGCGACACCGACTGAGGTCACGCCCACGGATCAGGCCTGGATGGCGCACGCGCTGCGTCTGGCCGAGCAGGGCCGCTACAGCACCGCGCCCAACCCGCGCGTCGGCTGTGTGATTGTGCGCGACGGCGTGCTGGTCGGCGAGGGCTGGCACCGGCGCGCCGGTGGTCCGCACGCCGAGCGTCACGCCCTGGCCGCAGCCGGCGCGCGTGCCCGCGGCGCCACCGTCTATGTCACCCTCGAGCCCTGCAGCCATCACGGTCGTACCCCGCCGTGCGCCGATGCGCTGGTCGAGGCGGGTGTCGGTCGGGTGGTCTGCGCCATGGTCGATCCCAACCCCCGGGTTGCGGGGCGCGGTATCGCTCGGCTCGAGGCCGCCGGCATCGCCACCCTGGTCGGGGTGCAGGCCGCCGCCGCCGAGGCGCTCAACCCAGGGTTCGTGCAGCGGATGCGCGCGGGCCGTCCACTGGTGCGCTGCAAGCTCGCCGCGAGCCTCGATGGTCGGACCGCGATGGCCGACGGCGAGAGCCGCTGGATCACCTCCGAGCAGGCGCGCGCCGACGTGCAGCGGCTGCGCGCGGGCAGCGGCGCGATCATCACCGGGGTTGAGACCCTGCTCGCCGACGATCCCAGCCTCAACGTCCGGCTCGCTCCCGAGGCGCTGCCCGGGCTGATGCCGGGCGATCCGGTGCTGCAGCCGCTGCGGGTGGTGCTCGACAGCCGCTGGCGCACGCCGCCGACGGCGCGGATGTTGGGGCTGCCCGGCACCACCCTGGTGGTCGGCGCGGCGCCCGACCTCGAGCGCCAGCGCGCGCTCGTTGCCGTCGGCGCCGAGACCCTGGTCTGCGGCGGTGCCGACGGGCGCGTCGATCTCGCCGCGCTGCTCGCCGAGCTGGCACGACGCGAGATCAACGAGGCGCTGATCGAGAGCGGTCCGACCCTGGCCGGGGCGGCGCTCGCCGCCGGGCTGGTCGACGAGTTGGTGGTCTATCTCGCCCCGCACCTGATGGGTGACTGCGCCCGCGGGCTGGTGCGCCTGCCCGGTATCGAGCAGATGGCCGATCGGCTCGCGCTGGTCTTCGTCGATGCCCGTCGTATCGGTCCCGATCTGCGCCTGTTGCTGCGCCCGTCGGCGCGCTAGCGTCGGCGTCGGTGGCGCCTCGTCCCCCGAGTCAACCTCGACGCCGTCGCGCGTCATCGCTGAGGAGTCCGTCATGTTCACCGGAATCATCCAGGCCGTCGGGCGCATCGCGCGCCAGGAGCCGCGCGGCGGCGATGTCAGGCTGCATATCGACACCGCCGATCTCGATCTCTCGAGCACCGCACTCGGCGACAGCATCGCGGTCAACGGTGTCTGTCTGACCGCCGTCGAGCTGGGGGCCGCGCGTTTCGCCGCCGATGTCTCGCGCGAGACCCTGTCGCTGACCACCCTGGGCGCGCTGGGGCAGGGCGGCGCGGTCAACCTGGAGCGCGCGCTCACCCTCTCGACCCCGCTCGGCGGTCATCTGGTCAGCGGTCATGTCGACGGTCTGGGCGAGGTGCTGGAGGTCGGCGCCGACGGCCGCTCGACCCGGCTGCGGATCCGCGCCCCGGACGCGCTGGCGCGCTATATCGCGCCCAAGGGCTCAATCTGTCTCGACGGCACCAGCCTCACCGTCAATCGTGTCGAGGGCGCGGTGTTCGAACTCAACATCGTCCCCCACACCCTGGAGGAGACCATCATTGGCGGCTATCGCGCCGGCAGTCGGGTCAACCTCGAGGTCGACCTGATCGCCCGCTATCTCGAACGCCTGGTGCTCGGCGAGCAGGCCGCCGCACCCGAGGGCGAGGGCGAGCGCATCACCCGCGACTTCCTCAGCCGTCACGGGTTCGGCTGAGACCGCTTTCGCCAGCTTTCAGCCGCCAGCCGTCAGCCGCCAGCGGATTGAACCGCAAAGCCGCAAAGGGCGCGAAGGGGAGAAGAGCTGCCAGCGATCAGCCTCCAGCCGCCAGTGGCTGCCTGTCTTCGAGTGTTGGTCGAAAACGTACGCCAACTGGCCGCTGACAGTGAATGGTGAGTGGCGCTTTCGTCGAGGCCGTCCCTCCGCTGGCGGCTGGCCGCTGATGGCTGGCAGCTTGAATCCCTTCGCGCTCTTTGCGGCTTTGCGGTTCCAATCTCCTGGCCGCTGGCCGCTGGCCGCTGGCCGCTGGCCGCTGGCCGCTGGCCGCTGGCCGCTGAAACCATGTTTGCCCATGCTGCGGTGATGGCGGGTGCGTCGTTCTACGGGTGCGTCGTTCTATTGGCGACGGCGGGAGAGAACGCCCGCTGGCGGCTGGATGCCGATGGCTGGAGGCTGACTTGGTGTCGCTTCCGTCCACGCAGGCGCTTGACCGTCTGTTAAACTTACTGGCTTCGCTCGAAAAGACCCCATTTGCTATGAGCCATACCGGCCTGAACACGACCGAGGAGATCATCGCCGAGCTGCGCGCCGGGCGCATGGTGGTGATCATGGACGACGAGGATCGCGAGAACGAGGGTGATCTGCTGCTTCCGGCCGACTGTGTCACCCCAGAGGCGATCAACTTCATGGCCAAATACGGTCGTGGCCTGATCTGCCTGACGCTCACCCAGGAGCGTTGTGAGCAGCTGCGCCTGGCGCCGATGGTCAATGACAACCAGGCCCCGCACGCGACCGCCTTCACCGTCTCGATCGAGGCCGCGCAAGGTGTCACCACCGGCATCTCTGCGGCCGATCGTGCGACCACGGTGCGCGCCGCGGTCGCCCCCGAGGCGACCGAACGCGATCTGGTGCAGCCGGGGCACATCTTCCCGCTGATGGCCCAGCCCGGCGGGGTGCTGGTGCGCGCCGGTCACACCGAGGCCGGCTGCGATCTCGCCCGGCTTGCCGGTCACACCCCGGCGGCGGTGATCGTCGAGATCCTCAACGAGGACGGCACCATGGCGCGCCGCCCCGATCTCGAGCGCTTCGCCGAGACCCACGGATTGAAGATCGGTACCATCGCCGACCTCATCCACTACCGGGTGCGCAACGAGCGTGCGGTGGTGCGCGAGAGCGGTTGCGAGCTGCCCACGCCCCACGCGACCTTCAAGCTGCACGCCTATCGCGACAGCATCGATCACGAGCTGCACCTGGCGCTGACCCTCGGCGAGATCGATCCGGAGCGCCCGACTCTGGTGCGGGTGCATCTGCAAAATAGTCTCTGCGACCTGTTCGAGGCCGATCACGGCGCCTGCGGCTGGCCGCTGCGCGACGTGATGCGCCAGGTCGGCGAGGCCGGCGAGGGGGTGATCGTGGTGCTGCGCAACCGCGATCGAGCCGAGGATCTGCTGGCGCGGATCAAGGACTTCGATTTCCATGACCGCGACGACGAGGTGCCGCCGCGCCGGCAGCAGGACGGTCATACGCTGCGCACCTTCGGTATCGGCGCGCAGATCCTCGCCGATCTGGGCGTGCGCAAGATGCGCGTGATGAGCGCGCCGAAGTCGATGCATGCCATCTCCGGGTTCGACCTGGAAGTGGTCGAATACACCGGTGGTCGCCAATCCTGAGAGGACAAACCGAGATGACCATTCATACCATCGAAGGCACCATGCGTGCCGATGGCGCCCGCTTCTGTCTGCTGGTGGCGCGCTGGAACAACTTCGTCGTCGACAGCCTGGAGCGGGGCGCGATCGACGCGCTGCGTCGTCACGGGGTCGAGGAGTCGGACATCACCATCGTGCGCGTGCCCGGCGCCTTCGAGATGCCGGTGGCCGCCGAGCAGATCGCCGCGCGCGGTGGTTTCGACGCCATCGTTGCCCTCGGCGCGGTAATCCGCGGTGGCACCCCGCACTTCGAGTACGTCGCCAACGAGTGCGTCAAGGGGCTCGCGCAGGTCGGTCTCAGCCACCGGCTGCCGATCGCCTTCGGCGTGCTCACCGTCGACAGCATCGAGCAGGCAATCGAGCGCGCCGGTACCAAGGCCGGCAACAAGGGCGCCGAGGCCGCGCTCTCGGCGCTGGAGATGGTCTCGCTGGCACGGCAGTTCGACTGAAATGGCGAGTCCACGCACCCAGGCGCGCCGCTATGCGGCGCTGGCCCTCTACCAGTGGCGGCTCACCGGTGAGGACCCGATGGCGATCAAGCGCCACATGCTCGACGATCCGACCTGGCTCGATGCCGTCTCGGCGTCGCTGCAAGGCATCGAGGAGGACGAGGCGCTGGCCTCGGCGCAGCGCTTCCGCTTCAATCTCGAACTGTTCGAGCAGCTGCTCGCCGGGGTCCCCGAGCGCATCGAGCCGATCGATGCCCAGCTCAGCCGTTTTCTCGATCGTCCGATCGAGCAGGTCGATCCGGTGGAGCTGGCGATCCTGCGTATCGGTGCCTTCGAGATCCTGTTCTCGGCGGCGATCCCCGACGGGGTGGCGATCAACGAGGCCGTCGAGCTGACCAAGCTGCTCGGCGCCCATGAGGGTCACAAGTACGTCAACGGCGTGCTCGACAAGATCGCCCGTCATCAGGCGGTGGCGCGTCGCGCCGCCGAACATCCCAACGGTGACGGTTGAACCCGGCGCGGAGTTCGCGCTGATCGGAGCGCACTTCGCCGGACTCGGCGCGGCACGCGAGGATGTGCTGCTCGGGGTCGGCGACGACTGCGCCCTGTTGCGGGTGCCGCCGGGGCAGTCGTTGGCTGTCAGCCTCGACACCCTGGTCGCCGGCGTTCATTTCTTCCCCGACTGCGATCCCCATGCCCTCGGTCACAAGACCCTGGCGGTGAGTCTCAGCGATCTCGCCGCGATGGGCGCGGAGCCCGCCTGGGCGACCCTGGCGCTGACCCTGCCCGCCTCCGATCCGGCATGGCTCGCGGCCTTCGCCGCCGGTCTCGGTGAGCTGGCCCGCGCCCACGGGGTGCGGCTGGTTGGGGGTGACACCACCCGGGGGCCACTGACCATCACCCTGCAGCTCCAGGGGCTGGTGCCACCCGAGTCGGCGCTGCGTCGTGATGGCGCGCGCGCGGGCGATCGCATCTGGGTCAGCGGTACCCTGGGCGACGCGGCGCTGGCGCTCGCCGAGCTGCAGGCCGGTCGCGATCCCGATGCGGCGCTACGCGCGCGGCTCGAACGCCCGACTCCCAGGGTCGCGCTCGGGCGTGCCCTGCGTGGTGTGGCCAGCGCCGCGATCGATCTCTCCGACGGGCTCGTCGCCGACCTCGGGCATGTGCTCGCCGCTTCCGGCGTCGGCGCCGAGCTGCAGCTCGGCGCGTTGCCGCTCGGTGAGGCGGTGGCCACGCGTGCGGACTGGTCGCTCGCGCTCGCCGGTGGCGACGACTACGAGCTCTGTTTCTGCGCGCCGCCCGGGCGCGACGGTGAGATCCTGGCGCTGGGGCAGCGTCTCGGCTGTCGTCTGACCCCGGTCGGTATCATCCGCGGCGATGGCGACGCGCTGCGTTGCCTGCTGCCCGACGGCACCGAGCTGAACCCCACGAGGAAGGGCTATGACCACTTCGCCGGCGCCTGAGCGCCCGGCGCGCGCGGGCTTCGACCCGCGTCGCGCACACCACTGGATCGCCTTCGGGCTCGGTTCGGGGCTGGCGCCGCGCGCGCCCGGCACCTTCGGCACCCTGGCGGCGATCCCGCTCTATCTGCTGTTCGCCGGGCTGTCCTGGCCTTTCTACGTCGGCGTGCTGGTGCTCGCCACCGGCATCGGTATCTGGGCCTGTGGGCGCACCGCGCGCGAGCTGGGACTGCACGATCCCTCGGCGATCGTGTGGGACGAGTTCGTTGGTTTCTGGCTGACGATGGCGGTCGCGCCGGCCGGGTGGGGCTGGATCCTCGTCGGGTTCCTGTTGTTCCGGCTGTTCGACATCTGGAAGCCCTGGCCGGTGCGTCTCGCTGATCGTCATGTCGAGGGCGGGCTCGGTATCATGCTCGACGATCTGATCGCCGGTGCCATGGCCGCGCTGGTTCTCCTCGGCGCGGCCTGGTTGCTCTGATCGGCTGGAGGTTGGTGAGGCTGGGCGCGCCGTCCTGCTGGCGCGTGCGGCGGACTCAGTGGGCGTGGGTCTCGGCGGTGGTGTGACGGTCGATGCGCGGCGGATAGGCAGGCGGCGCGCAGAAGGCGATGCCGATCATCCAGCGCTGGGCGTCGTGTTCGGCCTCGACCCAGACCACCGAGCCGGTCACCTGCAGCGGCTCGAGCGTGTCTTCGATCGCCATCTCCAGCAGCAGTCGCGAGCGGATGGCGAAGCGTTCGCCGGCGCTGATGCACATCCCTCCCTCGCCGATGTCGTGTCCGTTGACGTGATAGACGTGCTGACGTCGCTCGATCCGCTCTCCCGAGAGTGGGATCAGCCGTGCCTCACCGGTCCATTCGCGGCGCTCGTAGCGGCGGCGTTCGGCATCATCGCGATTTGCGTACATGGTGTTTTCATCCTCCCGGGGCTGTCTGGTTAATCCGCTGTTTTTCTTGTTTTTATCCAGTATAGACGCTGCTGCGTCCGGTGCTGCCGGGTGAGTGGGCCGTAGATGGCGAAAACGGGGGGATGCGGGGCGGGAGATGAAGGGCGCCCGGGCGTTGCGCCCGGACGATCGGAGCAGTGGTGGCGCGTCCCTGCGCCTCGACGCCACCGCCCGCGTGCGCGGGCGGTGAGTGGACCTCAGTGGCTCGCGGCCCCCTCGGCACCGATCCCGGTCTCGCAGCGGATGCGCTGGGCGCGATAGGCGCTGCGCTCGCGCTGGGCCTGCTCGGAGTTGTCGAGCAGCGAGACCAGCCAGATGAAGAAGAAGGCCATCGGGATGGAGACGATCGCCGGGTTGTCGAGCCCGATCAGACCGACCGGCACCGGGGTGCCGTCGGGGCCGGGCGCGGTGTGACCGAGCACATCGCCCCACACCGCCTTCGACAGCACCGTCAGCACCACTGCGCTGAGCAGGCCGGCGAGGCCGCCGGCCAGCGCTCCTCGGGTGGTCATCCGTCCCCAGAAGATCGAGGCGGCCAGCACCGGGAAATTGGCGCTGGCGGCGATCGCGAAGGCCAGGCCGACCATGAAGGCGACGTTCTGGCTCTCGAAGGCGATGCCGAGCGCGATGGCGATCAGCCCGAGCCCGAAGGTAGCGAAGCGCGAGATGCGGATCTCGGTGGCCTCATTGCCGCGACCGCGCGCGATCACGCTGGCATAAAGGTCGTGGGAGATGGCCGAGGCACCGGCCAGGGTCAACCCAGCGACCACCGCGAGGATGGTGGCGAAGGCCACCGCCGAGATGAAGCCGAGGAAGAGGTTGCCGCCGACGGCCTCGGCGAGTCGGATCGCGACCATGTTGGTTCCGCCCTCGACCCCGCTGACCAGGCGCTCGCTGAGTACCGCACCCTCGGCGCTCAACGCCTCGGGTTTGAAGAACTCGGGGTGCTGGGCGAGCAGCACGATCGAGGCGAAGCCGATGATGAAGGTGAGGATGTAGAAGTAGCCGATGAAGCCGGTGGCGTAGAACACCGACTTGCGCGCCTCCTTGGCGTCCGGGACGGTGAAGAAGCGCATCAGGATGTGCGGCAGGCCGGCGGTGCCGAACATCAGCGCCAGCCCCAGCGAGATGGCGTTGATCGGATCCTGCACCAGCGAGCCCGGTCCCATGATGTCGAGACCATTGGGGTGGGTCTCGGTGGCCTGGCGGAACATCTCCTCGGGGGAGAAGCCGAAGGCCGAGAGCGCGGCGAAGGCCATGAAGGTGGCGCCGGAGAGCAGCAGCACCGCCTTGATGATCTGCACCCAGGTGGTGGCGGTCATGCCGCCGAAGATGACGTAGACCATCATCAGCACGCCGACGGCGACCACCGCCATCCAGTACTCGAGACCGAACAACAACTGGATCAGCTTGCCGGCGCCGACCATCTGCGCGATCAGATAGAAGGCGACCACCACCAGCGAGGAGAGCGCGGCCATGGTGCGGATCTGGGTCTGGCCGAAGCGGTAGGAGGCGACGTCGGCGAAGGTGAACTTGCCGAGGTTACGGATCTGCTCGGCGAGCAGGAACATGATCACCGGCCAGCCGACGAGGAAGCCGATCGAGTAGATCAGGCCGTCGTAGCCGGAGGCGAAGACCAGCCCGGAGATGCCGAGGAAGGAGGCCGCCGACATGTAGTCGCCGGCGATCGCTAGACCGTTCTGGAAGCCGGTGATGCCGCCGCCGGCGGTATAGAAGTCCTTGGCGCTGCGGGTGCGTCGCGCCGCCCAGTAGGTGATGCCGAGGGTGCCGACGACGAAGGCGACGAACATGCTGATGGCGGTGACGTTGATCGCCTGTTTCTCCACCGCGCCGCTCATCGCCGGGGCGGCGGCGAGACCGAAGGGGACGAGCAGGGCGGCGAGTACGCCCCAGGGTGCGAGACGTTTCATCGTGCCTCCTCCTGGATCTCTTTGGTCAGGCGGTCGAAGTGACCGTTGGCGCGCGCCACGTAGATGCCGGTGAGCAGGAAGGCGCTGAGGATGATGATCACGCCGAGCGGCATGCCGATGGTCATGATTGCGCCCTCGGCGACCGGGATCGCCAGGAGTTCAGGGGCGAAGGCGATGGTGAGGATGAAGCCGTAGTAGATGCTCAGCATCAGCAGAGTCAGCACCCAGGCGAAGCGCTTGCGTGATCTGACCAGCTCCTGATAGCGCGGATTCGCCTCGATGGCGTCGATCGATTCTCGTTGCATGGGTTTACCCGAAACACGATGAGTGGGGTCTGTGCCTCGACTCGGCGCCGCGCGCCGCTGCCTGCAGCCCCAGACCAGTGCCGCTCGGCGCTCGATGTCTGTGTTTCGGGTCCAGCTCAGCGGGGACGCGGTGCGGTTGTCGCTTTCCGCACAAAATAAAAGGAAAGATCGATTCTCTTGGCCATTCAACACCGATGTCAACAAAAAGTTGATGCGTTATCTCAATCGGGTGGATTGTGAAACTGCACCGGTGCACACAGCATCAAAGGTGGACGAGACGTGTCTTCCATGCGCGCTCGCTGACGACCGTGGCGGTTGCCGGTGGCAATAGCGCATGTGTCTTGGGGAACGTTCGGCACATGGTGCAGTCTCTAGGCAACACCGCATGGACCCGGGGCCGGTCTCGGGGCGAGAATGGTAGGGTCGGGTTCGATGTCAGGGCGGGTTGCGCCCGACACGCCCGGTTGTCTGTCCGCAATCACTCGAGGTGGGCGCGGGCCTCTCGCTCGTCGGGTCGCGCATCGCGTAGCCCGGGCCGCGGTACGACGAATTCCGGGACGCTGTCCCCCGTACCGCCATGGGGGCTGCGTCCTTGTCAGACTTTCAGTCAGTAAGGAGTCAAGTGATGGACCTGAATCTATCCGGCCTCAGGGCCGCGACCAGTCGACGAGCCAAGAATTTGATGGAACTCTATGATCCGCGCATCTGGCGCGAGAAGGGCATCTGGTGGACCAGTGGGGTGTTCCTGGTCACTTACCTGCTGGTGGTGCTGGTGCTCGGCATCATCTGGTCGCGCTCGCCGGGCGAGTTCGACGTGCGCGAAAATGCCCTGGAAATGGTCGGAGGCGAAGAGAGCCTGCTGGTTCCCGGCACCCTGACCACGGCCACCGCCATCCGCATCGTCGAAACCTTGCTCGACAAGCCCGGCGGTTATCTCACCAATGATGTAATGCCGCCCGGGGTCTATCTCGACAACATCCCCAGTTGGGAGTTCGGCGCCCTGACCGAGGTGCGCGACCTGGCCGATTCGCTGCGCAATCACCTCAGTCGAGCCCAGTCGCAGTCGATCGAGGACGTCGACCTGCAGGTTGCTCAGCCGCAGTTCAACTACAACTCCAACTCCTGGATCCTGCCCTCGAGCGAGTCCGAGTACCGCAAGGGTGTCGATGCGCTCTATCGTTATCTTGAGCGACTCTCCGACGAGCGCGCTCAGGATGGTCAGTTCTTCGCCCGCGCCGACAACCTGACGATGTATCTGGGGCTGGTGGAGAAGCGTCTGGGGAGTCTTGCGCAGCGTCTGTCCTATGCCGTGGGCCAGCGCCAGCTCAACACCGATCTGGCCGGCGATCCGAGCGCACGCCAGTCGACGGCAGCTCCCGAGGAGCGGGTGCAGAAGACGCCGTGGAATCAGATCGACGACGTCTTCTTCGAGGCGCGTGGTTACACCTGGGCGTTGCTCCACACGCTCCAGGCAATCGAGGGTGATTTCAAGTCGGTGCTCGAGAACAAGAACGCGCTGGTCTCGCTGCGCCAGATCATTCGCAAGCTCGAGGAGACGCAGAGCCCGATCTGGAGTCCGTTGATCCTCAACGGTACCGGGTTCGGCCCGATGGCCAATCACTCGCTGGTGATGGCTTCCTACATCTCACGGGCCAACGCGGCGATCATCGAGCTGCGCGCCCTGCTCGAGATGGGCTGAACGGGGCGGGCGGCACGATCGCCGCCCGTTCGCCATCCTACCTGGCCGGGGGCGTTCAGCTCTCGGCCTGCTCTTCTTTCTCAGCGGACGCTGCCGCTTCGACATCGCTCGGTGCGGTGGTGGCGCGGTGGCTCGCCGCGCAGGCGCTCACGCACTCTTCGTGCTGGATACGGCAGATCCGCAGGTCTGCGCCAAGACAGACGTCGGGCTTCAGGCAGCCGGTGCCGCGATTGGCGACGCAGGTCTCGTAGTCCTCGCCGACCATGCGTACATGGGTCTGACACTCGGTCTCGCGCAACTGCTGGCGCTGCTCGCACTGGGTGCGGGCGATCTCGCAACGTGCCAGACAGGTCTGTGACTGCGGGTCCTGGGCCTTGAAGTCGCTGTTGGTCTCGGGGGTGGCGCAGCCACCCAGAGCGAGAGCGAGCAGGGCGGCGGCAAGGATGGGGGCGAATGCAAGCGGCATTGGCGGGACTCTCCTTCGAAAATTGGCGAAGACTACCATAGAAGCCCCGGGCCGAACGCCGCTCGGCGATACCCGGGACAGAGTGGATCGATTCAGTCGTGCAGGTCGCGTAGCTGCGCGAGGATACGTTGCTCGAGCCAATAGACCGGGCGCCAAGGGTGCTTGCCGGAGACGAAGCCGACATGGCCGCCGTGGCGGCTCAGCTCCAGGGTGACGCCGGGGCCGAGTTCGTGTGCCAGCGGGACCGTGGACGGATACATGAAGGGGTCGTCGGCGGCGTGGATGATCAATGTCGGGGTGGTGATCCCGCGCAGGTAGCCACGACAGCTCGAGCGGCTGTAGTAGTCGAAGACCCCGGCAAAGCCGTTGAGTGGTGCGGTGATCTGGTCGTCGAAGTCGTTGAAGTCGCGGATCCGGTCGAGATCGACCGCCAGCGGCAGGGGGCGATCGGCGAACTTGCGTCGCAGGTTGGCCTTGAGCCGGTCGAGCAGATAGCGACGATAGATCCTCGAGAGCCCACGATTGAAGCGCAGCATGCCGTCGCGCAGCACGAAGGGGACGGAGACGGCGATCGCTGCGCCGACCCGTACGCTGTCGCGCTCGCCGAGATACTTGAGCAACAGGTTGGCGCCGAGCGAGAAGCCGACCGCGGCCAGCGCCTCACCCTCGGGGTCGGCGGCGAGCTGATCGAGGACCTCGGCGAGATCCCCCGAGGCCCCCGAGTGATAGGAGCGATCGAGCCGGTTGGGTGTCTCCGAACAACCGCGCAGATGCATGAACACCGGCTGGAAGCCGGCGCCCTCGAGGGCGTGGATCAGTGAGCCGGCGTAGTGCGACTCGAGGTTGCCCTCGAGTCCGTGGATTACCACCACCCGTGGACCGAGAGGCCGCCCGATGGCGAGATCGATGAAGTCGCCGTCGCTGAGTTCGATGCGTCTCGGGGTCAGGTCGAGCGGCGGGCGTCGGCGCATCAGTGCCGGCCAGACGGTCTGCAGATGGGCGCCGGGCAACCACCAGGCGGGACGGAAGTCGCTAGCGACGAGACGTGCCATCGTTGGGGGAATCCTCGTGAGCGGGGCGGCGGGCGGTCTGCGCGGGGCGGGGACGTCCGGTCGGGGCAGGGCGCCCACGCATTGAGGGCGAACCCGCTTCTCCCCTATACTGCAATCCAAGCATGATGACGGAATCCCGTCTCGATTGGAACCATCGCCTCTGGATCCAAACACGATGTCCAGCCGTCGTGCGCGGGTCTGCACCCAGGAAACCAAATCCGATGCGGAAAACCCTTCCGACCCTGATCACGGCTCTTCTGTGCGGGATCGCGCCGCTGAGCCAGGCCGAGGATCTGCTGCAGATCTACGACATGGCCGCGCAGAGCGCGCCCACCCTGCGCGAGGCCGAACAGCGTCTGTTCGCCTCCCGCGAGGCCCGTCCCCAGGCCCAGGCACTGCTGCTGCCGAGCCTGAGCGTGCAGGGCGACGTCGACTACCAGAGCGTCGACAGCAGCGGCACCAGCACCTTCGGCAGCTTCGACCGCTATGACAAATACGGCACCCAGGGGCTGCAGGCGGTGGTCAACCAGACCGTCTACGACCGCGCCAGCTGGATGACCCTGAAGCAGTCCGATCATGTCATCGCCCAGGCCGAGGCGGAGTTCCGCGACTCCCAGCTCGAACTCATGGTCGAGACCACCGAGTCCTACTTCAACGTGCTGCGCGCGGCCGACGCGGTGACCGTGCAGGAGGCGCTGCTGCGCGCCAACGAGCGTCAGCTCGAACAGTCGCGCCAGCGTTTCGAGGTCGGTCTGGTGGCGATCACCGACGTCAACGAGAGCCAGGCCGCCTACGACCGCTCGCGTGCTGATCTGATCACCGCGCGTAACGATCTCGACAACGCCTGGGAAGCGCTGCGCACCATCGTCGGCCCGATCCAGGTGCCGCTGGCGCGGCTCGGCGACCGTTTGCCGCTCTCGCCGCCCGAGCCCAACGAGATCGACGTCTGGGCCAAGACCGCGCTGCGCAGCAACTACGGCATCGTCGCCGCGAGCGAGGCGGCGAACGCCGCGCGCAAGGGCATCGAGATCGAGCGCTCCGGTCACTACCCCTCGGTCAACCTCCAGGCCGGCTACGATATCTCGCGCTCCGACGCGACCTTCGACACTGACTCCGACACCGGCTTCGTCGGCCTGAGCGTCAACATCCCGGTGTTCCAGGGTGGGGCGGTCAGCTCGCGTACCCGTGAGGCCGGCTACAACTTCCGCGCCGCCCAGGACCGTCTCGACCAGACCCGTCGTCAGGTCAGCCAGCAGGTCAAGGACGCCTATCGCGGCATCCTCTCGAGCATCGAGGACGTCAAGGCCCGTCAGGCCTCGATCGTCTCGGCGCGCTCGGCGCTGGAGTCGACGCAGGCCGGGCTCGAGGTCGGCACCCGGACCCAGGTCGACGTGCTCAACGCCCAGCGCAACCTGTTCCAGGCCGAGTTCGAGTACCTGAGCGCGCGCTACAACTATATCGTCAACGGGGTCAAGCTCCACCAGGCCACCAGCACCCTGAGTCGCGAGGTGCTGGCCAAGGGCAATGCCTGGCTCAACCCCGACGACGTGGTGGCGCCGCCGACCTATTGATCCGCCGGGCCACGCCGGCGTGCTCGGCGTGGCCTGTTGCATTGTCCTGAACCCTTCTCGTTGCCTGGATCCCGATCATGTCTGGAAGCAGTCTCGGTAAACTGTTCGTCGTCTCCGGTTTCGGCGAGAGCCACGGGCCGGCCATCGGCGGCATGGTCGACGGCTGTCCGCCCGGATTGGCGCTGTGCGCGGCCGATCTGCAGCGCGATCTCGATCGGCGCAAGCCGGGGCAGTCGCGCCACACCACCCAGCGGCGCGAGTCCGACACCGTCGAGATCCTCTCCGGGGTGTTCGAGGGCCGTACCACCGGGGCGCCGATCGGGCTGCTGATCCGCAACGAGGACCAGCGCTCCAAGGATTACTCCGAGATCGCCACCCGCTATCGTCCCGGCCACGCCGACTATTGCTACGACCAGAAGTACGGTCATCGCGACTATCGCGGCGGCGGTCGTTCCTCGGCGCGCGAGACGGCGGTGCGGGTCGCCGCCGGGGCGATCGCCAAGAAGTATCTGGCCGAGCACGCCGGGGTGCGAATCCGCGGTCATCTCTCCCAGCTCGGCCCGATCCGTCCGCGCGATTTCGACTGGGCGGCGGTCGAGTCCAACCCCTTCTTCTGGCCGTGTCGCGAGAGCGTGCCCGAACTCGAAGAGTTCATGGACGCGTTGCGCAAGTCCGGCGACTCGATCGGTGCGGCGCTCACCGTGGTCGCCGAGGGGATGCCCAGCGGCCTCGGTGAGCCGATCTACGATCGTCTCGACGCCGATATCGCCCACGCGATGATGGGGATCAACGCGGTCAAGGGGGTCGAGATCGGTGACGGCTTCGCCTGTGTCGAGCAGCGCGGCAGCGAGCATCGCGACGAGATGACCCCGGAAGGCTTCCTCTCCAACCATGCTGGTGGGGTGCTCGGTGGCATCTCCTCGGGTCAGGACCTGGTGGTGCGCATCGCGCTCAAGCCGACCTCAAGCATTCGCATCCCCGGGCGTTCGATCGATCGTGACGGCAACCCCGTCGAGGTGGTCACCAAGGGGCGTCACGATCCCTGTGTGGGGATCCGTGCCACGCCGATCGCCGAGGCGGTGCTGGCGATCGTGCTGATGGATCATCTGCTGCGTCATCGCGCCCAGAACGCCGCTACCCAGGCGCCGATCCCGCCGATCGCCGCGCGCGCGCCCGGCGCCTGAGTCCGCGTGGGCGCCCGCAGGGCGCCTCAGTCACCCTCATGCCCTACTGGCGTCTCTCCGGCTACTACTTCTTCTATTTCGCCTCGCTCGGGGCGCTGGTGCCCTATTGGGGGCTCTATCTGCAGGATCGCGGCTTCGATGCCCTGGCCATCGGCCAGCTGCTGGCGATCCTCTATGCCACCAAGATCGTCGCCCCACTGGTCTGGGGACAGCTGGCCGATCGCAGTGGTCGGCGGATGCCGCTGGTGCGGCTCGCGGCGTTGCTCTCGGTCGTGCTCTTCGGGCTGATCTTCATCGGTGAGGGGTTCTGGGCCACGGCGCTGGCGATGGCGCTGTTCAGCTTCTTCTGGAACGCCTCGCTGCCGCAGCTCGAGGCGGTGACCTTCAATCATCTTCGCCGTCGGCCGACGCGCTACGCGCTGGTGCGGGTGTGGGGTTCGGTCGGCTTCGTGCTGGTGGTAGTGGCGTTGGGGATGGCGCTACACGCGCAGTCGTTCGCGATCCTGCCCTGGTGGGTGCTGGCGCTGCTGCTCGGGATCTGGCTGACCAGTCTGATGATCCCCGACAGTGCGCCGGTGCGTGCCCAGGACGCCGAACCCCGGATCGGCGCCTTATTGCGCCGGCCCGCCGTGCTCGCCTTCTTCACCACCTGCCTGCTGATGCAGCTTGCCCACGGCATCTATTACGCCTTCTACTCGATCCATCTCGAGGCCAACGGCTACGGTACCGACGCCGTCGGCGGGCTGTGGGCGCTGGGGGTGGTCGCCGAGGTGGCGATCTTCCTGGTGATGCACCGCTTGCTCGAGCGCTTCGGGGCGCGTCGGGTGCTGCTCTGGAGTCTGGCCCTGGCGGTGGTGCGCTGGCTGGTGATCGGCGCCTGGGTCGAGTTGCTGTGGCTGCAGGTGCTTGCCCAGTTGCTCCATGCCGCGACCTTTGCCACCTTCCACGCCGCGGCGATCCATTGGGTCCACCATGCCTTCCCCGGGCGTACTCAGGGGCGCGGGCAGGCGCTCTACAGCGCGCTGAGCTTCGGTGCCGGCGGCGCCGCCGGCAGCCTGATCGGTGGGTTGCTGTGGGAGGATGCCGGTGCGTTGGCGACCTTCGGGGGCGCGGCGCTGGCCTCGGCGCTGGCCTGGGTGCTGGCCTGGGGCTGGGTGGATCGTCCGTCATCGGCGCTGCTGCGACACGCCTGAGGCGGTCGGGGCGGGCGCGCGTGCTATGCTCACGGTGCCTGTGACGCCGAGGTCGCGTCACCTCTTCCGCTGCCTCGCCCGGCAGCATCTGCAACCGGGACCGCGCACTTCGTCATGGTCGCTCTCAATGCTCCCTATCACACCCTGCCCGGGCACCGTCACCCGCCGGGGGCGACCGTGGAGGATGCCGGGGTCAACTTCTCGGTGTTCAGCCGTCATGCCAGCGGCGCCGAGCTGCTGCTCTATGCCGGCGCCGAGAGCGCCGAGCCCTTCCAGGTCATCCGTCTCGACCCCGAGGTCAATCACACCTTCTTCTCCTGGCACGTGCTGGTGGTCGACCTGCCGCCAGGGACCCACTACACCTGGCGCATGGACGGTCCCTTCGATCCGCAGGGCAACGGTTGGCGCTTCGACGCTGAGGTCGAGTTGGTCGACCCCTGGGCGCGTGCGGTCAACGTCTGTGGTTGGGACCGCTGGCGCCGTCAGGTCGAGGGCGTGCGCCCCCACGACTCGCCGCGTGGTGTGGTGCTCGCCGAGGAGTACGACTGGGAGGGCGACACCCCGCTGCGCCGCCCCTGGGAAGAGACCATCATCTATGAGCTGCACGTCGGCGGCTTTACCCGTCACGCCAGCGCCGGGGTCGCGCACCCGGGGACCTTCCTCGGGCTGATCGAGAAGATCCCCTATCTGCGCGCGCTCGGCATCACCCATGTCGAGTTGATGCCGGTGATGGCCTTCGACGAGCAGGACGTGCCGCCGGCGGTGTGGCAGGCGGGGCTGCGCAATTACTGGGGCTACAGCAGCTACGGCTTCTTCTCGCCGCACCCGGGCTATTGCGTCGACCCCGAGGCCGGCTGCCATCGGCGCGAGTTCCGTGACCTGGTCAAGGCACTGCATCGCGCCGGGATCGGGGTGATCCTCGATGTGGTCTTCAACCACACCAGCGAGGGCGGGGCGGGGGGGCCGACCCTGACCTTCAAGGGCTTCGGTAACGAGACCTTCTACTGTCTCGATGTGCTCGATCGGCGTATCTATCTCGACTTCACCGGCTGCGGCAACACCGTCAACGCCAACCACCCGCTGGTGGCGCGCTATATCATCGACGCGCTCGAGTACTGGGTGCGCGAGATGCACGTCGACGGCTTCCGCTTCGACCTGGCCAGCGCCATGGCGCGCGACGCCGACGGCCAGCCGCTGGCCAACCCGCCGGTGCTGTGGGGGATTGAACTCTCCGACACCCTGGCCACTAGCCGGATCATCGCCGAGGCCTGGGACGCCGCCGGGCTCTATCAGGTCGGCAGCTTCCCCGGCTATCGTTGGATGGAGTGGAACGGTCGCTATCGCGACGTGATCCGTCGCTTCGTGCGCGGCGATCCGGGATTGGTGGCCGAGGTCGCCACCCGGCTCGCTGGCAGCAGTGATCTCTATCAGGCCAATCTCCGCCATCCGCTCAACAGCGTCAACTTCGTCACCTGTCACGACGGCTTCACCCTCTGGGACCTGGTCTCCTATGGCCGCAAGCACAATCTCGCCAACGCCGAGGACAACCGTGACGGCAGTGACGACGGCCTGAGCTGGAACTGCGGCATCGAGGGCGAGACCGAGGATCCCGAGGTGCTGGCGCTGCGTCGGCGTCAGGCCAAGAACCTGCTCGCGCTGCTGTTGCTCAGCCAGGGCGTGCCGATGCTGCTCGCCGGCGACGAGGTGTTGCGCACCCAGGGCGGCAACAACAACGCCTGGTGTCAGGACAACGCCGAGAACTGGTTCGACTGGTCGCTGGTCGAGCGCAACGCCAGCATGTTGGGCTTCGTGCGCGGGCTGATCGCGTTGCGCCAGCGTCACCCGAGTCTGCGCCGACGCCGTTTCCTCAACGGTCGGGCGCGCTCGGACGCGGGGCTACCCGACATTCGTTGGCACGGCCTCGAGCCCGATCAGCCGCCCTGGGACGATCCGCAGGCGCGGGTGCTCGCCTTCACCCTGGCGCCACTGCGCAAGACCGAGCCGGTGCTGCATGTGGCCATCAACATGGAACCCTGCGCGCGTCGCTTCACCCTGCCGCAACTCCCTGGCATCGCCTGGTTCCGTGCGCTCGACACCGCCAGTGCCTCACCGACCGACCTGATCGAGCCCGACCTCCAGCCGCCGCACCCGGCTTCAGTGCTGTTGGTGCGCGGTCGTAGCCTGGTGGTGCTCGAAGGGCGGGGCGAGTAGGGCGCGTCGATCGTCAGCCTCCAGTGGCGAGGGTCCTGACGGCTGGTGGCTCTTTCCTGCTTCGCGCTCTTTGCGCCATGGCGGTTCAATCCTCCTGGCCGCTGGCCGCTGGCCGCTATCCCACGCTTTACCCACCCCGCCCCATTGTTTAATGTGGGATTGCTGTAGCCCGTGGATGTCGCGGGCCCCGTCGACCCGCTGTTCAGACCTGGATGACCGTCACCAATATCGCCCACGCACTCGGGCTCCACATGCACCAACCCCCGGGTAATCTGCGCCTGCTGATCGAGGCCAGCCCCTGGGAGGCCGAGCAGATCATCCGTTGTTACGAACGGGTGGTGCGCTATGCCGAGCACTTTCGCGATGTCTCGGTGTTACACGTCGGTTTCTCCGGGGTGCTGCTCGAGCAGTTGCTCGATCCCGAGGTGGTCGCGCGTTATCGCACCGTCGTCGACATCCCGGCGATGCTCGATCGATATCGTCGGGCGACCAACATCGAGCTGGTGGGAACGGGGTATTCGCACCCGATCTTCCCGTTGATCGCGCGCGCCGACTGGGCCGAGCAACTGGCACGGGGGCGGGCCCTGGTGGAGCGCGCCTTCGGTCGCGCGCCGCGTGGGTTCTGGCCGCCGGAGCTGGCCTTCACCATGGAGATGATCCCGGCGCTGGTGAAGGCCGGGTACGACTATGTGGTGGTCGACGGTGGCCATGTGCGCCCGGCCGATGGCATGAGCGACGTGTTGCGTCCCTATCTGGCCTGTCATGATGGCGCCTGCATCCGTGTGGTGCCGCGCGATCGTGCCCTCTCCGGCGCGCAGCAGTCGGGGCTGGAGCCTGATGGCTTCGAGCGCGAGGTCTGCCTCCGTGCCGCACGCTCGCCACGCCCCCGCGAGCCGCGTTTGCTCACCACTTGGTGCGACGGCGAGAATGGTGTCTGGTTGCGTCAGACCCACGAGCAGGCGGGTTTCTTCGGTCACTTCTTCGCGCCGCAGATGGCGCGCTGGCGCGATGGCGAGAGCATGATCCGTCCGGTGTCGCTCGGATGCTATCTCGATGCCTTCCATCCACGCGTCCACGCGCGGGTTCAGGCGGGTTGCTGGAACATCGATGCCGATGTCGGCGCCGAACTCTCGCGCTGGACCGGCAGCCGGATGCAGCGCGCGGCGGTGGCCGAACTGGCGAGACTGAGCGAGCGTTACTGGAGTCTGTTGCGTGAACGCCGCGAGGATGACGATGATGGCCATCTGGCGCGCGCTCGGCAGTTGATCCTCGAGGCCGAGACCAGCTGTTATCTGTACTGGGGCGAATCCTGGTTGCCGTATCTGTATCAGCGCCTCGAGGCGGCCGCGCGCACGCTGGCGGCATTCGCGGGAGAGGACGGTTCGGCGCCGCCGCCGACGTATCGCTCGAACGATCTGATGTTGACCGATGCCGAGGTCTGATGGGCCTTGCTTGAAGAGGAGCGCACAGCGATCGATATCCACCAAGACTCCCGCGCGGACGAAGTCGGGGCGCGTCCCGGCGAAGAGGCCGGTGCGGTGATGGCCGATCCGGCGCCGATGGACTTCCCTGCGTTGCGGCGTGGCAGCGAAGTGGTGCTGTTCGAGCGTGCTGCGGGTGGTGTCGGGGCGAGCTGGAGCCTTTCCTCGACCGACGTGGCGCGCGCTACCGCGCTCTTCGGTCCCGGGGGGGCGAGTCCGGTGGTGCGGCTGCTGCGCGCAGCCCCGGGCACCGGCGACCGGCTGGTGACGGAGCGGGTGGTGCGGACACGGGTGAGCGGTGGCGCGGATGGCAGGATGGTGCTCGCGGAGAGACCGCCGAGCGGTGATTATTGCGCCGAACTCGGACTCTCCGACGGCGCCGAGGGTTGGGTGATGATCGCCCGCTCCGAGCCCTTCGCGCATGGACTCGGGCTCGATGTCGATGTCGAACGTGTGCGGCGCGCTGTGGTGGCGCGGCGCGCTGTCGCCGCCTCGGTGTCGGTCGCTGCACCTGCCGATGTGCCGGAGCGGGATGATGCGCGATTGGTCGACGAGGTCCCGCCGAGGCTGGAGTATGCGCGACCCTCGCCCCGCGCCGAGGGCGTGATGGTCGAGGCGCGGTTGTGTGTCTCGGGCTGGGCGCCGCCGGGGCGCGAGATCGATCTGTTCGGTCAGCCGTATCGGGTGGGACCGGGGGGGCGCTTCCAGTTCGAGTGCCGGGTCGACGACCCTGAGCTGCTGCGCGCGATCCTGGCGCAGCATCCGCCGGCGCTGGCGCCGCGCGCCGAGGAGGACTGAGCGATGCGCGTGGTCATGGTCGGCGCCGAGTGCGCGCCCCTTGCCAAGGTCGGCGGGCTCGGCGACTTCACCCAGGGGCTGGCGCGCGCCCTGGCCGCGACCGGCGTCGAGGTCCAGGTGTTGCTGCCCTATTATCGCGGGCTGCTGGCGGAGCCTTTCGTCTCGCGGCTCGAGCCGCTCGACGAGCCGCTGTCGATCCCGCTCGACGGGGCCGTGCTCGAGTGCGCCTGCTGGCGGTTGCGGGTCGAGGGGCTCGACTGCGTTCTGATCGATCCGGCAGGTGACTGGTTCAGTCGCTCGCGTATCTATGGCGAGCCCGACGACGGGCTGCGCTTTGCGCTGTTCGCGCGTGCGGCCGATGCGCTGCTGCGTCGCCCCGGATGGCGGCCCGACATCGTCCATTGTCACGACTGGCAGAGCGCGCTGTTGCCGGTGCTGCAACGGGCCGTGCCGGATGCCGGCGACGTCTCCGCTCGAATCTGTCTCACCCTGCACAACCTTGCTCATCAGGGGCTGGTCGAGCCGGCGGTGCTGACGCGTCTCGGGGTCGATGTCGGGGCGCTGCTCGATCCGGGTCCACTCGACGACCCCGCCGTGCCGGGACGGGCCAATCTGCTGCGTGGCGCCATCCACTGCGCCGACTTCGTCAACACCGTCTCGCCGCGCTATGCCTGGGAGGTGCTGCACACCGAGCAGGGCATGGGGCTGCAGAGGGTGTTGCAGTCTCGTGGCGACAGTTTCGGTGGCATCCTCAACGGTATCGATGACGCGGTCTGGGATCCGCAGACCGATCCACTGATCCCCGTCCGCTATGCTCCTGACACCCTGTCGCTCAAGGCCGGCAACGCTGAGGCGTTACGCCGACGTCTGGGGTTGCGCGCGCGCGCCGCGCCGATCCTCGCCGTGGTCAGCCGGCTCGATGCGCAGAAGGGGGTCGAGCTGATCCTCGGCGGGATCGACAGCGCGCTCGCGCTCGGCTGTCAGGTGGTGCTGCTCGGCTCGGCGCCGGATCCGGCGGTGGCCGCGCGCTTCGCCGCTCGGCGTGAGGCCCTGGCCGACTGTCCCGATGCCCATCTCGAACTCGCCTTTGACGAGGAGTTGGCCCATCTCATCTATGCCGGTGCCGACATGATCCTGGTGCCGAGTCGTTACGAACCCTGCGGACTGACCCAGTTGATCGCGATGCGCTACGGCACCCTTCCCCTGGTGCGTCGGGTCGGCGGTCTGGCCGATACCGTGATCGACGCCAATCACAGCGACCGCCCTGCCGGCGAGCGCAACGGCTATCTGTTCGAGGCGCAGACGACCGAGGCGGTCCATAGGGTCCTGGCGCGTGCGGTCTGGCTGTGGCGCCATCACCCGGAGCATGTCGATCGCCTCAGGGACAACGGGATGCGTGCCGATCACAGTTGGCGGCGTCCGGCGACGCGTTATCTCGACCTCTATCGCGGGCTGCTCGGCGCGTGATCCCGACGCCGGGGGGCGGCCTGTTGTTCGCGCTTGGCTCGGGACGGATGAGACGGCAGCCAGCCCCTTCCGATTGGTCGTGGACTCAGCCACCCTCGGCGTGGCGATCGCCTCGAGGGTCGCTGTCGTCTCGAATTGCGATGCGTTTGTCGATGCAGACCGGTACGAGTTTCGCGTCAAGACCGGTCGCGGGCGTGTTGGCGCGTCGACAGGGCTTGGTACGGTTGACTGTCGCCGCTTTTCCGACCCCAAGGGGCATCGAGCGACCGCTCGATTGCCGCCCTGGCGCACACCCCGTGGTTCATGGGCGCGACTCGTCGCTCGGCGTTTGCTCGAGCAGGCGCTCGATGTGGGTGCGTACCGCCGGGATCATCCGCGCGACCTCGGGCGAGAGCCGATAGCTGGCGTAGTCGAGCGAGGCGGCGCCGACCGAGAGCAGCCAGGCCGTCGGGCGGTGATCGTAGAGCGCCTCGCACCAGGCGAGCAGCTCGCGCGGGTCGAGGAAGTGGGCCATGCTCGATCCGCCGGCGCGGCTCGGGTCGAGACGCTGACAACGGATCTCGCCGGGCGCGGTGTCGAGTGCGGCGTCGAGGAAGATCACCCGGTCACAGTCGAGCAGCTCCGGGATCAGGTCGGCGGTGAGGATATGACGGGCATGGACCCGCAGGCGCGGATCGCTCGCCTCCGCTTCGAGTTGTTCGGCGAGCAGCGGGCCGAAGGCATCGTCGCCGCGGATCGGGCTGCCGTAGCCGAGGATCAGGACTGGCATGTGCGCTCCAGGCGGTCGAGCGGCTGGCCGCGGTGATCGCGCAGCTCGATGACCAGCGGCATCTGGCCGACGGCGTGCGAGGCGCAGGACAGACAGGGGTCGTAGCAGCGGATCACCGCCTCGACGCGGTTGAGCATGCCCTCGCGCAGATCGTTGCCGTCGACATAGGCCGCGGCGACCTGGCGGATGCTCTGGTTCATCGCCAGGTTGTTGTGTCCGGTGGCGATCACCAGGTCGACCCAGGTGATCAGCCCCGCCTCGTCGATGCGGTAGTGGTGCATCAGGGTGCCGCGCGGGGCCTCGGCGACGCCGATGCCCTCGTCGCGATTGCTGCGCGCGCGGGCACGGACCCGGGTGTCGAGGATCTCGGGGTGTCTGAGCAGTCGCTCCATCATCTCCAGGGCATAGATGATCTCGACCAGTCGCGCGTAGTGATAGTGGAAGCTGCTGCTCACCGGTCCGGACTCCTGCAGCATGCGGAACTCGGCGAGGGCGACGTCGGCATAGGGGGTGCCGCAGGCGTCGGCGTTGTTGAGCCGTGCCAGCGGGCCGACGCGATAGATCCCCTGGGGATAGCCGTGCGGCTTGTAGTAAGGGAACTTCATGTAGCTGAAGTCCTCGACCGCCTCGCCGATCAGCCGGGGGTATTCGTGCGGCGGTACCTGGTCCTCGAGGATCCGGCCCGCGGCGTCCTTCACCCGCAACAGCCCGTCGTAGTGCTCGAGCCGTCCCTCGGGGCTGACCAGGCTGAGAAACAGGGTGGGGAAGTTGCCAAAGCGCGTCGCCTCATCGCGGAAACGCGGCAGCAGTCCCTTGTAGAGGTCGTAGGTGCGCTTGGCAATCTCCAGCCCCTCGGGGAGCAGGGCGAGGATGGTGTCGCGTTGTTCGGCGCCGAGCGGCGTGCTCACCCCGCCGGGCACCACCCAGGTCGGGTGGATCTTCTTGCCGCCCAGGGTCTCGATGATCTGCTGGCCGATCTGGCGCAGCCGGATGCCGTCGCGCGCGAGTTCGGGGTGCTGGCGCATCACCCCGAAGATGTTGCGGCTGGCCGGGTCGGCGTCCCAGCCGAGCAGCAGATCGGGCGAGGAGAGATGGAAGAAGGAGAGCGCGTGCGATTGCGCCAGCTGGGCGAGGTTCATCACCCGGCGCAGCCGCTCGGCCGCCGGCGGGATGCTCACCGAGAGCAGATGATCGCAGGCCTTGTTGGAGGCGAGCAGGTGACTGACCGGGCAGATCCCGCAGGTGCGTGCGGTGAGCGCCGGCATCTCGCGATAGGGCCGACCCTCGCAGAACTTCTCGAAGCCGCGGAACTGGGTGAGATGGAAGCGCGCGTCGGCGACCTCGCCCTGGTCGTCGAGCTGGAGGCTGATCCGGGCGTGTCCCTCGATGCGGGTGACCGGCTCGATGGTGATGGTGCGGCTCATGGTGTCCTCTCCCTCGTGGCGTGCCGGCTCAGGTGCCCGTCTCGTGCCCCTGCTCGTTGGCGAGCGCCCGGGTGGTGATCTCGTGGTAGAGATGGATCATCGAGGCGATGATCGTGCCCAGCTCGGGGTGATCGCGCCAGCGTGGCTGCAGCGACCGGGCGTCGGCGAAGACCTCCTCGAGAAAGCTCAGGTCGAAGGTGTCGAGCGCCTCGCCACGCTCGACCTTGGCCTTGATGTCGAGCGCGCGCGGCAGGCGCTGGGTGCGCAGTCGCTCGAGCAGGGCGACGATCACGCCTTGTTCGGTCTCGGGGTCGGGCATGGCCGATGGTCTCCTGGGGTTGGTCAGGCGCCGAAGCGGGTGAAGGCGCTGGGGTCGGGGTCGCGCCCCTCGAGCAGGGCGGCGAGCACCTGCCAGATCGCCTCGGCGCTCGGGGGACAGCCGGGGACGAAGACGTCGACGGCGACCTCACCGTGGATCGGCACCACGCGCTGGCGCAGCGCCGGCACCCCGCGATCGGGCAGCTGTGGCTGCAGGGTGACGTTCTCGCGATAGGCGCGGGCGAGCACCTGCTCGAGCGGGAAGTGGTTGCGCATCGCCGGCACGTTGCCGTTGACCGCGCAGTCGCCGAGGCTCACCAGCACCCGGCAGTGCTCACGGAAGCGGCGGGCGAGCGCGAGGTCGTCGGCGTTGCTGATCGAGCCCTCGAGGATGCCGACGTCGACCCGTTCGGGCAGCACCTTGGTATCGACCAGCGGGCTGTAGACGATATCGATGCGTTCGCTCAGTTCGATCAGGCGTTGGTCCATGTCGAGCAGCGACATGTGACAGCCCGAGCAGCCGTCGAGCCAGGCGGTGGCGACCTTGAGTCTGGGGGTGGCGCTCATCGTGGATGCCTCCGACGCGCGAGGATCGGCAGGAAGTGCTGGTCCTTGACCATCTCGCCGACCGAGGTGCCCTGCTTGACCAGCGCTCCGGTGGGACAGACCTGGACACACTTGCCGCAGCTGGTGCAGGTCTCGCTCTCGACCCAGGGTTGGGCCATGTCGGTGATCACCCGACAGTCGCTGCCCCGACCCATCACGTCCCAGCTGTGAGCACCCTCGATCTCGTCGCACACCCGCACGCAGCGGGTGCAGAGGATGCAGCGGTCGTGATCGAGCCGGAACATCTCGTGCGAGCTGTCGACGGGGTAGGAGACGGCGCGTCTGGGCATGCGCATGTGGTCGACCCCGCAGCGCTGCGCTAGGGTCTGCAGCTCGCAGTGACCGTTGGAGACACACACCGAGCAGACATGGGCGCGCTCGGCGAACAGCAGCTCGACCAGGGTGCGGCGGTAGCGGCGCAGCCGCTCGGTGTCGGTGCGCACCTCCATGCCCTCGATCACCCGTGTCGAGCAGGCGGCGGCCAGGCGTGGCTGGCCGACGATCTCGACCATGCACAGGCGGCACCCGCCCCAGGTCGAGAGCCCCTCGAGATAGCAGAGGCTGGGGATCGGGATGCGGTGCTCGCGACAGACCTCGATCAGGGTCTCGTCCTCGCGGGCGGAGAGGTCCTGGTCGTCGATCCTGAAGGTGACGACGCGGACCTTGGGCTGGCTGGCTGGACCTGGCATGCTCCTCTCCCGTGCCTTCAGTCGACGAGTCGCGACTCATACTCGTCGCGGAAATAGCGTAGCGTGCTCAGCACCGGATTGGGCGCGGTCTGACCGAGCCCGCACAGGCTGGTGGCCTGAACCACCTCGCACAGCTCCTCGAGCAGCGCCAGCTCGGCGCGCCCGGCCTCGGCGGCGGCGATGCGCTCGAGCAGGGCGTGCATCTGCTGGGTGCCGGTGCGACAGGGCACGCACTTGCCGCACGACTCGGTCATGCAGAACTCCATGAAGTAGCGCGCGACATCGACCATGCTCGAGCGCTCGTCCATCACGATCATCCCCCCCGACCCCATGATGGTGCCCAGCCCCTTGAGGCTGTCGTAGTCGACCGGGGTGTCGAGATGGGCGCGGGGGATGCAGCCGCCCGAGGGGCCGCCGGTCTGTACCGCCTTGACCCGACCGCCGCCGGGGATGCCGCCGCCGATGACCTCGATGATGTGTGCCAGGCGGGTGCCCATGGGCACCTCGATCAGCCCGGTGTTGACGATGGTGCCGGCGAGCGCGAAGACCTTGGTGCCCTTGGAGCCCTCGGTGCCGAGGGCGGCGAACCAGTCGCCGCCCTCGCGCACGATGGGGGCGATGTTGGCGAAGGTCTCGACGTTGTTGATCAGCGTCGGGCAGCCCCACAGTCCGGCCTCGGCGGGGTAGGGCGGGCGTGGCCGCGGCTGGCCGCGCAGCCCCTGGATCGAGGCCATCAGCGCGGTCTCCTCGCCGCAGACGAAGGCGCCGGCGCCGAGACGGATCTCGATCTCGAAGCCGAACTGGGTGTCGGCGATCTGGCTGCCGAGGAAGCCGGCGCGCTTGGCCTTGCGGATGGCGTTGGTGAGCCGCTCGACGGCCAGCGGATACTCAGCGCGGACATAGACATAGCCCTTGCTCGCGCCGACGGCATAGCCGGCGATGGCCATGCCCTCGATCACCCGGTGCGGGTCTGACTCGAGCACCGCGCGATCCATGAAGGCGCCGGGGTCGCCCTCGTCGGCGTTGCACACGATATATTTCTGCCCGCCCGGCATCTTCGCCACCGTCGACCACTTCAGCCCGGTCGGGTAGCCGCCGCCACCGCGCCCGCGCAACCCGCTGCTGGTGACCTCGCGGAGCACCTCGGCCGGGGTCAGCTCGGTGAGCGCGCGCACCAGGGCGCTGTAGCCGCCGACGGCGATGGCGTCGTCGAGGCTGTCGGGATCGATCTGGCCCGAGTGTTCGAGCACGATGCGGTGCTGGGCGGTGAAGAAGGGCTGGTCGGTGGGGCAGTGCAGTCGCTCGATGGGATCCGGCTTGCCGAGGTTGTCGAGGATCGCCGGGGCGTTGGCAGGGGCGACGTCGCGATAGAGACGCGAGGCGTTCAGCGTGGTCCCCGGCGGGGCCACCGCCACCAGTGGGCCGGCCGAGCACAGGCCCATGCATCCAACCCCCTTGACGCGACAGCTCTGGGTCTGTGGCTCGACCCCGGCGCGCAGTGCCTCGAGCACCTGTCCCGACCCGGAGGACTGGCAGCTCGCGGCCATGCACACCCGGATCTCGTGTTCGGTCTCCGCGTCGCGGGTGCGGATGGTGGCGGCCTGTTCGGCGAGATCGTCCAGATGCATCGCTCTGTCGCGGGGAGCCCGGCTGTGGCCGGGTGGGATAGCACGGCTCGCTGGCAAGCCCCGGTCCCGCTCTCCTCTTGAGGTTGGCTATCTCGGTGGCTGACTGGTCGGTGGCACCCCGACGGTGCCCGGCCGTCCCCTGTGCTGAGGTCGTCGCCTCAGGCCGGCGCGCGGGCGCGTGGTGGTGGCGCGGGTGCGGTCGTCGCGTGTTCGAGTTGCTCGAGCCGCTCAAGCAGCGCCTCCGGGGCGAGCTTGCCGACGACCTCGCCATCGACCACCGCCGCCGGGGCCAGCCCGCAGGCGCCGACACAGCGTGCGGTGAGCACCGAGAGTGCGCCGTCGGCGGTGGTCTCGCCGGGTTCGACCTGGTGATGCGCGCGCAGCGCATCGACCAGCACGCCCGCTCCCTTGATATAGCAGGCGGTGCCGGTGCATACCACGCAGGTGTGGCGTCCCTTGGGCTTGAGTCGGAACAGATGATAGAAGGTGGCGACACCGAAGACCTTGCTCAGCGGGACGTCGAGTGAGGCGGCGACGAACCTGAGTGCGGTCTCGTCGAGATAACCGAAGGCGTCCTGGACACTGTGCAGGGTCTCGATCAGGGCGTGATCGGCATAGCCGTTGCGGCGCATGGTGGCGTTGACCAGCTTCCAGCGGGTGTCGTCACTGGGCAGCGGCGGCTTGGGTCGGTGCAGGCTCATGTCCCCTCCGTCCGTCTGACGACGGTGCGTGGATTCGAGCGCGTTCGGTGTCTGTCCCCGGACGATCGCACCCGGATGCGCGTGCCGCTCCTCGCTTTCGGACGGGGTCGGCTCCCGGCTATACTCGCGCCAGTGCAAGTCCTGCTGCGCATCCAGACAAAGGAGACTATGGACGAAACGCTCGCATCCCGCAAACGGGCCCGCGGCATCTATCTGCTGCCCAACCTGTTCACCACTGCCGCGCTGTTCGCGGGCTTCTATGCCGTGCTCTCGGCCACCCATGGGCGTTTCGAGGCCGCCGCGCTGGCGGTGCTCGCGGCCATGGTGCTCGATGGTTTCGACGGGCGCATCGCGCGGCTGACCCATACCCAGACCGATTTCGGCGCCGAGTACGACAGCCTCTCGGACATGGTCGCCTTCGGCGTCGCCCCGGCGCTGGTCGCCTATCACTGGGCGCTCTCCGGGCTGGGTAAGGTCGGCTGGCTCGCCGCCTTCGTCTATACCGCCGCAGCCGCGCTGCGGTTGGCGCGTTTCAACACCCAGGTCGGGATCGCCGACAAGCGCTATTTCCAGGGACTGGCGAGTCCGGCGGCGGCCTCGATCATCGCCACTGGCGTGTGGCTGGGCACGGACCTGGGGATCGATGGGGCGAGCCTGTCATGGCTCGCCGCGCTGCTCACCGCCGGGGCCGGCCTGTTGATGGTGAGCAACTTCCGCTATCAGAGCTTCAAGCAGGTCAATCTGCAGGGGCGCGTGCCCTTCCTGCTCGCCGTGGTCATCATGCTCAGCTTCGCGGTGGTCTACATCAACCCGCCGCTGGTGCTGTTTGTGATGTCGGTCAGCTATGCGCTCTCGGGTCCGGCCTGGACCCAGATCCGTCTGCGTCAGCGTCGCGCGCGGCGGCGTCAGTGAGCGCCCAGGGGTAACCGCGGTGTCGGGACAGCTCGTCTCCCTGGTGCTCGGCAGCGGCGGCGCGCGCGGCCTGGTGCACATCGGCGTGATCGAGTGGTTGAATGCCCACGGTTATCGGATCGCCTCGATCAGCGGCGCCTCGATGGGTGCGCTGGTCGGTGGTATCCACGCCGCCGGCGAACTCGACGCCTACAAGCACTGGGTGTGTGCGCTGCGACGTCCCGACGTGCTGCGCTTCCTCGACTTCGCCTTCAGCGGCGACGGCCTGATCAAGGGCAACCGCATCATGGACACCCTGCGGGCGATGGTCGGTGACTTCGCCATCGAGGACCTGCCGATCGTCTTCACCGCGGTGGCCACCGACCTCGACCGTCAGCGAGAGGTGTGGATCTCGCGCGGCGCGCTGTTCGACGCTATCCGCGCCTCGATCTCGATTCCCGGTGTGTTCCGCCCGCACTGCTATCTGGGCAAGACCCTGGTCGATGGCGGGTTGCTCAATCCGGTGCCGATCGCACCGACCTTTCGCGACCTCACCGACCTGACCATCGCGGTCAACCTCAATGCCCAGCCCACCCCCGAGGTGCCACGCCCCCAGGTCGAGCCCCGGGATGATGCCGAGGCCTCGGCCACGCCCCCCGCAGAGATCGGTTACGAGCAGCGGATTCGCCAGTTTCTCGACGCCATCGGGCTCGATCTCGCCCGCGAGGACGAGGACAAGCTGGGGATGTTCGAGCTGATGAACCGCTCCTTCGAGACCATGCAGAACAGCATCGCCGCGGTGCAACTGGCCGCCTATCGCCCCGACGTGGTGATCGATGTGCCGCGCGATACCTGTGCCGCGCACGAGTTCCACCGCGCCAGCGAGTTGATCGAACTCGGCCACGCCCTCGCCGAGCAGGCCGTCCGCGAGGCGCGTCACTGAGTTCGGGGCGCTGCTCTCAGCACAGCGCCAACACGGCCTCCTCGCGGGTATAGAAGAGTCCGTCGCGAACGAACCCCGAGACGATCCCGGGACGGGTCTGTACCACGTTGCCTGCGGCATCGCGGCGCGCCACCCAGGTCGGCGGCAGGCCGTCGAGCACATGCACCGGTGCCGGGGAGCCGTCACGGAACCGCGACAGCACCCACTCGCCGCTGACGCTGTCGAGATAGCCGGGGACGAAGTTGGCGCTGCGGTTGTGTTCGCTCACCCCGCGGGTTGTGGCGAAACGGACATTCTCGTCATGCAATGACAGGGCTGTCAGGCCGGCGCTGCGTCGCGAAAGCGGCTCGAGCGGCCAGGAATGGGTGCCTCTGCTCGATGTTTCGTTACACATGATATCTGCTCGTTGCGTGGATGCTGACTGGGTGGTCAGCCCACTCGGCGCGGCTGACCCCGGATCCGGCGCGGGGCCGCCGCTGTGGTCGCGACGGCGCGTGCGCTGCCTTGCCGTTGACGGAGCACGGACCATGCCTTGTTATCGGCCCTGGCGGCGATTTGAACAGTGGAAAATGTAAGGGTTTTGCGCGCGCTCAATCCACCGGCAGTTGGGTACGTTCGAGCACCCGTCGCAGCACGAAGCTCGAGTGCACCCCGGAGACCCCCTCGATACGGGTGATGCGCTCGATCAGCAGTGCTTGATAGGCCTCCATGTCGGGGACGATCACCTTGAGCTGATAGTCGGCGTCGCGCCCGGTGATCAGCAGACACTCCAGGACCTCGGGCATCGCCGCCATCGCCTGCTCGAAGCGCTCGAAGCGCTCTGGGGTGTGGCGGTCCATCGAGATGCTGATGATCACCAGCAGGTTGAGTCCGAGCGCCTGGGGCGAGACCAGGGTGCGATGGCCAGTGATGATGCCCGCGGCCTCGAGCGCGCGTACCCGGCGCAGACAGGGCGAGGGTGAGAGCCCGACCCGTTCGGCGAGGTCCTGGTTGCTGATGCGTCCGTTGTCCTGCAGCTCGGCGAGGATCCGGCGGTCATAGCGATCGAGTTTCATCGAAGCTCCAAGATTGCGTCTTCAGTTGCCTGTTAATTTTTTATGTTGGCATTTTATTGCGCAAAAGCTGCTTTATCGGCGCGAATTCGCAATCCTCTGCCGGGGCCGCCGGCGTAGACTTACAACCGTCGGCCAACCAGCCGCCAACCACCGGCAGACGCCCACCAGGCGCGCGCCGAAACAGGCTCGATGTCCCAACCAGGACGAGAGCGGCCGAGGGTCCTTACCGGGACCGGGCACAGGAGACGACGCTCGCCCTGTCTCTGCGCGACGACAGCGCGAGGTCGTCACTTCACAGGCCCTCAGGGTTGACTGCCGGGAAAGACCGGCCCCGATTCATTCGCGGGCCGTCGTCGCACGGCCCGCGTCCCGCCCCGCCGCGTGTCAGCGGCGGGGCATCCCCGCCAAGGAGTAGAGCCGCATGACCCGCTTCGATCATCGCCGCTACCGGCCGTCCCCGGCGATGGCCATGCCCGATCGCCAGTGGCCGAACCGTATCGTCGAACAGGCCCCGCGCTGGGCCAGCGTCGATTTGCGCGACGGCAACCAGGCACTGCTCGAGCCGATGGATGTCGCGCACAAGCAGCGGTTGTGGCGATTGCTGGTCAAGCTCGGCTTCAAGGAGATCGAGGTCGGTTTCCCGGCCGCCAGCCAGCCCGACTACGACTTCGTGCGCTGGTTGATCGCGCACGACGAGATCCCCGAGGACGTCACCATCCAGGTGTTGGTGCAGGCACGCGAGGCATTGGTCGAGCGCACCTTCGAGGCGCTCGCCGGGGCGCCGCGGGCGATCGTCCATGTCTACAACTCGACCTCGCCGGTACAGCGTGAGCGCGTCTTCGGGCGCGACCGCGCCGGGGTGATCGAGATCGCCCGCGACGGCGCGCGGCTGTTGCGCGAGGCCGCGGCACGTCATCCCGAGACGCGCTGGACCTTCGAGTATTCGCCGGAGAGCTTCACCGCCACCGAGCCCGACTACGCCCTCGAGGTGTGCGAGGCGGTGCTCGCCGAGTGGGCGCCGACGGTCGATCGCCCCTGCATCATCAACCTGCCGGCCACCGTCGAGGTCGCCAGCCCCAACGTCTTCGCCGATCAGGTCGAGTACATCTCCACCCGGTTGTCACGACGCGAGGCGGTGGTGCTCTCGGTGCACCCGCACAACGACCGCGGCGGTGGCGTGGCCGCCGCCGAGTTGGCGCTGCTCGCCGGCGCCGATCGTGTCGAGGGCACCTTGTTCGGCAACGGCGAGCGCACCGGCAACGCCGATCTGCTGACCCTGGCGATGAACCTCTACAGCCAGGGCATCGACCCGCAGCTCGATCTCTCCGATCCGGCCGAGATCGTCGCCGTCTGCACCGAGTGCACCGGGTTGCCGGTGCATCCGCGTCACCCCTGGTTCGGCGAGCTGGTCTATACCGCCTTCTCCGGCAGCCATCAGGACGCGATCCGCAAGTGTCTCGCCCGGCAGCGCCCCGACGCGCCCTGGGACGTCGCCTATCTGCCGATCGACCCGCAGGACCTGGGCCGTGACTACCGCGCGGTGATCCGCGTCAACAGCCAGTCGGGCAAGGGCGGGGTGGCCTTCGTGCTCGAACAGGACTACGGCTTGCGCCTGCCGCGCTGGTTGCAGGTCGAGTTCGCCCAGGTGGTGCAGCGCGAGAGCGAGCGCCACGGCGGGGCGCTCGCCGCCGCCACCCTCTACGCGCTGTTCCGCGAGCACTATCTGCGCGAGCAGGGACCGACACGATTGATCGGTTATCAGCTCGACCACCCCGGCCAGGACCGCGTCGAGGCGCGCATCGACGCCGGCGAGGGCGAGCAGCGCTGGTGCGGCGAGGGCGAAGGCACCATCGCCGCCTTCGTCGACGCCTGCGCGCGCCGCTTCGACCGCAGCCTGCGGGTGCGGGATTACCAGGAGCACGCGCTCGACGGCGGCACCGAGGCCGAGGCGGTGGCCTATGTCCAGCTCGAGGTCGACGGCGTGCCGGTCAGCGGCGTGGCGACCGATCGCGACACCGTGACCGCCTCGCTGCGCGCCGTGCTCCAGGCGCTCAATCGCGCCGCGCTGGCCCGGGCCGAGGCCGCTTGACCGGCACGCCATGCCCGTCAAGGATATGACGGGCATGGCGTGCACGGGTTATGATCCGCTCCCGGTGGCGGGATCGGAGACGCTCCGCCGAGGCGGTGCATGGGGCACCCCCCTGTATGGATCTCGCCGCGCAACCGACGTAGAGTAACCGGTTGGACTACGGAGCGGCAGTCTGAGCCCATGGATCTCCGACATCACCGAAGCGAATCCCCGGTCGATCACACCCCGGACGCCGCTGCGCGCTGGGATGTCCCGGACCTGATCGACCTCGAATACTATCTCGACGCCGACGAGCGCGCGCTGCGCGACGAGCCCACCGCCCGTCAGCGGCTCACCGAGCGCGATCGCGCGCTCTATCTCGAGCACATCCAGGCGTCTCTCGACGGCGCCGAGCCCCACACCCAGCAACACCGTCGCGCCAGCCTGCGTCGCTGGCTCGCCGAGCGTCGCGCGCGCGAGCCCGCCGGCATGGGCGCGCTGCTGCCCGGCGCGGCCTTCGCTTCGGCGCAGCGCCTGGGCAACCTGTTGCTCGGCGGCGCCGGCTTCCTGCTCGGCGTGGCGGTGGCCTCGGCGCTGCTCAACTACGACGGGCTGCAGCCGGTCAGCGTCACCTGGTACCTGTTCCTGCTGGTGTTCGTACAGTTCGCCCTGGTCGTCGCCCTGGTCTCGACCTGGGTGACGCGCCGGGTGCGCACCGGCGCGGCGATCGGCCAGGACCTCTCGCTGCTGACCCGTCTCATCCAGCCCCTGCTCAGCAAGGGCGCGGGCTGGTTGCAGCACCAGCGCCTGGCGCACAGCACTGAGGAGGTGCGCGAACGTGCCCAGTCCACCCAGGGGCTGTTGCGCGCGCAGTATGCGCTCTACGGCCCGATCGCCTATCTGCCGCTGCTGATCCCGGCACAGCTCTTCGGGGTGGCCTTTAACCTCGGGGTGATCCTCTGCACGGTGGTACTCGAGTGGTTCACCGACATCGCCTTCGGCTGGGGCTCGGCGCTCGCCGTGCACCCGCAGACCATCCACGACCTCGTGCAGCTGGTCGCCACCCCCTGGGGCTGGCTGTTCGGCGAGGGCGTCGGCTATCCGACCCTGGAGCAGATCGAGGGCTCGCGGATCTATCTCGAACAGTGGGCGATGTCCTCGGCGGCCCGGCCCGATCCCGAGCATCTGCGCTCCTGGCGCTGGTTTCTGGTGCTGGCGGTGATCTCCTACGGATTGTTGCCGCGGCTGCTGCTCTACTGGGTCTCGCGCCTGGTCCTGCGGTTGTCGCTGGAGCGGCTGCCCTTCACTCATGGCCGTACCCAGGCGCTCTATGCGCGGATGCTCACCCCCCGGCTCGACTTCACCGGGGTCGGTGGCGAGGGCGGAGCTGAGATGCACATCCCGGCGCCGGTCGCCCCCGGCGCGCTCAAGCCCAAGGAACAGACTGAGGCGCGCGCCAAGGTACCGCTGCACGTCGCTCGGCCCTGGCGCGATCCGGCGCAGCGGCGCGCTCCGGTGCCGCCGCAATCGCCACCGGTGGACGAGACCCCGCCCCCGCCGGCGGTCATTGCGCCCGAGACCGCCGCTCGACCGGCGGTCCCGGCGGTCCCGACCATGCCGGTGACGCCGCCAGCCCCGAGCGCGGCACCGTCCATGGACGAGGTCGAGGCGGTGGGTTCGACCGCCGAGACCGTAGCGGGAACGTCTGAGACTCAAGCGACGCCCGCGGCATCCGGGCAGCTCGCCGAGCCCCCGGTCGAGGACCGGACCTCGGCGTCCGAGTCCGTCACCGAGCCTGAGGCCGAACCGAAGGCAGCGCAGGTGGTCGCCGAACCCGAGGGAGTGACCGAGCCCCCCCGGTCGGAAGTCGAGCCGGTCGTGGAGCCTGCGCCAGAACCGGAACCCGAGCCCGAGCCGACACCCCGACCCGAGCCAGAGCCGCACGCGGCATCTGAGTCGGGAGAGGGGCAGGAGAGGGTTGGCGATACCGGGGCCGAGCGTCTCATCGAGCCCGATCCGGAGGCCGCGTCGACGACCGAGCTCGCCGCGCAGTCGGTCGAGGCGGCGTCGCAATCGTCGATCGTGTCCGACGCCGTCTCGTCGGTGGGTCAGGTGCGCTCGACTGCGGTGCCCGAGGCGGATGAGCGCGAGGTCGAGGACAAGGCGCCCGAGCCCGTCGCTGAGCCGGAATCTGAGCAAGGGGTCGAGGTGACCGAGGGCGAGACCGAGCCGGAGGCGGAGACGACGACCGCCGAGTCCGAAGGAGCGCCCGAGCCCCCGCAGACGCAGGCCACGACGCTCGTCGAGTCGGCCGCAGAGCCCACGTCAGAAGCGGAACGCGTGCCGGAACCCGAGCCCGAGTCGACACCCCAACCTGAGCCTGAGCCTGAGCCTGAGCCTGAGCCTGAGCCTGAGCCTGAGCCTGAGCCTGAGCCTGAGCCCGAGCCCGAGCCCGAGCCTGAGCCTGAGCCAGAATCGGAACCGGCACCAGTGGTGCCGGTAGCGACAGACGCTGGGCCGCGTTTCGCCCCCGACGGCTGTCTGCTGCTGATCCATGTCGACATCGACGACGTGCTCGAGCCGGAGGACCAGCCGCGACTGGCCGCGCTGCTCGCGCAGCACACCGGCTGGCGGATCGGCGCCCGGGCGCCCTTCGGCGCCGGCAGCCAGATGACCGAGGAGGCGCTCGCCCTGGTGACCGACGGGGCCTGGGAGGCGCCGCCGGCGCGCATCGCCATCATCCAGGACGGCTCGCAGCCGCCGATCACCGAGAACCTGGTGTTCCTGCGCGAGCTGCGTGCCGCCGCCGGCACCCAGGCACAGATGCTGCTCGCGCTGGTCGGCGACCCTGAGGACGAGGACCGCCTGCCACCGCTCGGCACCTTCGATTACACCGACTGGCAGCGCAAGATCGAGCAGATGGCCGACCCCTATCTGCGTCTCGAGATGCTGGCGCCGCAGCCGCAGGATGGAGAAGATTGATGGCGGTGAAGATCCCACGCCTGGCGATCATGGGACACCCCAACGCGGGCAAGTCCTCGGTGGTCGCTACCCTCACCGAGAACGACCGGATCGCGATCGACAAGCGCGCCGGCACCACCACCGAGTCGACCAGCTACCCGGTGATCATCGATGGTCGCACGGTGGTCGAGTTCATCGACACCCCGGGCTTCCAGAACCCCAATGCCATCCTCGAGTGGTTCCAGGCCAACGAGTCGGTGGGCGATCTGGCGCGCGCCTTCGTCGACACCCATCAGCGCGATCCGCTGTTCGCCCACGACTGCGCTCTGCTGCAGCCGGTGGCCGAGGGCGCCGGAGTCATCCTGGTGGTCGATGGTTCCAAGCGCATCAAGGAGAAGGACCGGGTCGAGATCGAGCTGTTGCGTCTCACCGGGCGACCGCGCATGGCGATCCTCAACAACCTCACCAGCCAGAATCGTCACATGGCACAGTGGCAGGACGCGCTGAGCAAGGCGTTCAACTCGGTGCGCGAGTTCAACGCCCATCGCGCCACCTACAGCGAGCGCATCAAGCTGCTCGAGGCGCTCAAGAGCATCGATCAGCGCTGGGAGGAACGCGTCGAGGAGGCGATCGACGCCTTCGCCTGCGACTGGGCGCGGCGCACCGATCAGGCCGTCAACACCATCCTGCAGTTGCTCAGGGATGCGCTTTCCTATCGTGTCACCCGCACCGTCAAGAACGGCAAACTGGTGTTCAAGAGCGGGCGCGAGCGCATCCGCGACGAGGTCGCCGCCGCGTTCGAGCAGGGGCTGCGTCAGCTCGAACTCGATGCCCAGGAGCAGCTCCGCGCCAACTTCCGCCATCATGTCTGGAACCTGCCGCCGGATTCCATCCTCAACCAGGATCTGTTCTCCGACGAGGTCGGTCAGGCACTGGGGCTGTCGCGGCGTCAGCTGGCGATGGTCGGGGTCGCCGCCGGCGCCGCCTCCGGGGCCACCGTCGATCTCGCCGCCGCCGGTCACTCGCTCGGTGCCGGGGCGTTGATCGGCGCCTTCACCGGCGGCGTGCTCGGGCTGGTCGGGGGCAAGGCGCTGGCCAAGCTCGATATCGAGCGCGCCCCCGGCACCCAGCGCTTCACCATGGGGCCGGTCTCCGACCCGCGCTTCCCCTTCGTGCTGCTCGATCGCATCGTGCTCTACAGCGCGCGGGCGATGAACTGGGCGCATGGCCGTCAGGCCGCCGACGAGGAGGCCGCGAACAAGGTCCCCGAGCGCGTCGCGGTGCGCCGTGGCTTCTCCGAGGAGCTGACCCAGTCGCAGCAGCGCGAGCTGGCGCGCTTCTTCCAGGCCGCGCGCCGTGGCCGCGACTGCGACCGCGAGGCGGCCTGTCGCGAGATCATCAAGGAGATCCTCTCCGGCGTCGCCACCAGTCGGATCGACAGCCGCGCCGACATGTAGCCGACATGTCATGGCTTCATCCCGTCCGCGAGCAGGGCCGCGCGCGGGCGGTGTGTCCTTCACTCCATCCAAAGCGGCCCGTGCGATCGACCAACCATGCAAGCCAACGACATCCTCGCCATCGATCAGGCCCATGCCTGGCACCCCTATACCTCCACCCGCGATCGCGACCCGGTCTATCCGGTGCGCGCCGCGCGCGGCTGCCGCATCGAGCTGAGCGACGGGCGCGAGCTGATCGACGGCATGTCCTCCTGGTGGTGCGCGATCCACGGCTACAACCACCCGGTGCTCAACCAGGCCGCGCGCGATCAGCTCGAGCGCATGGCGCACGTGATGTTCGGCGGGCTCACCCACGAGCCGGCGGCGCAGCTCGTCGAGCGACTGGTGGCGATCACCCCGGAGCCGCTGCAACACGTCTTCCTCTGCGATTCGGGCTCGGTCTCGGTGGAGGTGGCGATCAAGATGGCGCTGCAATTCTGGCAGGCCGCCGGGCGCCCCGAGCGCCATCGTCTGCTGACCATCCGTCGCGGTTATCACGGCGATACCTTCAACGCCATGTCGGTGTGCGATCCGGTCACCGGGATGCATCACCTGTTCAGCGCCACCCTGCCGCAGCAGGTCTTCGCCCCGGCGCCCGAGTGTCGCTACGGCGAGCCCTGCACGCCGGCGGCGATCGCCGAGTTCGCCGCGCTGATCGAGCGCCACCAGCACGAGCTGGCGGCGGTGATCCTCGAGCCCATCGTCCAGGGTGCCGGCGGCATGCGCTTCTACAGCGCCGACTACCTGGCGCAGGTGCGGGCGCTGTGCGATCGCTTCGACGTGCTGCTGATCGCCGACGAGATCGCCACCGGCTTCGGGCGCACCGGGCGGCTGTTCGCCTGCGAGCACGCCGGCATCGCCCCGGACATCATGACCGTCGGCAAGGCGCTGACCGGCGGCTACATGACGCTCGCCGCCACCCTCGCCAGCGCGCGCGTGGCCGATACCATCTCCGCGGCCGCGCCCGGCGCCTTCATGCATGGGCCGACCTTCATGGGCAATCCGCTTGCCTGCGCGGTGGCCAATGCCAGCCTCGGGCTGCTGCTCGAGGATGACTGGCAGGGCCGGGTGGCGGCCATCGCCGCCGGGCTCGAGCGTGGTCTGGCGCCGGCGCGCGCGCTTCCCGGGGTGGCCGAGGTGCGGGTGCTGGGCGCGATCGGCGTGGTCGAGATGATCGAGCCGGTGGCGATGCGCGAGATCCAGCGTCGCTTCGTCGAGCGTGGTGTCTGGGTGCGCCCGTTCGGTCGGCTGATCTATCTGATGCCCCCCTTCGTGATCACCCCCGAGGAGCTCGAGGCGCTTTGCGCGGCGGTGGTCGCCGTGGTCGCCGACTCGGCCGCGGACTGATCTCGCTGCCGTCCTGGCGTTGTTTCCGTCCACCGCTGCCCTGATCTGGTGGCGGTGGCGGTAATCGTGGAAACAAATGGCATCCACCACATTTGCCGTAGCAGGGCGGCCTGCGCCTCGGCACAATGCCCCTCCCGGAGGGTGAGACCGCCCGCCGGCCTGGTCATCGTCGCCCCGGGCGCCGATGACGGCGCATCCAACCCCAGCTCAATCGACCAAGGGACACCGTGAATCGTCTGCTCAAGTTGTTGCTGCCCGTCCTGATCCTCGCCGTCGGCTTCGGTGTCTTCCAGTACCTCAAGCAAACCCGCCCCGATCGCCCGGTCACCGAGACCCGCGAGCGGGTCTGGCGGGTGGCGCTCGAGCCGGTCGAGCCGCGTGCGCTGGCGCCGATGCTCGAACTCTACGGCCAGGTCGAGAACCCCGACCTGCTGCGCGCGGCGGCCTCGGCCTCGGCGCAGGTGGCGCGGGTGCTGGTGCGCGAGGGTGAGCGGGTGGTGCCCGGTCAGCTGCTGCTCGAACTCGATCCGCGCGATCTGGTGTCGGGGCTCGCCCGCACCGGCGCCCAGGTCGCCGAGCTCGAGGCTCAGCTCGAGAGCGAGCGCAACGGTCAGGAGAGCGATCGGGCGGCGCTCGAACAGGAGCGCCGCCTGCTCGAACTCTCCGAGGACGCGGTGGCGCGCGCCAAGAGCCTCACCCGGCGTCAGGTCGGCTCGCAGAACGACCTCGACCTCGCCGAGCAGGACCTGGCCCGTCAGCGTCTGGCGGTGAGCGAACGCAGCATGCGCATCGCCGACTACCCGGCACGCCGGCGCGCCCTCGAGGCGCGGCTGCAACAGGCCCGTGCCGAGTACGAGGAGGCGCGACTGGCGTTTGCCCGCTCGCGCGTGGTCGCGCCTTACGCCGGGGTGGTCAGCGCGGTGGAGGTCGCTGTGGGCGATCAGGTCAAGACCGACGAGGTGCTGCTCTCGCTCTATCCGCTCGCCGGGCTCGAGGTGCGCGCCCGCATCCCCGCGCCCTATCAGGCCGAGCTTGCCGCCGCGCTGCGCAACGCCGGCTCCTTGCCGGCCTCGGCGCTGGTCGATGGCGGTCGTGTCGGGCTGGTGCTCGAACGGCTCGCCGGCGAGGCCGATCCGAGCGGCATCGACGGGCTCTTTACCCTCACCGAAGGGGCCGAGTGGCTACGTATTGGTCAGATGCTCACCCTGCGCCTGGAGCGTCCGTTGCGCGAGTCGGTGGTGGCGGTGCCCTTCGCCGCGGTCTACGGCGGCAACCGGGTCTATACCTTCGTCGATGGGCGGATGCGCGCGGTCGCGGTGCGCACCCTGGGGAGCTGGTTCGCGCCCGATGGCGAGGAACGGCTGCTGGTCGCGGCGCCCGAACTCGTCTCCGGTGACCCGCTGGTGGTCACCCACATGCCCAACGCCGTCGACGGGCTGCGGGTGGAGGCGCATCAGTGAGTCGGGCGCGTCGGGCAACGGGACATCGCAGCGATCTGATCGGGCTGTTTGCACACCACAAGGTCGCGGCCAACCTGCTGATGGTGATGATGATCCTCAGCGGCATCTTCGCCCTCGATCGGCTCAACATCCAGTTCTTCCCCAACTTCGATCTCGACATCGTCAGCGTCCGGGTGGTGTGGACCGGGGCCAGTGCCGAGGACGTCGAGGATGGCATCACCAACCCGCTCGAGCAGCGTCTGCGTAGCGTCGATGGACTCAGTGACCTGACCTCGACCTCCTCGCAGGGGATCTCGGCGATCACCCTGGAGTTCGACGAGGACACCGACCCGCTGCTCGCGCTCGATCAGGTCAGGCGGCTGGTCGACAACTTCCGCAACCTGCCGCAGGACGCCGAGAAACCCGAGGTGGCGCTCGCCACCCGCTACGAGACCGTGGCGCGGCTGCTGGTGAGTGGCCCGGATCGCCCCGAGGAGCTGCGTCATCTGGTGCGCCGCTTCGAGTCCGAGCTGCTCGATCGCGGGATCGACAAGGTCGACATCCGCGGGTTGCCGGAGGAGGAGATCAGCATCGCGGTCGACCACCAGCGTCTCGAGCAGCTCGGCCTGAGCCTGGGGCAGATCGGCGATCGGGTGGCCGCCTTCAGCCGCGACCTGCCGGCCGGTCAGGTCGGTCGCGCCGAGGCCGCGCGCGAGCTGCGCAGCCTCGACAAGCGGCGCGATCCGCTGGAGTTCGCCGACCTGCCGGTGGTGACCGAGGAGGTGCTGCAGATCGATCTCGGCGATGTCTCCGAGATCGAGCGGGTGCCGCGCGACGGTCAGCTGCTGCTCACCGTCGATGGCCGTCCGGCGGTGGAGATGGTGCTGCAGCGCGCCGAGCTCGGCAATTCGCTGGAGGCGGCGCAGGTGCTCGACCAGTGGCTCGCCGACACCCGCCCGACGCTCTCGCCCGGGGTCGAGCTGGTGGTCTACGACGCCGCCTGGCAGTTGATCCGCGACCGCATCATGCTGTTGGTGAGCAATGGCGCCGGGGGCTTGATCCTGGTGGTGGCCATCCTCTTCCTGTTTCTCAGCGGGCGGGTGGCCTTCTGGGTCGCCTGGGGCATCCCGGTCTCCTTCATGGCGACCCTGTTCATCCTCTATCTCGCCGGCGGCAGCATCAACATGATGAGCCTGTTCGCGCTGATCATGGCGCTCGGTATCATCGTCGACGATGCCATCGTCGTCGGCGAGGACGCCCAGGCTCATCACCAGATGGGCGAGGATCCGCTGCTCGCCGCCGAGGGCGGGGTGCGGCGGATGCTCGCCCCGGTGCTCGCCTCGTCGTTGACCACCATCGCCGCCTTTCTGCCGCTGATGCTCGTTGGCGGGATCATCGGCAACATCCTCGGCGCCATCCCGCTGGTGGTGGTGGCGGTGATCCTCTCCTCGCTGCTCGAGAGCATGCTGGTGCTGCCCGGGCACCTGCGCGGGGCCTTCGTCCACGCCCATCGCACCCAGCCGGGGTCGTTGCGCGCGCGTCTCGATCGCGGCTTCGAGCGGCTGCGCGACGAGTTCTTCCGCCCGCTGGTGACGCACGCCGTGGAGCACCGCTTCGCCACCATCAGCGCGGCGGTGGCGCTGTTGATGATCGCCGTCGGCCTGCTCGCCGGGGGGCGCATGACCTTCGTCTTCTTCCCCACGCCCGAGAGTCAGATCATCAATGCCAATGTGACCTTCGTCGCCGGCACGCCGCGCGCGCGCGTCGATGACTTCCTCGAACATCTCGACCACACCCTGCGCGAGACCGAGGCGAGCTTCGATCAGGGGCGGTTGGTCAACCTGGCCATCGCGCTGCACGGCAGCAAGCCCGAGAGCGCCGGCTCGACCGCCGATCAGCTCGGCGGGCTGCGCGTCGAGCTCACCCCGACCGATGCGCGCACGGTGCGCAACGCCGAGTTCATCCGCGCCTGGCGCGCGCGCATCGAGCAGCCGCCGGGGCTGGAGTCCTTCACCATCACCTCGCGCCGGGCCGGACCGCCGGGGCGTGATCTCACGGTGCGGCTCAACGGTGCCGAGGCCGAGACCCTCAAGGAAGCCGCGCTGGCGCTCTCCGAGGCGCTCAAGGGCATGCCCGGGGTCGGTGAGGTGGAGGACGACATGGCCTATGGGCGCGAGCAGATCATCTATCGGCTCTCGCCGGCGGGCGAGGCGCTGGGGCTGACCGTCGAGGACCTGGGGCGCCAGCTGCGCAACGCCTTCGACGGTCAGCTGGTGCAGATCTTCCAGGACGGCGCCGACGAGGTCGAGGTGCGGGTGCGCCTGCCGCGCGCTGAGCGCGACCAGCTCGGCGCGCTCTATCGCTTCAATGTGCGCCTGCCCGACGGTTCGGCGGTGCCGCTGAGCGCGGTGGCCGAGTGGGATTCGCGCCGTGGCTTCGAGATCCTGCGTCATGCCGGCGGCAAGCTCGCCGTCGAGGTCTCGGCCGATGTCGACTCCGAGGTCAGCGAGGTCGGCGCGGTGCTCGAGTCGCTCGCTGCCGGGCCCTTGCCCGAGCTGCAGCGTCTACACGGTATCAGCTACTCGTTCGAGGGACGCTCGGCCGATCAGCGCGAGACCCTGGGGGATATGCGCAAGGGGCTGCTGCTCGGGCTGATCCTGATCTATATCATCCTCGCCTGGGTGTTCGCCTCCTACGGCTGGCCGCTGGTGGTGATGGCCGCCATCCCCTTCGGTCTGACCGGGGCGCTGTTCGGGCACTGGTTGATCGACATCGACGTCACCATCCTGTCGCTGTTCGGCATGTTCGGCCTCTCCGGGATCGTGATCAACGATTCGATCATCCTGGTGAAGTTCTACCAGCAGTTGATCGGTCAGGGGCTGGGGCGCCAGGACGCGCTGGTCGAGGCCGCCTGTCAGCGTCTGCGCGCGGTGTTGCTGACCAGCATGACCACGGTCGCCGGGCTGATGCCATTGCTCTTCGAGACCTCGGTCCAGGCCCAGTTCCTGATCCCGATGGCGACCTCGATCGCCTTCGGTCTGGCCTTCGCGACCCTGTTGGTGTTGCTGGTGATCCCGGCGCTGCTGTCGGTGCACGAGAGCATCCATGCCCGGTTGCAGGCGCTGCGCGTGCGGCCCGCCTGAGCACGCTGTGTTTGCCAAGGACGAGGCCAGGGCAGTAGGCTTCGGCCATCAGCCCCGTGCCGCCGGTTGCGGCGTGACTGGGGATTCGGGGTGAAGCGCTCAGGTGATGCGAAGGGATCGAACCATGCAGCAGTGTTGCGGTTGGATGCCGGCCGAGCAACGGCCGGTGGCGGAGATTCAGGGATGTCTTGCAGCCATGCTCGAGGGCAGTGCCGCCGAGGTGGCGCAGCGCTGTGTTGCCGAGGGTGGGTTTGCGGGTCGATCCGGGGCCGATCTGGCCGAGTCGGACGGCCTGCTTGTGCTGATCGTCGGTCGTCCACGCAGTGCGCATGATTCCGCTCCGGTCACCGCGCGCGCGCTGCTCGCGCGCTGGCAGGAGCGGGGCAGGGCGCTGCTCGGTGAGCTGCACGGCCCCTTCGCGCTGGCCGTGCTCGATCGCCGCCGCCGCACCCTGACCCTGGCGATCGATCGGCTCGGTATCCATTCCCTGGCCTTCGCCGTCGGGCCTCGGGGCGCCGTCTTCGCCACCCGCGCCGACCGGGTCGCCGCCCACCCCGAGGTGGCCGCCGCGCTCTCGCCCCAGGGGCTGTTTCACTATCTCTACTTCTACCAGGTGCCGGCGCCGGGGACGGTGTTCCACGGTGTCGAGAAGCTGCTGCCGGCCGAGTGGGTCGAGATCGACGCCTGTGGCGGGGTGGCGCGCGGCTTCTACTGGCGTCTGGCCTATCGCGACGCGCCCCGCCACGACTTCGCCGCGCAGCGCGCGCGTTTCCACGGGCTGCTGCGCGAGTCGATGACGCGTGCCCGGGGCGAGGACGCGGTCGCCGCCTTCCTCTCCGGCGGCACCGACAGCTCCACCGTCGCCGGGGTGCTCACCGAGCTGCAGGGCACGCCGGCGCGCACCTATTCGATCGGTTTCGCCGCCGAGGGTTTCGACGAGATGGAGTACGCGCGGCTCGCCGCCCGCCACTTCGGGCTCGACGCGCGCGAGTACTACCTGACCCCCGACGACGTCCTCGCCACCATCCCGCTGATCGCCACCACCTACGACGAGCCTTTTGCCAACGAATCGGCGGTCTCGGCCTATCACTGCGCGCGTCTGGCCGCGGCGGACGGCTACCGGGTGATGCTCGGCGGCGATGGCGGCGACGAGATCTTCGGCGGCAACGAGCGCTACGCCAAGCAGGGCGTCTTCGAGCTCTACGCCGCGCTGCCGGCGCCGCTGCGTCGCGGGCTGATCGACCCGCTCGCCGCGCTGCCGGGGATGGGAGCCTGGTGGGGCGGGCGCAAGCTGCAGAGCTATGTGCGCCAGGCGCGCATCCCGCTGCCCGAGCGCATGGAGTCCTACAACTTCGTCCACCGCCAGCCGCTCGCCGAGATGTTCACCGCCGACTTCCTCGCCGCGATCGACCCCGAGGCGCCGGCGGCGCTGCTGCGCGATCCCTACAATCGCGCGGCCAGTGACAGCTATATCAATCGCATGCTCCATCTCGACCTCAAGTTCACCCTCGCCGACAACGACCTGCGCAAGGTCTCGGCGATGGCCGCCGCGGCCGGGGTCGAGGTGCGCTATCCGCTGATCGACGACGCCATGGTCGAGTTCTCCGGCGAGGTGCCGCCCGACTGGAAGGTGCGCCGGGGCTATCTGCGCTGGTTCTTCAAGCGCGCGCTCAAGGGCTATCTGCCCGATGCCATCATCGACAAGAGCAAGCACGGCTTCGGCCTGCCGTTCGGGGTCTGGGTGCGCGAGCACGGACCGCTGCGCGAGCGCGTCTCCGATCGTCTCGCCGACAGCCAGCGTCGCGGCTGGCTGCAGCCGGGCTATGTCGAGCGGCTGCGCCGCGCCCACGAGGCCGAGCACGCGACCTATTTCGGCAAGATGCTGTGGGTGCTGGTGACGCTCGAGGAGTGGCTCGATGCCCAGCCCGACCGGGTCGTGCGGCTCCATGACTGAGCCGTCCGGGGCCGACAGTCCCGCGCGCATCGTCCTGGTCGGGCCGCTGCCGCCGCCGGCCGGCGGCATGGCCAACCAGACCCGCCAGCTCGCCGAGCTGCTGCGCGCCGAGGGGCTGGCGGTCGAGCTGGTGCAGGTCAACGCCCCCTACCGTCCGGTCTGGGCCGGACGGCTGCCGGTGGTGCGCGCGCTGTTCCGCCTGGTGCCCTATCTGTGGCGGCTGTGGCGCGCCATGGGCGCTGGCGGGGTGGTGCACCTGATGGCCAACTCCGGCTGGTCCTGGCACCTCTTCGCCGCCCCGGCGCTGCTGATCGCCCGTGTCCGCGGGCTGCCGGCGGTGATCAACTATCGCGGCGGCGAGGCACAGACCTTCCTGCGCGCCCAGGCGCGCTGGGTGGTGCCGCTGATGCGTCGCGCCGCGGCCATCGCCGTGCCCTCGGGCTATCTGCGCGCGGTGTTTGCGCCCTACGGCCTGGAGACCGAGGTGGTGCCCAACATCGTCGATCTCGAACGCTTCGCCGTGCGCGCCGCCGCTGTGCGCCACCCCGAGGCGCCGCACCTGGTGGTCACCCGCAACCTCGAGGCGATCTACGACAACACCACCGCGCTGCGCGCCTTCGCCCGCATCCGCGCGCGCTGGCCGGCGGCGCGCCTGACCATCGCCGGTACCGGGCCCGAGGCCGCGGCGCTGGCCGCCGAGGCGCGCGCGCTGGGGATCGCCGCGGCGGTGACCTTCAGCGGTCGGCTCGAGCGCGCGGAGATGGCCGCGCTCTATGCCGAGGCCGACCTGATGCTCAACCCCAGTCGGGTCGACAACACCCCCAACTCGGTGCTCGAGGCCTGGGCGAGCGGGGTGGCGGTGGTCAGCACCCGGGTCGGCGGGCTGCCCTATCTGGTCGAGGACGGGGTCGATGCCGTGCTGGTCGCCCCGGGTGATCCCGAGGCGCTGGCCGAGGCGGCCTGCGCCCTGCTCGCCGACCCCGCGCGCCGCGCCGCGCTGGTCGCCGCCGGGCAGCGTGCGGCCGAGCGCTTCTCCTGGCCGGCGGTGCGGCCGCTGTGGCTCGCGCTCTATCGCCGGGTCGCCGGTGGGGAGGGGTGCGGCGAGTGAGAGACATCGCCATCACCCTGATCATCTTCGGCCTGTTGCCGGTGATCCTCTCGCGCCCCTATGTCGGCATCCTGGTGTGGTCCTGGCTCGGCTACATGAACCCGCACCGGCTCGCCTGGGGGTTCTCGACCACCATGCCCTTCGCGATGATGGTGGCGCTGGCGACCTTCGCCGCGATGATCGCCTCCAAGGAGCGCCACCCGCTGCCCTGGTCGCGCGAGACCGTGGTGTTGCTGATCCTGGTGCTGTGGATGTTCATGACCACGGCGCTCTCGCTCTATCCCTGGCTGGCCTGGCCGCAGTGGGACAAGGTCTGGCGGATCATGCTGATGACCTATGTCACCCTGATGCTGATCAACGATCCGCAGCGGGTGCGGTTGCTGATCTACGTGATCGCACTCTCGATCGGTTTCTACGGCTTCAAGGGCGGGGTCTTCGTGCTCACCGGCGGCAGCTCGAACTCGGTGCTCGGCCCGACGGGTAGCTTCATCGAGGATCGCAACTCGCTCGGTCTGGCGATGATCATGACGGTGCCGCTGCTCTATTACATGCGTGCGCAGATGACGCATGTGTGGGCGCGGATAGGGCTGCTGGTCGGTATCGTGCTCACCCTGATCGCCATCGTCGGCACCCATTCGCGCGGCGCGTTGCTCGGGTTGGCGGCGATGATGCTGTTCTTCCTGCTCAAGTCGCGACAGAAGTTCGCCGCCATCCTGGCGATGATCCCGCTGGCGCTGGTGTTGCTCTACGTGATGCCCGAGGAGTGGTTCCAGCGCATGGAGACCATCGAGCACTGGGAGGAGGACGAGTCGGCCTCGGAGCGGGTGCGCGCCTGGCACAACGCCATCGATCTCGCCCAGCACCGCTTCATCGGTGGCGGCATGCGCGCGCTGGTGGTCTGGGGCGGGCGCGACTCGCACAGCATCTATTTCGGTATGCTCGGCGAGCACGGCTGGGTGGGGCTTGGGCTGTTCCTGCTGCTGCTGTTGCTCACCTGGCGCTCGGCGAGCTGGATCATCCGCAACGCCAAGCGCCAGCCCGAACTTCGGTGGGCGCGTGATCTCGCGGCGATGATCCAGGTCAGCCTGATCGGCTACATGGTCGCCGGCGCCTTCCTCGGGCTGCAGTACTTCGACATGTACTATCACCTGGTGGTGATCGTGGTGATGACCAAGATCCTGGTGCGCCGTGCGCTCGAGCCCGATGGGCCGGCGCGTGCGCCACCGCTCGGCCGGCGCGCGCCGACACTGGCACGGGGGCTGGACCGATGAGCCTGGTGTCGACGCTGGTTGTGCTGCTGCTCTGCGCCTGGTGCGCCATCCTCCTCGTCTATCGTCGGCGTCTGCTGCGGCTGTGGCGCGAGCCGATGCTCGCCGCCCCGGTGCTGATCATCGAGAGCGACGACTGGGGGCCGGGGCCGGCGTCCCATGTCGCCGCGCTCGAACGTCTCATCGAGTTGCTCGCGCGCCATCGCGACGCCTGGGGGCGTGCGGCGGTGATGACCATCGGCGCAGTGCTCGCGATCGCCGACACCGCCGCGATCCGCGCCGGCGAGATCAGCTGCTACCGACGTCAGCGGCTGTGCGACAGCGACGGTGTGGCGATGCGCGAGGTGCTGCTCGCCGGGCGCGCGCGCGGGGTGCTCGCGCTCCAGCTCCACGGCATGGAGCACTACTGGCCGCAGAGCCTGCTGACGGCCGCGCGCCGCGACGCCGAGGTCCGCGACTGGCTGGAGACGGCCGCCGGCAGCGACACCGAGCGCCTGCCCTCGGCGCTGCAGAGCCGCTGGACGGATGTCACCACGCTGCCCTCGCGCCCGCTGCCCGAGGCCGAGATCCGCGCGGCGGTGGCCGAGGAGGTCGCCTGTTTCGAGACCAGCTTCGGCACGCGTCCGTTGGTCGCGGTGCCGCCGACCTTCGTCTGGACCGAGCAGGTCGAGCGCGCCTGGGCCGAGGCCGGGGTGCGGGTGATCATCACCCCGGGACGGCGTCTCACCGGGCGCGACCGCGCCGGACAGCCGGGTGGCTGCGATCGCGACATCCTCAACGGCGAGCGCGGCGCCGGCGGGGTGCGCTATCTGGTGCGCGATCTCTATTTCGAGCCCGCTCTCGGTCACCGCCCCGAGCGGCTGTGCGACGAACTTGCGCGCCACTTCGCGCTGGGACGCCCGGCGCTGATCGAGACCCACAGGTTCAACTTCACCGGCGAGCAGGCCGAGAGCGCCTACGCCGCGCTCGAAACGCTGCTCGAGCAGGCGCGCGCGCGCTGGCCCGGGCTGCGCTTCATGTCCGCCGAGGCGCTCGCCGCTGGACAGGCGACGGGCGCGGAGTGGCTGGTGCGCGATCGCGCGCGCCGGCTCGAGGTGTGGCTGCGCCGCGCCGCGCGCGTCGACCGGCTGCGCAAGCTCGCCTGGTTGAGCGGGCTGGCGCTGCCGGCCTGGGCGTTGCTGGCGGTCTTGGGCGCGTGGCGCCGAGGAGAGGAGCACGGATGACGGATGCACGCTATCTGGTACTGAGCGAGCTGTACATGCCCACCAAGGGGGGCACGGCGGTGTGGTTCGCCGAGGTCTATCGCCGCCTCGGTGGCGCCGGGACCCATATCGTCACCGCGCGGGTGCCGGGCGACGCGGACTACGACCGCACCCAGCCCAACAGCGTCCATCGGGTGACGATGCGCGAGTCGCGCTGGCTGCGCCCGGCCTCGCTGCCGCGCTATCTGGGGCTGTTGCGCGGCGGTCTGGCGGCGATCGCGCGCGCGCGTTTCAGCGCCGTGCATGCCGGTCGGGTGCTGCCCGAGGGGCTGGTTGCCTGGCTGCTGGCGCGACTGATCCGCCGCCCGCTGGTGGTCTACGCCCACGGCGAGGAGATCACCACCTGGTCGCGCTATCCGCGCCGGCTGTGGGCGATGCGCTGGGTCTATCGCCGCGCCGAGCGGGTGGTGGCCAACAGTGACTTCACCCGTGAGCGCCTGCTCGAGCTGGGGGTGCGCCCGACGCGCATCCGGCTGATCCATCCCGGTGTCGACCTGGCGCGCTTCCACACCGCGATCGACGCCCGCCCGGAGCGCGCCGAGCTGGGGCTCGGCGAGGGCGCGCGGCTGATCCTCTCGGTCGGGCGGCTGAGCCGGCGCAAGGGCTTCGATCGGGTGATCGAGGCGCTGCCCGCGCTGTGCGCGCAGGGGCTCGACGTCCATTACGCGGTGATCGGCATCGGCGAGGACCAGCACTATCTGGAGACGCTCGCCGCGCGTCACGGCTGCGCCGAGCGCGTCCATCTGCTCGGTCACGTCGCCCCCGAGGCGCTGCCGTGCTGGTACGCCGCGGCCGATCTGTTCGCCATGCCCAACCGCGAGATCGACGGCGACACCGAGGGCTTCGGCATGGTCTTTCTCGAGGCTGCCGCCTGCGGCACGCCAGCGCTCGCCGGGCGCGCCGGTGGCACCGGTGCGGCGGTGCTCGACGGCGAGACCGGCCTCAGGGTCGAGGGCGCCGACGCCGAGGCGGTGAGCGCCGCGTTGGCGCGGTTGCTCGGCGACCCGCTGTTGCTCGCGCGCATGGGCGAGGCGGCGGCCGCCCGCGCCCATGCCGCGTTCTCCTGGGAGCGGGTCGCCGAGCTGACCCGGACACTGTGATGATCAAGACACCCGCTGCACTCTCGCGCCGCCTGGTCTATCCGCTCCAGGAGCGGCTGTTGGGGCGCCCGACCTTTGCCATGCTCGATGAGCTGGAGCAGAGCCAGTGGTTGTCGCGCGAGGCCATCGAGACTGTGCAGCGGCGCCGGCTCGCACGGCTGCTCGGCATCGCCAACGCCCACTGTCCGTGGCACGCCGAGCGGCTGGCGGCGGTCGGTCTCGGCGCGGTCGATGCCGCCACCGAACTCGCCCCCGAGGACCTCGCGCGCATCCCGACGATGGACAAGCGCGATGCCCAGCTCGCCGGCGAGCGGATGCGCTGGGCCGAGGTGCCGGGCGGGGCTCAACCCTACAACACCGGTGGGTCGAGCGGTACGCCGCTGCGTTTCGTGTTCGGTCGCGCGCGTCAGGCCGCCGACGCGGCGGGGCGGATGCGGGCGCGACGCTGGTGGGGGGTGGAGGTCGGCGACCCCGAGGTCTATCTCTGGGGCGCGCCGGTCGAACTCTCGCGCACCGATCACGTCAAGCAGCTGCGCGATCGTCTGCTCAACCAGCTGGTGCTCGACGCCTTCGCCATGTCGACGGCCAACATGGACCGTTATCTCGGCGCGCTCGAACGCTTCGACCCGGCCTGTATCTACGGCTATGCCAGCAGCCTGGCGCTGCTCGCCGAGCATGCCCGGGCGCGGCGTCGCATCCCCCGGTTGCGCGCCCTGCGGGTGGTCTGTGCCACCGGTGAGCCGCTCTATCCGCATCAGCGTGATATCATACGCGATGTGTTCGGCGTGCCCGTGGCCAACGAGTTCGGAAGTCGCGATATCGGCTTCACCGCGCACCAGACGCCCGCCGGTCAGCTGTTGCTGTTGAGCGAGGGGCTGATCCTCGAGGTGCTCGACGACGCCGGGCGCGCGGTGGCCCCGGGCGAGGCGGGTGAGGCGGTGATCACCGGGCTCTGCTCCGAGGCCCAGCCCTTCATCCGCTACCGCACCGGCGACCGGGTGCGGCTGAGCACCGAGCCCTGTCGCGCCGGGCGCGGACTGCACGTCATCGACGCGGTGCTGGGACGCTCGACCGACTTCGTGGTCAAGCCCGACGGCACGGTGATGCACGCCCTGGCGGTGATCTACATCCTGCGCGCGGTCGAGGGGGTGGCCGAGTTCAAGGTCATCCAGCACGCGCTCGATGTCGTCGAGGTCCAGCTGGTGACCAACGCGCGCTGGCGCGAGGCCTCGCGCCAGACCATCCTCGCCGCCTTCGCCGAGCGGCTCGGCGCGACGGTGCGGGTCGATATCGAGCAGGTCGCAGCGATCGCCCCCGAGGCCTCGGGCAAGCATCGCTATGTCGTCAGTCGGGTCTCGCCGCCGCTCGGTGGGGCCGAGGAGAAGGAGGAGTCCAGTCGATGACGTCCCGTCCGCAGGGTCCGTCCCTGCTCACCCTGCTGGGGCTGCCCAGGCGTTACCGGTTGTGGCGCCCGACCCATCTGCGCCTGATCGCCGCCGATCTGCTGCGCCCCGCCGCCCAGTCCCCGGGCGATCGGCGCGCGCACCTGAGCGCGGCGATCGACTGGCTGTGCCGCGCCCAGGACCGACGCGACGGGTGCGCCGATGCCGGCGGGGTCTCGGCCGGGTGGAGCTTCGAGGACGGCTGGCTGCCGAGCTATCCCGAGACCAGCGGCTATATCGTCGAGACCCTGCTCGCCGCCGCGCGGGTGCTCGATCGCCCCGAGCTGACCGCGCGCGCCGGGCGCATCCTTGACTGGGAGCTGGGGCTGCAGCTGCCCGACGGCGCCTTCCCCGGACACTTCGGCGAGCCCGGCAGCACCCCGGTGATCTTCAACACCGGACAGATCATGCACGGCCTGCTCGCCGGTCATCAGCAGCTCGGTCGTGACGACTGTCTCGCCGCGGCGGTGCGCGCGGCGCACTGGATGGTCGCGCGTCAGGACCCCGATGGCTGCTGGCGGCGCAGCGTGCACAACGCCATCCCCCACGTCTACAACACCCGCGCCGCCTGGGCGCTGCTGCGCACCGGGCTGGCCAGCGGCGAGCCGGGGCTGGTCGATGCGGCGCTGGCCAACCTGCACTGGGCGCGCTCGCAGGCGACCCCTAGTGGCTGGTGGCGCGAGAACGCCTTCCGGCGCGGCGAGGCGCCCTTCATCCACAACATCGCCTATGCCATGCGCGGCCTGCTCGAGGGCGGGGTGCTCGCCGACGCCCCCGAGCTGGTCGAGTCGGCGGCCTGTGCGGCACGGGCGCTGGTGCGGGCGCAGCGCGCCGATGGCTGGATCGCCGGCGCCTTCGCCGAGGACTGGCGACCGGCGGCGCGCTACAGCTGTCTGACCGGGGTTGCGCAGATCGTGCTCAACTGGCAGCGGCTCGAGCAGCTCGGGGTCGTCGGCGCGTGGCGCGACCCGATCGAGCGCTCGCTGGGGTTCCTCGCGCGCAACCAGCGTCTGCGCGGCGACGGCGCACCGGATGACGGCGCGCTGGCCGGCTCGCTGCCGATCTGGGGGCGCTATTCGCGCTTCGAGTACCCCAACTGGGCGACCAAGTTCCTCGCCGACGCGCTGATCATGGCCTGCTCCGACGAGGTCGTGCCGCCGCTGCCCGAGCGCGCGTCGCTGGAGGCCGGGGCATGAGCGGGCCGCGCGTCATGGTGCTCTGCGGGCGCTCGCCGCGCCACCTCCATCTGGCCAACCGGCTGTGCGCCTGCGCCGAGGTCTGCGCCGTGGTCCACGAGGCGCCGACCCAGTGGACGCGCGAGAAGCTGCTGCGCAACCTGCGCCCGGCGGTGGCCGGACGCAAGGCGTGGCGCTGGCTGCGCGATCGTCGTCGTTACAGCGGCAACCCCGAGGCACGCTTCTTCTTCGGCGAGGCCACCCCGGCGCTCGCGCGGCCCGAGCTGGCGCACGAGGTGCCGAGCGTCAGCGACCCGGCGCTGCTCGCGCTCGCCGAGCGGCTGGCGCCCGAGCTGATCTGTGTCTTCGGCACCAGCCTGATCCGTGGCCCGCTGCTCGAGCGCTACCCGCTGATCAACCTCCACGGCGGGCTCTCGCCGGAGTATCGCGGCGCCGACTGTACCTTCTGGGCGCTGCACAACGGCGAGCCCGAGCAGGTCGGCTGTACCCTGCACTTCATCGACCAGGGGATCGACACCGGACGGCTGATCGCCCATGTCAGCCCCGAGGTCCGTCCCGACGACGACGAGCTGACGCTGTTCTGGCGCGGGGTGCGCGACAGCGCCGAGGTCTATTGCGAGGCGCTCTCGCGCTGGCGCGCCGGCACCCTGCCGGGGGCGGTGCAGCCGGGGCGGGGGCGGCTCTATCAGGTGCGCGATCGCAGCTGGAGGGCCGAGCGCGCGCTGGCGCGCCGCCTGGCGCGCGCGCCGCTGCCGGCGTTGCCGGCGCGGGTTCGTTGGTTCGAGGCCGCCGCGTCCAGTGAACAGTGAGGATGTCATGAAGAGGATCGATCAGGTGAGCGAGACGAGTCGGGGGCGGGCCGCGGCGCTGCTCGGCGCGGGGTTGCTGTTGCTCGGCGCCGTGCTGCTGGCGCCGTCCCCGGCGCGCGCTGCTGAGCCGACGGCGCTGGAGATCGCGATGCTGCCGCCTTACTGTCAGGCGCGGCTCAGCCGCGATCGCGCGGCGATGGAGCAGTGGAGCGCGGCGCTCGGCAAGGAGACCTATCTGCACATCCATCATTACTGCACCGGGCTGGTCTACATCAACCGGGTCAACCAGACCTTCGAGCAGCGCAAGCGGCGCTATCTGATCAATCAGGCGATCAACGAATTCGACTATGTGCTCAAGCGCTGGCCACCGACCTCGGCGCTCTATGCCGAGGCCCAGGGGCAGAAGGCGCTGGCGCAGATGCTGGAGCTGCCATGAGCGAGACGGCGGGGCATCCTGGAGGGCCGGCACGGGTGTCGGTATGGCGCGAACTCTACGCCTATCGCGAGCTGATGCTGACCCTCGCCTGGAAGAACGTCATCGTGCGCTACAAGCAGGCCTATCTCGGCCTGGTGTGGGCGGTGCTCAAGCCGTTGCTGCTGATGCTGATCTTCAGCGTGGTCAAGGGGTTCGTCGGCATCGAGACCGGCGGTATCCCCTATCCGGTGCTCGCCTTCGCCGCGCTGATGCCCTGGATCCTGTTCCAGGAGTCGGCCTCCGAGGGGGTCAACAGCGTGGTCGGCAACGCCGCGCTGATCCGCAAGATCTACTTCCCGCGCGAGATCTTCCCGATCACCGCGACCCTGACCAAGCTCATCGAGCTGCTGATCAGCTTCGCCATCCTCGCCGCGCTGATGGCCTACTACCAGATGGCCCCGACCTGGCAGGTGCTGTGGGTGCCGCTGATCATCGCCTATACCCTGCTCGCGGCGCTGATCATCAGCCTGGTCGGCTCGGCGATCAACGTCTACTACCGCGACATCGGGGTGGCGCTGCCGGTGTTGCTGCAGATCGCGATGTATCTCTCGCCGGTGATCTATCCGCTGTCGCTGGTCAAGCAGCGTCTGCTCGAGGACCAGGCCGCCGGGGCCTGGTCGGACTGGCTCTATCTGATCTACACCCTCAATCCGCTGGCCGGGATCATCGACGCCTTCCAGCGCACCATGCTCCACGGCCAGGCCCCCGACCTCGCCAGCCTGTGGCCGGGCATGCTGCTGACGGCGCTGCTGTTGCCGCTCTCCTACCGGCTGTTCAAGCGCGCCGAGTCGCGCTTCGCCGACGTGATCTGAGCCATGCAGGCCCCTCAGATCATCATCACCCGGCACCCATCCTACGCGCGCCCCGAGCGGCGCTGCGCGGGGCACTCCCTTGCCATCCAGGCGCCGCGGCACGGCCGCGGCGCGGACGACCTCGTGGACCCACATGGCCATCTACTATCTCTGTCCTGAGCACCGCCACCCGGTCGGTGGCGTGCGGGTGATCTATCGCCATGTCGACATCCTCAACGCCCACGGCATCCCGGCCTACGTGGTGCATCGCACCCCGGGCTTTCGCACCGACTGGTTCGACAACGACACCGCCATCGTCTATTGGCGCGAGACCCGCGTCGAGCGCCTGCTGGCGCGGCTGCGCCGTCGGCTGCTCCCGGAGGCGGTGATCGAGCTGCCGATCCGTGGCGGGCGCGCCGCCAGGATCGGCGCCGGGGACATCCTGGTGGTGCCGGAGATCTACGGCCCGGACCTGGCCGCCGCCCAGGGGCGCGGCATCCCCAAGGTGGTGCTCAACCAGAACTGCTATCTCACCTTCAACGGTTATTCGCTCGATCCGGGGCGGCGCATCACCCCCTACCAGCACCCCGACGTGCTGGCGACCCTGGTCAACTCGGAGGACGGCGAGGACTATCTCCGCCACGCCTTCCCCGCGCTTGCGCTGCACCGCTTCCGCCTCTCGATCGATCCTGAGCGCTTCGCTTATCGCGGCGAGAAGCGACGCCAGCTCTGCTTCTCCTGCATCAAGAACCGCGCCGACGCGATGCAGGTGATCAACATCCTCAAGTTCCGCGACGCGCTGCGCGGTTTCGAGGTGGTGCCCTTCATCAACCGGCCGCAGCAGGAGGTGGCGCGGATCTACCAGGACTCGGCGCTGTTCCTGAGTTTCGGCTACCCCGAGGGCTTCGGTCTGCCGGCGGCCGAGGCGATGGCCTGTGGCTGCGTGGTGGTCGGGTTCCACGGCGGCGGCGGGCGCGAGTTCTTCCGCCCCGAGTTCTCCTATCCGATCGAGCAGGGCGACATCCTCGGCTTCGCCCGCACCGTCGAGCGGGTGATCGAGGGGCTCGACCGCGACCCCGAGACCTTCGCCGCCAAGGGGCGCGCGGCCTCCGAGTTCATCCATGCGCACTACGCCCCGGAGCGTGAGGGCGCCGAGGTGCTCGGCGCCTGGCGCGCGATCCTCGAGCGCGCCGGACAGGTGGGCGGGGCATGAGTCGTCGTGTCGGCGTGTGCCGCGCGACCCGCAATCCGCGCCCGTGGTGACGGGCGCCAAGGAGTCGATGTCGATGAGGCCAGCAAGCAGCACCGAGCGATGCCGGGGGCGGGCGCGATGAAGGCGCGGATGATCGCCTTCCATCTGCCGCAGTTCCACCCGACCCCGGAGAACGACGTCTGGTGGGGCAAGGGGTTCACCGAGTGGACCAATGTCGCCCGCGCCGAGCGGCTCTACCCCGGCCACTACCAGCCGCACGTGCCCGCCGACCTCGGCTTCTACGACCTGCGTCTGCCCGAGGCGCGCCAGGCCCAGGCCGATCTCGCTCGCGCCCACGGTATCGAGGGCTTCTGCTACTACCACTACTGGTTCGGTGGACGGCGTATCCTCGAGCGCCCGGTCGAGGCCATCCTCGCCTCCGGCGAGCCCGACTTCCCCTTCTGTCTGTGCTGGGCGAACCACAGCTGGAACACCGCCTGGCAGGGCACCGACTCGACCCTGATCGAGCAGGTCTATCCCGGCTGGGACGACCATGCCGCGCACTTCGACTGGCTGTTGCGCGCCTTCACCGATCCGCGCTATCTCAAGGTCGACGGCAAGCCGATCTTCGTCATCTACAAGCCCGACCTGATCCCCGACGTCGCCGCGGTGATCGCCTTCTGGCGCCAGCGTGCCGAGCGCGCCGGGCTGCCCGGGCTGCACCTGATCGGGGTGTCGCACCGCAGCGAGCGCTGGGACCCGCGCGAGCGCGGGCTCGACGCCTCGACCATGCAGGTGCTGCCGCAGCGCGACGGGCGCATCCCGCGGCGCTATCTCGGACTCAAGCTGCGTCTGGCGCTGCGCGGCAACCGTCACCAGCTGACCATCTGGGACTACGAGGAGATGCGCCCGAGCCTGCTGCGCAGCCGTCCTGCGCCCTGGCGCGACTATCCGCTAGTGCTGCCAAACTGGGACAACACGCCGCGCTCCGGCATGCGCGGTCTGGTGCTCCACGGGGCGACCCCGGAGCGTTTCCGCCCGCACCTGCGCGAGGCCATCGCGCGGGTCGCCGAGCATCCGCCAGAGGAACGCATCGTCTTCCTCAAGGCCTGGAACGAATGGGCCGAGGGCAACCACGTGGAACCCGACCAGCGCTTCGGTACCGGCTGGCTTGAGGTGATCCGCGAGGAGCTCGCGGCGCCGTCCGCGACCTGAACCCCGACCCTGGAGCCCCGAGCGATGCAGCCGAACGCGCCTGACGGCATCTCCGTGATCATGCCCTGCTACAATTGCGCGCGCTTCGTCGCCGAGGCGGTCGACAGCGTGCTCGCCCAGACCCACCCGGCGGTGGAGCTGATCGTGGTCGACGACGGCTCGAGCGATGACTCGCTGCGCATCCTCGAGGGCTATGGGGCGCGCATCCGGTTGCTGCGCCAACCCAATCGCGGGCCCTATGTGGCGCGCAATCTCGCCCTGCGTCATGCCGAGGGGCGTTATCTGGCCTTTCTCGACGCCGATGACTGGTGGCTGCCGGAGACCCTGGAGCGGCTCCATCGCGCGCTGCGCGAGGCCGAGGCGGATATTGCCTACTGCGGCTGGCAGAACGTCGGTGAGGGGATACGCGCCGCGCCCCATGTGCCGCCCGAGCGCGATCGTCGCGCGCTGCTCGAGCACGCGGTGCGCAGCTGTCCCTGGCCGATCCATGGCGTGCTGGTGCGGAGCGCGCTGGTGCAGGGGGTCGGCGGTTTCTCCGAGCGCCGTCGTACCGCGATGGACTACGACCTGTGGCTGCGTCTGCTGGGACTCACCGACCGAGTGGTGCGGGTACCCGAGGTGCTCGCCTTCTATCGCTGGCACGACAGCGGCCAGATCTCCGCGGTGAAGTGGCGTCAGGTGCTCGATGCCTGGGAGGTTCAGCGACGCTTCGTCGCCGAGCACCCGGGGCTGCTCGACTGGATCCCGGCGCGCCGGTTGCGCGCGCTGATCGACGGTCAGTTGCGCGACCAGGCCTATCGCGCACTGTGGCGGCGCGATCTGGTCTCGGCACAGCGGCTGTTCCGCCATGCCTTGCGGGTCGGCGCGCTGGGGCGCGGTGATATTGTCCATGCCCTCGGCGCGCTACTGCCCGGTTCGCTTTATCGCGCCCTGATCGGGGCGCGTGACCGGGGGCAGCCGGCGCCCGGGGGTGAGTCGTGAGCGCAGGGGCCGGGCGTTGCCCGGTATTGATGTATCACCGGGTCGATCTGCCCGGGTCGCGATTCTGCGTCCCCCCGGCGCGCTTTGCCGCGCAGCTGCGCGCGCTGGCCCGCGCCGGTTTCCATGCCGTCACCCTGGAGCACTTCACCGCCTGGCTGGCGGGCGAGGCGCGGCTCGAGCCGGGGGATTTCCTGCTGACCTTCGATGACGGCTATCGCGACCTCCATCACCATGTCCTGCCGGTGCTGCGCGAACTCGACTGGCCCGGCGTGGTGTTCCTGGTCAGCGACTGGATCGGCGGCGAGAGCCGCTGGGCGACGGATGATGAGGCGCGGCCAGTCTATCCACTGCTCGATGCCGCGATGATCGCCACGCTGCGTGCCCACGGGGTGAGCTTCCAGTCGCACTCGCGCACCCATCCGCGGCTCACCGCGCTCGACGCGACGGCGCTCGCCGAGGAGCTGACGGGCTCGCGCGCGCGGCTCGAGACCCTGCTCGACGAGCCGGTCGAGGCGCTCGCCTATCCCTTCGGCGCAGTCGACGAGCGGGTCGCCGAGGCCGCGCGCGCCGCCGGCTATTGTCTCGCCTTCTCCACCCGCAGCGGTTTCAACCGTCGCGGCGAGGATCGCTGGAGGCTGCGGCGCATCGATGTCCACGGCGACGACAGCCCGCGGATGCTACTGCGCAAGATCCGCCTCGGCACCAACGACGGCGGGCTGATGCCCCTGGTTCGCTACTATCTGCGCCGTCTACTCGGCAAGGTCTGATCATGGACGCCTCGATCATCGTCTGTACCTACAACCGCGCCGACTCCCTGGCCGAGACCCTCGACGCCCTGGCGGCACTGCGTACGCCGCCGGGGTGCGACTGGGAGGTGGTGGTGGTCGACAACAACTCCGCCGACCACACCGCCGCGTTGCTGCGCGCGCGCGCAGCGGGCTGGTCGCGGCTGCGTGCGGTCAGCGAGCTGCGTCAGGGGCTCTCCCATGCGCGCAACCAGGGCATCGCCAGCGCCCGGGGCGAGGTGCTGCTGTTCACCGACGATGATGTGCTGCCCGAGCCCGACTGGCTCGAGCAGGTGCTCGACGGGCTCGAGCGCGAGCGGGCGGACGCCTGCGGCGGCTATATCGCGCCGATCTGGGAGCGCCCGCCGCCGCCCTGGCTGAGCGCGCGTTTCCACGGCTTCCTCGCGGTGCGCATGGACGAGCGAGGCCCCTTCGTCTTCACCCCCGGCGACTCGCCCCCCTATGGCGCCAACATGGCCTTCCGCCGCGCGGTGTTCGAGCGCGTCGGCGGGTTCGACGTGAACCGCGGTCGCAAGGGTGCGGTGCTCGCCAGCGGTGAGGACGGCGAGCTGTTCGAGCGGGTGCTGGCCGCCGGGATGCGGGTAGTGTGGCTGCCGCGTGCGCGGGTCCATCACAAGGTCGAGGCCTTCCGTCTCGAGCGGCGCTATTTCCGCCGCTGGCGCTACCAGAACAGTCGCAACCTCGCCCAGGCGCGGGGCCTGCCCGGGCGTCGTCGATTGCTCGGCGTGCCGCTCTATGTGCTGCCGCAGCTCGCGCGCGCGGTCGGTCGCTGGCTGCTGGCGCTGGCCACCGCGCCGGCCGACGAGACTTTCAGGCGCGAGATCCTGATCCACCACTTCCTCGGTACCATCCACGGGCTCTACGACACCCGCGCGCGCGGCCACGAGTGAGCGCGACGCTCAGTGCAGCCAGGGCTGGAGCCTCGCCCTGAGGCGCGCAACCACCTCGGGGTACGCGGCGGCCTGGTCGTGGCGACAGTCTGGGTCGTGTTCGAGGTCGAACAGCTGCCAGATTGCGCCCTCGACGAGTGGCTGATAGGTCAGCTTCCAGCGCCCCTCGCGCACCATCCGGTCCTTGGCACGGACTACCAGCTCGGCGTACTCGGGGCGGATGGCGAGGGTGCCGCTGCGGTGATTGGGCACGTCGAGCAGACCCAGCAGATCGGGGTAGCGCAGATGGCCTTCGGGCATCCCCGGCAGGTCGGTCAGCCAGATCCCGCTCTCGGTATAGGCGGTGAGCGCGGGTGCGGGCGCGCCGCCGAGACAGGCGGCGAGCGAGACCCCGTCCATCGCCGGCGGCGGGCGCAGCCCGCAGCGCTCGAGCAGGGTGGGGGCGAGGTCGACGCTGCGCACGATCCCCTCGACGCGGTGTCCGCCGCGCTCGCCCGGGTCGCGCACGATCAGCGGGATGCGTGCGCTGTGGTCGCTCAGCACGCTGTTACCCTGGCCCCAGGTGTCGTGCTCGAAGAACTCCATGCCGTGGTCGCTGTAGATCACCACCAGGGTGCGATCGGCCAGTCCGCAGCGCCCGAGATGATCGAGGATGGCGCCGACCTCGTCGTCGAAGCGCTTCACGCAGCCGTCGTAGAGTCTGAGGATCTGGTCGAGGTCGAACTCGCGTCTCGGCTCGCCCTGGCGGCGGATGATCTCGAAGGGGTCGGTGAGGCGCGCCATCGCGAACTTCGACGGCCCGCTGTAGCCGGGCTCGGCATAGCGCGTGTAGTAGGGATGCTCGCAAGCGAAGGGCGGGTGGGTGGTGGAGAAGAAGGCGTTGAGCAGGAAGGGGTGTTCGTCCTCGGCCAGCCGGCTGAGCCGGGCGCGTACCTCGGCGCCGAGCGCGTCGGTCGAGGGCACCCCGCCGAGCGCATGGACCTCGGGCAGCAGCCGCTTACCGAGCCGGTTGTGGAGAAACAGCGAGAGGAAGAGTCGCAGGTCCTTGGGGCCCTGGCGCAGCAGATAGCGCAGGTTCCAGGAGTCGTCGGGCAGATCGAGCCGGTCGAAGCCGAAGTCGAACTTGCCGAGATCAGCGCCGCACCAGTCGCTGATCGCCTCGCTGCGATAACCCGCCGCGCCGAGCAGCCGGGGCAGGCTCGGCACCCGCAGTTGGGTTGCGGCGTCGGCGACGAAGTTGTCGCGGATCCCGTGGGTCTGCGGCCAGGTGCCGGTGAGCAACGAGATCAGGCTCGGTGCGGTCCGCCCGCAGGGCACGTAGCAGTGCGCGAACTGGGTGCCGGCGGCGGCGAGCGCGTCGATGTTGGGGGTCAGACCCCGCGGGTGTCCGGCGCAGCCGAGCCAGTCGGCGCGCAGGGTGTCGCAGCCGATCAGCAGCAGGTTGGGGCGCTCGCGGCTGCCGGCGCGCCCCCGGCGCGCCGGGGCGCGTGGCCGCTGGCTGGCGAGCGCGGCGAGACCGAGCAGCAGCGCCAGGGTGGCGAGCAGCAGCAGGGTCCCGGCCCGGTCGCCGGCGCGCGCCGGGGCCAGCGTCCCGAGCAGCATCGGCACCAGCCCGGCGACGAGCAGTCCCCACTCGATGCGCCGCAGCCGCGCCGGGCTGAGTCGTGACCACAACGGATAGAAGCGGCTGATGCGATAGTGCGAGGAGGCGACGATCAGCCCGGGGTTGTGCAGCAGGGCGTGGACGAAGCGCCACAGGGTGGCGCCGGCGATCGCCAGGGCGGCGGCGATCGCCCCGCCGAGCAGCCCCGTCTGGTGACCGAGCAGGGTGGCGACCCCCTGCCACCACAGCGCCCCGGCCAGCGCCCAGTAGCCGGCGACCAGCAGCGCCCAGACGGCCAGCCGTGCCAGTGCCCAGACGGCGTAGCCGCGGAAGCGGCGCACCACCTCGGCGGGCAGCATGGGACCGGCGGTGGTGTAGTCGCGGACCGATTTGAGGGTGAGCGCCAGGGTGAAGGCCAGCGCTGCGAGCAGGGCGCCGCCGTGGACGGTCGCGGCGAGCTGCGCGAGCGTCGGGGTCAAAGCGTCCGTCCCGCACCCATCGCGGCGAGCAGCCCGAGCAGCATCCGTCCCCGGCTCAGCGGCGCCAGCGCCAGCCCCTGGGCGAGGTGCAGCATGGCGCGGCCGCGCTGACCGGCACGGTACTCCCACTTGGCGAAGTCGGCGAGCACGCTGGCATAGCCCGCGCGCCACAGCCGCCCGCGCGTCGCCTGCGGGAGCAGGTGGCGGTTCTTGCGCATCACCCTCAGCGCGGCCGCGCGCATCACCGCGAGGTTGCGGCTCATGCTCCCGGGGTGCTTGACCACCAGGGTCAGGGGCTCGTCGATGCAGGCATAGCCGCTGACCGCGGCCAGGCGCATCCACATGTCGATGTCCTCGAGACTGCGCAGGCTCTCGTCGAAGCCGCCGACCCGGGCGAACAGGTCGCGCCTGACCATCACCCCCGAGCCGCTGCCGGGGACGGCGCCGTTGCGCAGGAACAGGGTCTCGAGCAGTGCCTCGTCGCCGGGGCAGTCCCAGTGATTGAGCAGCCTGCCCGCCGGGTCCTCGACCCGGGTACGGGTGGAGCAGAAGCCGAGCGCGGGGTCGGACTCGAGCCGCGCGAGCTGGCGGGCGAGCTTGTCGGGGTGCCAGCGGTCGTCGGCGTCGAGGAAGGCGACGAAGGTACCACGGGCCTCGGCGATGCCGCGGTTGCGGGCGTTCGACAGACCGCCGTTGGGTTGGCGGATCACCCGGATGCGCTCGCCGAACCCGGCGAGCAGCTCGGCGGTGGCGTCGCGACTGCCGTCGTCGACCACTACCACCTCGACCCCCGCGAGGGTCTGGGCGAGCACGCTCTCGACCGCGCCGACGATGTGCGCGGCGGCGTCGTAGGCCGGGATCACCGCGCTCACCCGCGGGGTCTCAGGCGTCGCAGTCATAGCCGAGTTCCTCCATCAGCGGGCGGATGCGCGGCAGGATGCGCGCGATCGCCTCGGGGTTGCGGGTGCGCCACTTGGCCCGCTGGGGCGGGCCGGAGACGATACTGGTGGGGCGCTGGTCGAGGGCGCGGCAGTGCGCGCGCAGCGGTTCGTCGAAGGGGATGCCGAGTCGCGCGAAGACCTCGGCGAAGACCGCTTCCGGTCGTGCCACCAGGTCCTCGTAACGGATCTGGATCCATTGCTCGGCAGGGATCTCGGCGGCGGCGTCGAGCGCCATGCGGTTGGCACTGAGCCACTGATAGGCGCAGACCTCCTCGAGGCTGGCGTGGTTGTAGTCGCGCCAGCCCGGGGGCAGGAAGAAGTGCCACTGGGTGAACTCGCCGTCGTTGATCGCCACCGGCTCGGGGGATGGGCCGAAGAACTGGTCGAGCCCGAAGCCCCCATCGGTGCGGCCCTGGCGCCAGCCATCGATCATCGAGCTGATGTTGTCGCGCCCGTCGCGATGGATGAAGACGAAGCGCGCCTCGGGAAAGAGGGCGTGGAGATAGGGCAGGCGCAGGGTGTTGATGCAGGTCTTGTCGAGCACCCAGCCGCCTCCCAGGTGCTGGTAGAAGAAGCGCAGCGCGGCGTCGCGGTGTTCGGGGCGGGCGTCGGCACGGCCCGCCGCCTCCGAGGCCCAGCCGTTGTTGAGCGGCCCATGGCATCCGTTCCACAGTCGCGGCACCTCGTAGCCGAGGCTCAGCAGCTGCGACGCGGCGGCCAGGGTCTCGTAGGTCACGGTGGTGCCGGAGCGCGAGCAGCCGACCAGGAACACCGGGTCGGGCACCCGCGGGCGGGTCAGGTCCCACCAGCGTCCGCGCGCGCCGAGGCGCAGTGCGCGCCAGTTCTTGGCGCGGATCTCGGGGTCGCGCAGTTTGGCGAGCTTAGCGAGTGGGCGCATCCGGATCGCTCCCTGACGGTGATTCCGGGCGGGGGTCACGCACCTGCTGGCTGAACCCCTTGATCTCGCCGAGCGCGGCGGCGAGCCGGGTGAGATAGAAGCGTCGCGCCGGCCAGCCGAGGGCGAACAGGGCGCGCAGCCCGTAGCCGACGACCTTGCGCAGCATGTAGCGCGGCGGCCAGCGGCGCGGGTGCGCGCTCGGCGCGATGCGCAGGGTCGAGGCGGAGCGCTCGTAGGCCTTGCGCAGCACATAGCCGAGGGTCATGCGGTCGGCCTCGACATAGTGGTACTGACACATCCCGGGGACATAGTGCAGTGGCGCACCGCTGGCCACGGCGCGCTTGACCCACTCGATGTCCTCGGCGCCACCGAGGTTGTGACCGTGCGGTCCGAGTTCGAGGCGGAAGGGACCGATGCGCGCGAACAGCCCCTGACGGATGGCGAGGTTGCCGCCGCCCGGGGTGGCGCTGCCGGGGACCACCGGATGGGGCTCGGCGCCGAGGTCGAAGCGCGGCACCGGCAGTGGGTAGATGCGGTAGGGCCCCTGGTCGTGGACCCAGGCCGGTTCGCTGCCGTCCCAGTCGGGGAGGATGCGACCGCAGAAGAGCTCGGCCTCGGGCTGGGTGCGGGCGGCCTCGACCAGGGCGAGCAGATAACCGGGATCGAGTCGGTGATCGTCATCGACGAAGGCGATCAGCGGGGCGCGCGCCTGTGGCAGGGCGAGGTTGAGCGCGTGGCTCTTGCCCGGGACCGGATCGACGATCCAGCGCAGCGGCAGCCGCGCGGTGTCGGTCGTGGCGGCGCGCTCGGCGAGCAGTCTGGGGGTGTCGTCGCTGCAGGCGTTGGCGACCACGAAGACGCCGAGCGGGCAGTCCGTCGGGCGCGTCGCCGCCTCCAGCGAGTCGAGCGCGCGCGCCAGCAGCCGGGCGCGCTGATGGGTGCAGATCAGCACCTCGAGCGCCGGCCGTGACGGGTAGTGTCGGCTCTGCTGGGCGTTCACCTGGAGCGTCGCGCCTGGGGGTTGCGATGACGGCATTGTGCCCGTCCCGGGTGACGGCGGGGTTGCCGTGTGCGGTTGCGCTCAGTCATCGCCGCCCCACTTGTGTCTGAGTCGGGCGATCTCGGCCTCGCCGTAGAAGTGGCGGGCGAAGGCGGTGTCGTAGAGTCGGTCGAGATAGTCCGCCGGCAGCCGGACATTGGCGATGAAGTCCTTGTACATCGAGTAGGCCGGATCCTCCTCGGTGACATGGGTCTGCTCGAGCCCGGGGATGTCGACCCCGAGGAACTCGGCGAAGGCCGGGGCGTAGCAGTCGTTGAGACGCTCGACCTTGATCAGCAACAGCTCGATGCCCGGTGCGCGGATGATCTGATAGCCCTGCCCGGCGGGGAAGGGGTGGGCGTAGACATCGATGCCGAAGGTGTCGCGGATCTCCTCGTCGAACCAGCGCACCGGCTCCTCGTGCGGGAAGCGCTCGAGGAAGGTGGTGAGGATCTCGGCGTCGTCGAGTTCGCCGCGGGCGTGGCGGGCGAAGAAGTCGGGGATGAACTCCTCGATGCTGAGGAAGTAGACCGAGAGGTTGCGCGCCACCGGCTCGCGAAAGACGGTGACCAGGTGCCAGGGGCGGTGGCAAGGACCGTGACGCTGCAGCTCTTCGCCGACGCGGCGGGCGACGCGCACGTTCAGCGGCATGCGCCGGTCCGCCACCCCGGCGAAACGGTCGAGGCGCTTGCGGATGTTGGCCGGGTTGAGCCAGTGGGTGTGGAACACCGGCATCGTCAGTCCGGCGGCGCGCAGGGTGTTGACCGTGGTCATCGAGCCGGCGCGGCCCATCTGATGGACCAGCAGCGCCGGCTCCTGTGTGGCCAGGTGTGCCTCGAGCGCGGCGATGCTGCGCTGGTTCTTGTGGCGGGTGTGCCAGGTGTAGAGGCGTTGGCGCGCCTGCTCCAGGTTCAGTTTCATCATCTCTCCCGAAAGGTCGCCGTCGGCCGCGCGTCGTGATCAGGCCTGGCGGCCGAGTGCCTGGGCATAGGCTGGTCCGTAGTGGGCGATGCTGGCGCGCCAGTTGCGCGTCTGCTCGACGAAGCGTCGTCCCGCCGCGCGCATCGCCGGCCATCGTTCGCGCGTCTCGAGCATCTCCACGACCACGGTGGCGAGCGCTGCGACGTCACCGGCGCGGAACAGTCGGCCGGTCTCGCCGTCGCGGATCAGCTCGCGGTGTCCGCCGACGTCCGAGGCGACGAACAGCCGTCCCTGGGCCATCGCCTCGAGCGGCTTGAGCGGGGTGACCAGCTCGGTGAGACGGATCGAGTGACGGGGGTAGACCAGCAGGTCGATCAGGTCGTAGTAGCGCTGTACCTCCTGGTGCGGCACCCGTCCGGTGAAACGGACCGCCGCGGTGAGACCGAGGCGCTCGGCGCGCGCGCGCAGCGCCGCCTCCTGGGGGCCGCCGCCGACCAGCAGCAGACGCAGCCCGGGGCGCTGTCGCAACAGTTGTGGCAGCGCCTCGAGCAGCAGGTCGAGCCCCTCGTAGGCATAGAAGGAGCCGACGAAACCGAGCACCTCGGTGGCGTCCGCGAGCCCGAGCCTTTGCGCCAGCGCTGGATCCGGCGCGGCGCTCGGGCGGAAGTGCTCGATGTCGACGGCGTTGGGGATCACGGTGACCCGTTGCGCCGGGATGCCGCGGGCGATGATGTCGTCACGCAGCCCCTCGCAGATGGTGAAGACGTGCGCGGCGCGGCGCAGCGCGCGGGTCTCGAGGGCACGGGTGGCGCGATAGCGCAGGCTGCCGGCGCTGGTGGTGCCGTGATCGACCGCGGCATCCTCCCAGAAGGCACGCACCTCGTAGACCACCGGGATGTCGAGTCGGCGCCCGACGCGGAGCGCGGGCAGGGCGTCGAGCACCGGTGAGTGGGCGTGCAGCAGGTCGGGTTCGAGGCGTTGCGCGAGATCGAGCAGCCGCTGCTCGGTGGCGCGCATCTCCAGCCAGGGGCCGAGGGCGGGGTGACGGGCGAGCGCCCCTCGGGGTGGGGCGGTGCGGTGGAACTCGAGCCCGTCGCTGTGCTCGCTGCCGGCCTGTTGATTGCCGTGCCGCGGGCCGGTGAGGTGGATGGTCTCCCAGCCGAGCCGACGCTGCTCGCGCAGGATGTTGGCGGTCCTGAAGGTGTAGCCGGAGTGGAGCGGCAGCGAGTGGTCGAGGACGTGGAGGATACGCATCGTTGGCGGTTCAATCCGGCAGGTGGCGCGCATGCGAGGCGTCGGTCCCGTGAGCTGGGCTGGACAACGGCATGCTCCTGTGGCGGGCTGGATGGGCGGAAAACTACGGAATGTGTGGGGCTCGCGTCAAGTCGGGCGGCACCGCTCGATTGGATGTTGTCCGGTGCTGGGTATTTACCCGGATTCGAGTGTCGGTTTTCTTTACGGTTTGTGTGGCGATGCGTGTGCGGAAAGACGGCGATACGGTATGATGATTTGAGCCATCCGAATTCAGATGCGGTGTTGCGTCGGATGCGTCAGTAGATGGCGAGAAAATTGCCTCTTGTACCTGGCGCCGCCCGTCGCCAAGAAAGGATGCTGTAACCGTTCGCCGTTTAAATGTACGAGAGACGTATGTCGTTGAGTCCATGGCAGTGGGTCCTGCCGCACGGTCCCGCGGTGGGCTTGGTGCGCTGGGGCCGGTGCTTCAACAACGTCGAAGGGGCTTGCGCCCGTCTCGAAATCTGGCCAACACGCTGAGACATCATCATGACTACCCCGAATTCGTCCGCCGCCGAACATGGCCCGAATCCTCAGGCATCGCGACGGCGATTGCTCAAGCAGGCCGCTATCGCCGCGCCTGCGATCCTGACCCTGCGCAGTGGCGCGGCGCTCGCCCAGACCAGTGGTTGTCTCGATGTCATCGAGCGCAATGTCAAGCGCGAACTCAATCCCGGCGAGGCCTGCGACGGCTTTCTGACCAACGAGACCGACAACGGCGTGACCACCACCCAGTGCAATGGCAACATCGTCACCGCCTCTTCGGCGACCTCGTTGGGGCCGGACGCGCCGCTTTGCGAGTAGCGCCGCTCCCGTGCTCGCCGAGCCTTGCCCGGCGGCGGTGAGCGATGACCGTGCTGTCGTCGACATCCGTGCAACGGCGCTGGCGCTTGAGCAGCGCACCCTTACTCGAAGTCGAGTGGGACGGTGAGCGGCTGCTCTATCATGGTGCCTCGGGCGAGACCCACTTTCTCAATGCTACCGGCGCGCTGGTGGTCGAGCGGTTACGCGAGGGCGATGCCGATCTCGACGAACTGCTCGCGGCGCTCGACCCCGAGTCATTGGGGGTCGCGCCCGACGTGTTGCGTGACCAGCTCGATGCGCTGCTCACGCGTCTCGACGAACTGGGGATCGTAATCGGGACGACGGCGGCGTGAGGGTCGGTGATCTCAGCGGCGGCGAGCTTGCTCGCCAAGTGCGTTCTCGCCCCGGACTCGACGTGCGCATCGGCCCCTTCCTGGTGAACCTGCGGCTCGGTCTGCGCGAGCCGTTGCCGCTGCTGCAACGAATGTGGCACGACTACCCCCTGGAGCCGTCGGCCGGGATACGCGACTTCCACGTCAGCCTCGATCACAACGGCTGGTTGCGGCGCTGGTGGCGCCCGCAGGCGCGTTTTGCCGTCGATGGCCGCTCTCCCTTCCAGCCGCTCGCGGCCGCCCACCATTTCCCGATGCTCGAGTGGGGCCTGAACTGGTGCGTGGCCCGCCGCGCTCACCATCTGCTGATGCTCCATGCCGCAGTGCTCGAGCGCGCTGGGCATGCGCTGATCCTGCCCGGAGCGCCGGGTGCGGGGAAGTCGACGCTGTGCACCGCGCTCGCCCATCGTGGCTGGCGGCTGCTCTCTGACGAGTTCGCGCTGGTGTGTCCGCAATACGGGCGCCTGTTGCCGCTGCCGCGTCCGATCCCGCTGAAGAACGCTTCGATCGGGGTGATCCGCGATTTCGCGCCGGAGGCCGAGATCGGGCCTGCGTTCATCGGCACGCGCAAGGGTACCGTGGCGCATGTGCGCCCCCCCAGCGTGGCGGTTGCGCGCATGGACGAGCCGGCGGTTCCCGGTTGGCTGGTGTTCCCGCGCTGGCGGGCCGGGGCCGAGACCCGGCTCGAGCCGTTGAGCAGGAGCGATGCCTTTCTGTTGGTGGCGAGCAATGCCTTCAACTACGAACTCCTTGGCGAGACCGGTTTCATCACCGCGGCGCGTCTGGTCGAGCACTGCGGTTGCCACACCCTGAGTTACTCCAATCTCGACGAGGCGATCGCCCGGCTCGGTGCGCTGGCGGAGGGTGCGGCATGAGTCGGCGCATGGCCGAATCACGCCGTGCCGCGACATTGCTGGTGGCGGCGCTGAGGGCACCGGAGCGGTTGCCGACGCTGGCCGACGAGGACTGGGACCTGTTGCTGCGCATCGCCCGACACGCACGCCTGCTCGGTCGGCTCGATGCCGATCTCGGCACGCTTGGTCTCCATGCGCGCGTGCCCGAGCGGATCTGTCATCATCTGGAGTCGGCGCGTCAGCAGGTTGCCTATCGGCAGCGACTGTTGACCTGGGAGGTCGACCGTGTGCTGCGCGCGCTCGAGGGCCTCGATGTCCAGGTCGTGGCGCTCAAGGGCGTGGCCTATGTCCTCGCCGGGGTGCCGGCGGCGCGAGGTCGACCGTTTGCCGATGTCGATCTGTTGATCCCGATGGCGGCGCTCGAGCCGGTCGAGCAGCGCTTGCGCGCACGCGGCTGGCTGTCGCTCGGTCACTCGGCGTATGACGAGCACTACTATCGCGACTGGATGCACGAGATCCCGCCGTTGCGCCATGCCGAGCGTGACAACGAGATCGATATCCACCATCGGCTGCTGCCCCGGACCAGCCGCTTCCATTTCGATCCGGCGCCACTGTTCATCGCCAGTCGGGCTCTCGAGGGGCACGGGGCGCTGCGGGTGCTGGACGCGCCCGACATGGTGTTGCACGCGGTGGTACACCTGTTTCTGGAGGGGGATGCGCACGAGGGCCTGAGGCTGCGCGATCTGGTCGATGTCTGGGACCTGATCCGTCACTTCGAGGCTCACGCGGGGTTCTGGGACGCGTTGCTCGATCGCGCTGAGCTGCACGGGCTGCGGCGTCCGCTGTTCCATGCGCTACGTCAGGCACAAGTGCTGTTCGCGCTCGAGCCGCCGGCGCGGTGTCGCGCCAGGCTCGCCGGATGGGGGCCGGTGGCGCCGGTGCGATGGCTCATGGATCGTCTGGTGTCGCTGGCGCTCTTTCCCGATCATGCCGGGCGAGCACCGCTCCGGGTGAGGTTGGCGCGACTGGCGCTCTATGCCCGCGCGCACTGGCTGCGGATGCCTTCCGGGTTGCTGCTGCGCCATCTCGGCTACAAGGGCTGGCTGCGTCTGCGCGGGTGGTTGCTGGCAGGTCGCGGGGAGGCGGCGCGCCGCTGATTGGGGCGTCTGTGGGATTGGTGTAGCATACACGGATCGATTGTTCTGACCTTGCAGAATCATGCTGGATCGCTCCCTTTGTCAATCGAGAGGGATCGATTCTTCTGGCATGGTTGATCTATTGAAATGCTTTTTATGTAAGATTTTTTTGAGCTTTTTCGTGGGGTGTCTGACGCTTTGTTAGTCACCTGGTTCAGCGCTGGCCCGTTGTGGTTGGTGTCCACGTTTAGATCTTGATGACACGCGCCCGCGCATCGCCGGTCGCGAGTGCCGGTTGCCGGTACGAGTCGCGATGGACGTGCCGGTATGGCCGCTTGCGATCGTAGAGTGTCCGGACATGTCTTTTCGCCCGCTGCGGGACCCTTTGTTTGTCGCGCCGCGCGATGCCAGCCAGGAATCCAGCCCATGCGTTCGGTTCGTATCTTTCGTCACTACATGCGTCTCCCCCTGCTGATCCTGGCCGGGGTTGAGGGGCTGATGTTCGTCGCCTGTTTCCATGCCAGCTTCCATCTGCGTTGGTGGTCGATCGGCGCCGAGGTACCGGCCTCGAGTTCCGAGGTGGTGGTCTACTCGGTGGTGTTGGCGGTCATCTTCGTGCTTTCGATGGGCGCCATGGGTCTCTACGAGGCCAGCCTCCGCGAGGGCTGGTGGGGCTCGTTGCTGCGCATCGTGCTGGCGTTGCTGCTCGGTGCCGTGGCGCTGGCGGCGATTTCCTTCAGCTTTCCGCACATCGAGCTGTGGCGCAGCATCCTGGCGCTGACCGTGGTGCTCTCGATCATCGCCGTGACCGCTCTGCGATTGCTCTCTTATGTCATCAAGCCGGGTATCTTCAAGCGACGGGTGCTGGTGCTCGGTGGCGGACCGCTGGCCGAGGCGGTGATGGTTGCCAATCCGCGCGGGCTCGATATCGTCGGGCTGGTGCCCCTGCAGACCGACGAACACGAACGCGACCTGCCGGAACGGATTCCCTATGACCGTCCGTTGTTGCGCATCGTCACCGAGACTCAGGCCGATGAGCTGGTGGTGGCGGTCAAGGACCGGCGTGGCAAGCTGCCGATCGAGGAGCTGCTCGACTGTCGCATGGCGGGGATCCAGGTGCTCGAACCGCAGGGCTTCTTCGAGCGCGAGATGGGGGTGGTCAAGCTCGATCTGCTGACGCCGAGCTGGCTGATGCTCTCGGATGGCTTCCAGCACGGGGCGATGACGATGCTGCTCAAGCGGTTGTTCGACGTGCTGGTCTCGGTGGTCTTCCTGGTGCTGCTGTGGCCGGTGATGCTGATCACCGCGCTGGCGATTGCCGTCGAGAGCCGTTTCCGCCACCCGGTGTTCTATCGTCAGACCCGGATCGGCGAGAACGGCATGCCCTTCGACGTGGTCAAGTTCCGCAGCATGCGAGTCGACGCCGAGGCCGACGGCCGAGCGCGCTGGGCAACCAAGAACGATTCGCGCATCACCCGTGTCGGGCGCTTCATCCGCAAGACCCGGATCGACGAGTTGCCGCAGATCTTCAATGTCCTCAAGGGCGAGATGAGCTTCGTCGGGCCGCGTCCCGAGCGCCCCGAGTTCGTCGCCACCCTGGCGAGCAAGTACGACTATTACGCCGCGCGTCATCGCGTCAAGCCGGGGCTGACCGGCTGGGCTCAGCTCTGCTACCCCTACGGCAGCTCCGAGGAGGATGCGCTGCGCAAGCTCGAGTACGACCTCTATTACGTCAAGAACTACAGTATCTTTCTCGACCTGTTGATCCTGATCGAGACGGTCGAAGTGGTGGTGTTCGGCAAGGGGGCCGTCTAGCAGCGAGCCGCCGCGGGCACCGCCCCAGGGCCGCCGTCAGTCGTCGTTGTCCTCTTCCTCGCAGTCGGCGAGCGCGGCCAGGGCATGTTCGCAGGCGTGCTCGCCGAGCCCGAGGCGTTCGAGCAGGCCGGTCCGGGTATCGGGCTCGCTGGGACGGGCGCCGAGTCCGTCGCCGCGTCCTTCCAGCAATTGATCGGCCAGGCAGGTGAGCAGCACCAGCGATTGGTGCTCGCCGCTGTAGGCAGGGTTGTGGTGCTGGCGCTGCACCGTCTGTAGTGCCTCGGGCATCTCCCAGGCCTCGAACAGCCAGCCGCCGAGCTGGGTGTGTTCGACACCGATGGCGAAGCGCTCGAGGGTCGGCAGCGCCAGCCCGGGGTTGGATTGGATGAAGCGTCCGAGCAGCTGGAAGTGCTCGGGGAGCAGGTGTCCGAGCAGCAGATAACCGATGTTCTGGGTGACCCCGGCGAGTTCGATCAGGCCGCTGGCCGGGCGCATCTCGGCGGGTTGCTCGCGCGCGAGCGCCTGCATCAGGGTGGCGCACTGCATGCCGTGGCGCCAGATGCGGTCGCGACCGAGGGGCCCGGTGTTGGGGGTTTTGAGCGGGCTGAGTGCGGCCAACCCGAGCGCGAGGCTGAACGAGAGGTTGAAGCCGAGCGCGCGCACGATGGCGTCACGCACGGTGCTGACCGGGTTGCGCGGGGCATAGTAGGGGGAGTTGGCCCAGCGCAGCAGTTGCGCCGAGAGCATCGGGTCGAGCCCCACCGCCTCGGCCAACATCAATGCATTGGCGTCGGGGTCGGCGCGCAACTCGAGCAGCCGGCGGGTGATCTCGGGCAGGGGCGGGAGCGCCTCGCTCGAACGAATGCGGTCGCGGATGTCGCCCGGCGCAGCCAGGGTCTGCCCGGCGCCGCTGGCCGACTCCAGGTTCCAGCGCAGGGTCTGGACCTCGTCGGCGGGCCTGGAACGCTCAACTGCCACTGTGTGTTCGTTCATCGGTTGTATTGAGCCGGTAGCGCTTGAGTTTGCGATAGAGCGTGCGCTCGCTGATCGACATGCTGGCCGCGACCTCCTTGCGACTGCCGCGGTGACGCTGCAGCAGCTGCAGGATGTATTTGGCCTCGACGGCCTCGACCGGCGAGAGCGTGGTCATGCTGGGGTGTTCATGCAAGAGCTCTGCCGCCTCGCTGGTGACGATTGATGGCGATGCCGGTTGCTCGGCCGTGACCGGCAGGCGGATGGCCTCGGCGTTGATCACGCCATCCGGGCTGAGCACGGTGGCCAGGTGCAGTAGGTTGCGCAGCTCGCGGATGTTGCCCGGGAACTGGTAGAGCAGGAGCTTGCGCAGTGCATCCTTGGTGATCCGGTAGGGGTGGCCCGACTGCGCCGAGATCTCCTGTAGCAGGTGCTCGGTGAGTTCGGGGATGTCGGCGCGCCGTCCGCGCAGCGGCGGGATCGCCAGCGGCAGGACGGCAAGGCGGTAGTAGAGATCCTGACGGAAACGTCCCTGCTGGACCATGGCGAGGAGGTCGCGATGGGTGGCGCTGACCACGCGCACGTTGGCCTGACGGATCTTGGTCGAGCCGACCTGTCTGAACATGCCGCTCTCGAGCGCGCGCAACAGCTTGGGTTGTTGTGAGAGCGGCAGCTCGCCGATCTCGTCGAGGAACAGGGTGCCGGTGTCGGCCAGCTCGAGCAGTCCGGTCTTGTTGCCGACGGCGCCGGTGAAGGCCCCCTTGACGTGGCCGAACAGCTCGCTCTCGAACAAGTCCTCGCTGAGCACGGTGCAATCGACTACCACGAAGGGGCCGCTGGCGCGGGTGGAGTGCTGGTGGAGGAACTCGGCGGCCAGCTCCTTGCCCGAGCCGGTCTCGCCCTGGAGCAGCACGGAGACATCGGTGGCGGCGGCGCGCTTGAGTTCCTGGGCGAGGCCGCGCATCTGCTCCGAACGACCGATCATCCGTCCGGGCTGACGTTGGCCCTGGAACAGGTGCAGGGATTCGCCGAGAAAGACCTGTCCCTGGCCGTCGACGATGGGAAACCCCTGAATCTGGGCAAAGTAGATCTCGCCCCGGGCATCGGCCATCGCACGGGTCTCGACATAGGGTTCCAGGTCACGGAAGAAGCGGCGATGCCGACAGTCGTCCTCGGCGGCGCTCGCATCCAGTCGACAGCAGGGACTGCCGATCAGCTCGCTGGTGTCGTATCCCAGGGTGGTTTCGAGCGATGCATTGACACTGCGGATGCGTGCGTCGGCATCGATGACCACGAAGGGGTTTCTCTGGGCGAGCAGCAGGCTCGAGAAGTACGGTGTCCGCGACATGGGGAGCTTAGGCTGTGTCCTGACGTCCTCCACTCCTGGCGTCGTCGGGGGTCCGTCGTACGCGTGATCGTGGGAGTGGCCATTGTGGTATTGAGCCGCCCCGGGACGCACGGGCGTCCGGGCCGACCGGTGTCCTTCGAGCATGGGGTGGGCGTCTTGAATGACGCGGCCCCGGCGCGCGGCTGCTCGGGTGTCGTGGTTCGCCAGCGTGGGCGCAGACCGAGGCCGTGTCGCGGTGCTCGCGCGGGTCTCTTGAAGATGGCCCATGCCATCGCATCGACCCGCTGTTGCGGATGCTGTGGCCTGGGCCGCTCGAGGTCAAGCGCATGGTCATGGCGGTTATGGGCAGAGGGTGTCGCTCGCTGTCTGCCAGATCTGGCAGTTGCCGGATCCGTATCGGGATCATCGCCAGCATTCGACTCGGGCGATGAAGGCGTGGGTGTACTCGAGCATGTCGTCGGGCGGTGTCGGTGGCGCCGTCTCCTCGATGCCGATGCCGTGTCGCTCGAGAAACGGCAGGGTGACGGTGTTGGGGATGGAGACCCCGATGTTGCGCACCACGCGTCCGGTGTGTTCATAGACCGCCGGGGTATCGACTGCGGCGAAGACCACGCCGACCACGCGCCCGTCGTCGTCGAGGACCGGGCCGCCGCTGTTGCCGGGACGGATGTCGGCGTTGAGGGTGAGGGTGCGCGGTGGAGTGGTGATCAGCCGCGTGGGGGCGATGGTGCCGGTGGTCAGCAGCGGGCGCAGTGGCGGCAGTCCCTGGTTGGGATAGCCGACGATTGCCACTGTCTCTGGCAGTGGGGCGTCGATCGGCATGAAGGGGGCGGCGCGTTCCGGGCGGTAGTCGGTGGCGAGCAGCGCCAGGTCGGCGCGGCTGTCGACTGCGATGGGGCGGGCCGGCGCCATTTCGCCGCGATCGCGTGAGACGGTGACGGTGGTGCAGTTGTTGACCACGTGGGCGTTGGTCAGCAGGTGCCCGGCGGCATCGACGAAAAAGCCGGCGCCGATACGCTCGAGACGCCTGCCGAGTACCCGTGGGCTGCTGTTGACCTCGAGCGAGTCGCGTACATAGCTGCGCCGCCGCTCACGGATGGCCGCGGCCTCGGCATCGCTCACCGCACGGCCTTGACAGTCTTCCGGGCGGGTACGGACCACCATCTCGCGCTGTGTGTCGTAGCAATTGACCAGGGTGGCGCCCACGACGGTGCGGGTGGGCAGGATGCCAGCCAGCAGCAGGAGCGCGACGGGCAGGAGGATGAGCGCCGGTCGCGCGCAGGGGAGGGCGTGCATGCTTGGAGTTCCTGTTCGGTCCCATATGGTGGGGAGGAGAGGTTGGTGTCAGCGCCGCCGCCAGGCGTCGCGGTCTTCGTTGCGTGTTCCTCGGAGTGATCTGGGTCCTACAATCGGTCATGATAAGCATGACCCCGTCATCGTCGAGACGTGGCTCGCTGGCACCATGTGGCAGCCTGGGCGATTGCGGGGGTCGACGACTAAGGACGCAAACCCGTTTCTGCCAGGGAGACCCCTTTCCATGCCGAAGGTCGATCTCGTTACCCCGTACAAGGAATACTTCAAGATCATCGCGGCGACAACGGACGAGTTGCGCGACCGGGTGTTCGCGCTGCGCTACGAGGTGTACTGCAAGGAACTCGGCTGGGAAGAGGCCGCAGCCTTTCCGGACCAGCGTGAAACCGACACCTTCGATGATGATGCCGTGCACTGTCTGCTGTTCCATCGTCGCTCGGGCCGTGATGCCGGCACCGTTCGCCTGGTTCGCTCCCGCCCCGAGGATCCCGAGCCCAGACTGCCGCTGATCGAGCACTATGATCGCAGCCTGTTCCGCGCCGAGCACAATCCGCTGACCATGCCCAAGGGCTGCTTCGGTGAGATCTCCAGGCTGGCCCTGCATGAGCAGTTCAGACGTCGCCCGGGGGAGCAGTCGACGCCCGAGGGGCACGGTACCGAGCTGTTCCAGTGGACCCAGGACGACCGTCGTCGATTTCCCCACATGGCGCTGGGGCTGTATCTGGCTGCGGCGACCATCGGTCTGTCCGAGGGCATGGAGGGTGTCTACGCGATGATGGAGCCACGGCTGGCGCGTCATCTGCACTTCGGCGGCATCTATTTCGAGCAGGTCGGCGAGGCGATCGAGTTTCGCGGCGCGCGCGCTCCCTTCTACATCTCGCGCGAGATGCTGTTCGAGCATCTCACGCCGCCGCTGCGGGCGCTGCTCGATGCCATCGCCGAGGATCTCGATGTGGCGCTGTGAGGTGCGCTGCATGTTCACAGCGCCTTGCGGCCAGCGCGGCCGAACGCAGGGGTGTAGTCGAGCTGCGGGATATAGCGACCCTGTGCGAAGGCGTGTCGGCCGCAGTCCTCCACCCGCCCGATCATCGGTACTACATGATCGCCGATCTCGGGGATCCACAGCGGTTCGTGGATCGGCCTGAAACCGATGCGTCGATACAGTGGCGTGAGCCTCGGGGTCGAGTTGAGGATGACATGGGTCGCGCCCCAATGCTGGAAGCAGTGGGTCGCGGCCCGGAACAGGGCGCGCAGGATGTTGTAACGCCGGCGCCAGGGGCCGCGGATCACCAGCATGCTGCCCGATGCGGCAAGATAGCGGCCGCCCGGTTGCTGGTCACGCAGCGCGGCGATGGCGCCGCGGAAGTCGAAGTGGGTCTCGGGGGGCAGGCCGTGGCCGGTCTCGAGGTTGACGCGGATGGCCGCCACCGGTTGCTCGCGGTCATAGGCGAGGATGTGCCGTACCCCACCGAGCCGATCGAAGCGATCGGTGAGTTTCGCCGTGGGCAATGGGACTCCGCCGTAGCGCCCTTCCTCGACGATGTACACTTGGTGTCTGAGCCAGAAGGCGTCCTCGATTTGATCTGGCGTCCTAGCGGTCAGTATCTTAATCGTCATCGTCGATGATCAGGCTGTGCTTTTTGAGCTGGTCGCGTCCGCTGCGGTCCATGGTTGAGCCATGCTAACGGATTCGTGGACTGGGTCACATTCTTTTCACACGAGCGGTTGCATCGGTGGGAGGGTTACGCGCAATGGAGGCACGGAGGATGTGCATGAGCGATGCTACCGATCTGAACACGGCGCTGGGGCTCTGGAGAGAGCAGCTCGGAATGCAGCGTGTTCTGGTCGGCGAAGCGGCTGAACGCAGGTACGGAGGCGACACCACCGGAACACGGCGTCGGATCGCCGCCGCGCTGTTGGTCGAGGACTCGAACCAGATCGCTCCCCTGGTGAGTGTGGCCGCCCGCCACGGGGTCTCCCTGTACCCCATCAGTACGGGCAGGAACTGGGGCTATGGCAGTGCCCTGCCGGTTCGCGACGACTGTGTGATCGTCGATCTCGGCGAACTGCGGCGGATTCTCGACTTCGACCCCGAACTCGGCGTGGTCACCCTGGAGCCCGGGGTGACTCAGGCGATGCTCGCCGAGTTCCTCGACCAAGGCGCTCACCCCTTCCTGGTGCCGGTGACCGGCGCCGGTCCACACTGCAGCCTGATCGGCAATGCGCTGGAGCGCGGCTACGGCATCACCCCGCATATCGATCATTTCGGCGCATTGACCGATCTCGAGGCGGTGCTCGCCGATGGTTCGGTCTATCGCTCGATGCTCAGCGAGGCCGGGGGCGAGGAGCTAGCCCGGCTGTTTCGCTGGGGTATCGGTCCCTATACCAACGGACTCTTCACCCAGAGCGGATTCGGCATCGTCACCCGCGCGAGCATCGCGCTGGCACGCCGCCCCGAGCGGGTCGGCGTCTTTCTCTTCAGCCTCAGGAACGAGGCGGCGCTCGAGTCGGCCATCATCCGCGTGCGTGACATCCTGCAGCGTCTGCCCGGGGTGGTCGGCGGGGTCAATCTGATGAATCGGCGGCGCGTGCTTGCCATGGCCGCGCCCTATCCGCAGTCGCGTCTCGATCGGCACGGACTGATTCCCCAGGCGGTGATCGAGGAACTCGGCGCCCAGTATCAGGTGCTGCCCTGGACCGGTTTCGGTACCCTCTACGGCTCGGCTGCGATGATGGCCGCGGCGCGCCGCGAGGTCCGTCGCGCGCTCTCGGGGGTCGGCGTGCGGCTGATCTTCCTCAGCCCGGATCGTGCCGGGCAGCTCGCCCGGATCGCGCGTTGGCTGCCCGGTCGTACCGGTCGTAGCCTGGCCAGTACCGCCATGACCCTCGCCAGTTCGCTCGAGCTGGTGGCCGGGCGTCCCAATCAGACGGCGCTGCCGCTGTGCTACTGGCGCAACCCGACGGCGATGGGCGAGGGGGTGCTCGATCCGGCGCGTGACGGTTGTGGTCTGCGCTGGTACTCGCCGCTGGTCCCGATGCGTCCGCGTCAGGTGCGCGAATACGTCGATATGGTCGAGCGCATCGGGTTGGAGCACGGCATCGAGCCCCTGATCACCCTCACCAGTCTCAACGATCGGGTCTTCGACAGCACGGTACCGCTGATCTTCGCCCGTGACGAGAGCGACGCCGGTCAGCGCGCTGCGCGCGCGTGTCATCGCGCGCTGGTGGAGGCCGGGCGCGAGATCGGTTGTTTCCCCTATCGCGTGGGGATCGATGGCATGGGCGAACTCGATAGCCTGCTCGATCACTCCCGGGACTTCAGGCAGCGATTGCGCCAAGCACTCGATCCCGACGGGGTGATCGCGCCCGGTCGTTATGAGGGGGGATGATGTCGCGCCTCTGGACGGACCTCTTCACCGATCAGGAGCTTGCCCGACGATGATGCAGCGTATCCATCTCTTCGAACTCGAGGATCTGCGCCAGCTACCCGCAGCGATCCGCGACGGTATCACCGACTTCCTCGAGTTCGCGGTGCGGGTTCCCGATCTCTATCGCCCGGTGGCGCCGCGTCTCGAGCGTGCGCTGAAGGAGGCCGGTGCGCCGACCATCCTCGATCTCTGCGCCGGCGGTGGTGGTCCCTGGGCGCGGATGCTCGACCAGCTCGGCCCGGTTCGTGCCGGCGAAGTCCGCGTGCTGGTGAGTGACCTCTATCCCAATCGCACGGCCCTGGCGCGGTTGCGTGAACGGGCCGGGTCACGGGTGGAGGTGGTCGAACGTTCGGTGAGCGCGATGGCGGTGCCGGTCGAGTTCGATGGATTCCGCACCCTGTTCTCCGCCTTTCATCATTTCCGCCCCTCCGAGGCTCGGGCGATCCTTGCCGATGCCGTCGAGCAGGGGCGCGGGATCGCGGTGTTCGAGTCGACTCAGCGTCATCCGCTGTTGCTGCTCTATATGCTCTTCACCCCGCTGTTGGTGCTGCTCGTCACGCCCTTTATCCGTCCCTTTCGCTGGAGCCGACTGTTCTGGACCTATCTGATCCCGGCGATTCCGCTGGCGGTAATGTTCGACGGTATCGTCTCCTGTCTGCGCACCTACAGCGTCGCCGAACTCGATGTGCTCACCCGTGGGCTTGATCGCGAGGGTTATCGCTGGGAGCGTGGCGTGGCACGGCTGGGACCCTTGCCGGTGGGGGTGACCTATCTCATCGGATTGCCGGGGCGCTGAGCGGGCAACTGCCCCGGGTCCTGGTGTGTGTCAGTGATCGCGCCGACGCCACACTCGTGCAGCGAACGTGACGGCGTGTCGTGCTGGCCTCGGACGCCCTGCCTCGAGGCCATTTCGCAAGAGGATGATTGATGTCGCGTGCAACGAAAATGATCGAACTGGCCGCTGTCTCCACGGCACTGACGCTGTTGAGCGGGGCTGCCCTGGCCACCTCCGCCGACCCCCTGCAGCGCGGCGCCGCCGCTCTCGCCGATGGTGAGCCGCGGGTGGCGGTCATCGAGCTGAAAAATGCCCTGCAGGTCGATCCCCGCAATGCCCAGGCGAGGGCTCTGCTCGGCCGTGCTCTGCTCGCGCAGGGGGATGTCAATGCCGCGGCCCAGGAGTTCGAGCGTGCGCAGCGACTCGGCGCCGATGCCGTGCTGCTCCAGCCCTGGCTCGCCCGCACCTGGCTGCGCCGTGGCGAGTTCGAGCAGTTGCGCGTGCTCGAGCTGACGCCGGAGTTGTCGCCCGCACATCGCGTCGAGCTGCTCGCGCTGCGTGCCGAGGCCGAGCTGGCCGACGGCGAGTCGAGTACGGCGCGGGCGACACTCGAGCATGCCGCCGCGCTGCTGCCCGGTGCGCCCGCGGTACAGCTCGCCCTGGCCCGCGTCGAGGTTGCCGAGGGCGCGCTCGGCGAGGCACGCGCACGGCTCGCGACCCTGCTCGAAAACGCCCCGGAGACAACCCGGGCCTGGTCGTTGAGCGGGGAGCTGGCGCGCCAGGCTGGTGACATGGACGCGGCCGAGGCGGCCTTTTCGCAGGCCTTGGACGACCCGCTGGAGCAGGCCCAGGCACGACTCAACCGGGCTTATGTGCGGATCCAAGACGGTCGCTTCGATGCGGCTCAGGCCGATCTCGATCAATTGCGCCGCGCCGCGCCCGACAATCCGCTGATCAAGTATGCGCAGGGCTTGCTGTTCTACAGCCGTGAGGACTATGCCGCCGCGATCGAGCAGCTGGATGCCGCGCTCGGTGCGCTGCCCGATTTCGCGCCGGCGCAGTCGCTGGCGGGGGCGACGCGACTGGCGCTGGGTGAGCCCGAACTCGCGCGCATCCATCTCGAGCGCGCCCGCTCGCTGCGTCCGGATGATGTATCGACCCAGCGGTTGTTGGCCATGACCCTGTTGCAGCAGGGCGAGGCGGTCAAGGCCGAGCGGCTGGCGCGCGTGGTGCTCGAGCGTCAACCCGAGGATCTCGCCACCATGGATCTGCTGGCAAGCGCCCTGCTGCGGCAGGGCCGGCGCGAGGAGAGCCTACCCTATCTGCGTCGGGTCAAGGCGGGACTGCCAGACTCCCCGGTGGCCAGCGCGCGGCTCGGTGCGGCGCTGCTCGCCGACCCCGGATCCGACGAGGGCATGCTGGAGTTGCAGGCTGCGCTGGCGCAGGATCCCGGTTTTCAGGGCGCGGCCGAACAGCTGGTGATCGGCCGACTGGCGCGTGGCGAACTCGACCAGGCACTGGCTGCGGCGCGTGACTACCGTGATCGTCACCCCGACTCGGCGCGCGCCCACACCCTGCTCGGGGTGGTCGAGTTGCGTCGCGCGGCGCCGCAGGCTGCGCGCGCGGCATTCGAGCGGGCGCTGGTACTGGATGCCTCGGATCTCACCGCGACCACCGGACTGGCGACCCTGGCGCTCGCGCGTCAGGAGCTTGCCGAGGCGCGGCGGCTGTTCGACCGGAGCCTGGAGGCGCGCCCCGACGATCCACGGGTGCTGGTCGCCCTGGCCCGGATTGCACTGACCGAGGGTGAGACCGGACAGGCGCTGGCGCTGCTCGAGCGGGCGGTGACGCGCAACCCCGATACACTGGCCCCCAGACTCTATCTGGCCGCCTATCAGTTGCGTCAGGATGAGACTGCGCTGGCGCTCGAGACGCTCGACGCGGCGCGCTTACGCTTTGGCGAGACCCCGGTGCTTCTCGGTCTGATCGCGGATGCGCAGCTCGCGCTCGCGCGTCACGGTGCTGCTCGCGATACCTTGATGCGTCTGGTCGAGCTGGCGCCTGCCGATCCTCGGGTGCGGGTCGCCCTGGCGACCAGCCTGGTGGGGTTGGAGGAGTTCGCCGCCGCGCGCGATCAGCTCGATCGTGCCCTGGAACTCGATCCCGAGTTCGCGCCGGCGCTTTCCTGGTCGTCGCGTCTGGCGCTCGCCGGGGGCGAGTTCGACCAGGCCGAGGCGCAGTTGGAAAAGCTGCGTCAGGTCCGGGGCGCGCTCGATGCCGATGTGTTGCTGATCCAGGGGCAGCTGGCGCAGCAGCGCGGTGACCTGTCGAGCGTCGCCGATGCCTTTACCGAGCTGCTCGAGGGCGCGAGTGACGATCCCGCGCTCGGCCTCGACCCGCAGCGTCTCGACGCCGCCGAGCAGTTGGTGCTCGGTCAGGTGCGACGCGGTGACCTGGCCGCCGCGATCGATGCCGCGCGCGCACTCTGTGCGCGTGAACCCGATGCCGCGCGACCGCGTGCGCTGCTCGGGATGATCTATCTGCGCGCCGATCAGCGCGAGGCGGCGGCAACGGCCTTCGCCGAGGCGCTCGATCGCGACCCCGGCATGGCGATGGCAGTCGACGGACTGGTCTCGCTCGACCTCGAGAGCGATGATCTCGACACCGCCGCGGGGCGTTATCGCCGCGCGCTGGAGGCGGCGCCCGGAGATGCAGAGCTGTTGATCGGTCAGGCGCGGCTGGCGCTGCTGCGCGAGGATCCGCAAGGCGCGCAGCAGGCCCTCGAGGCGGCACTGCTGGCCAACCCCGAGCAGCTGCGTCCGCGGCTCTATCTGGCGGCCTACCAGCTGCAGCGTGGCCAGCCACAAGAGGCCCTCGACGTACTTGACGCCGTGGCCGCCGCCCATGCCGACGCCCCCGATCTGCTCGGCCTGCGCGCCGAGGCCCAGCTTGCGCTGGGGGACAACGAGGCTGCCCGTCAGAGTCTGGTGGCGTTGGCTCGTTTGCAGCCAAGCGCGCCCGGGGTATTGACCGCCCTGGCGACCGCCGAGGCGCGACTGGGACGCATGGCGTTGGCCGAGGAGGCGCTGCAACGGGCCCTGGAGCAGGCGCCCGATTCGGCTGCCGCGCATGCTGGGCTGGTCCGGCTGGCGTTGACCGCAGAGGACGTGGTGCTGGCCGGTGAGCGGCTCGAGGCGCTGCGTGCGGTGGTCGGTGAGGAGCACCCTGAGGTGTTGTTACTCGAGGGGCTGGTCGCTGATCAGACGGGGGATGACGTGGCTGCGCTGGCGAGCTATCGACGCCTGTTCGAGATGATGCCGAACTCGGTCAATCTGCTGCGGCTGGCGCGTGCGCAGCGCCAGACCGATGACCCCGCGGCGGCTGTTGCAACCTTGGAGGATTGGCTCGTGGAGCATCCCGAGGATGTTCCGATTCAGTTCAACCTGGCGCAGATGCACATGGAGGTCGGGCAGTTGTCGGAGGCCATTGCCGCCTTCGAGCAGACCATCGAGATCGCACCGGAGCATGCCATTGCGCTCAACAACCTGGCTTGGTTGATTCGTGATCGGGACCGTGCGCGCGCGCTGGACTATGCGCGTCGCGCCTATGCCGTGGCACCAGAGTCGGCGGACGTGGCCGACACCTTGGCGGTGGTGTTGTTCGAGGAGAAGGCCCTCGACGAGGCGAGGCGGGTCATCGACGAGGCCCAGGCGCTCGCGCCGAGGAGTGCGACGGTACGCTTCCACAAAGCGCAGATCCTGGTCGCTCAGGGGCTCGACGACGAAGCCAGACGGTTGCTCGAGTCGACCCTTGTCGACGTCGAGGATTTTCCTGAGCGCGCCGCGGCCGAGTCGTTGCTCGCTCGTCTCGGTCGCTGAATTCCTCGCTCTCGCCCCGTCCGGGGAGAGGTCGCACATCCGCCATCGGACACGACCTGTCGGTCACGGCCGACAGGTCGTGTCCGTGCGTGTCAGGTCAGCGCCTGGTGGCTGGCGTGGTGCTCCTTGTCATAGCGTTGCAGCAGACAGCGATAGACATTGACCAGGACCTCCTCTCTGAAGGTGGCCGGCGGGGTCAGGTCGGCGATCTCGCGCCGGTAGTGGTCGATACGTGCGTCGAGATTCATTTCATCGATTGCAACGTCGTTATCGTTCTGGTGCTTTTGCATGATTCGGCCTGCTTGTCGTGCGTGAAGTGGGTTTGAGCGCTGGGACGGGCATTGCCGTTCCGTGCCGGGTGAGCGGCCCGCTCTAGGCAGCAAAGTACGTGCCTTTCTGGTCTTCATGAGCGACATCCGTATCTGCCTGGCTGCGAGGGCCTTGTCGGAGCCTCAGTGGTGTTGTCATACGCGGCGTGAGAACGGTTGTGTGCGAACTGGTCGTGGTGCAATGGATCGTCCACCGTATTCACATTGCTGCCGTCCGACCCGAGTGTCAGAATCTGACGGCCTGTTGCCAGTGCTGTCCCTCGTCTTGCTGTGTTCGTCCTTGAGGGGGGCTGACACGCGGTCGCGGTCAGCTTCGGTGTTGCAGTGGGCGTGGCTGCTCACACGCCACTGCGGGATGCGTGTGCCAGGTGCGTCTTATTTTCCGATATGCGTAATTGCGATCTGGTCCTTGTATTGCAATGCCGACTGCATGCGTGCAGGGGTGATGCCGGCATTTCGGACAGCGCGCCGCAGCGCGTCGGTGCCGCAGCGACTACTCCTCGCGATCTTTACCACGAAAAGCGTCGCGCCGCCAGGTCGATCAGAGGTCTTGAGTCATCATGTACGAGCATTTCTATGCCCTCGGGGCTGATCCGTTTCGCCTGAGCCCGGATCATCGTTTCTGTTTCACCCACAGGAACTACGCCCGTGCGCGCTCCTATATCGATTATGCGCTGCACCGTGGCGAGGGGTTCGTCATGATCACCGGTCGGCCGGGAACAGGCAAGACCACGCTGATCAATGACCTGCTCGATCGTCTGCCGACACAGGAGGTGTCCGTCTCCATGCTGGTCAGCACCCAGCTGGCCGCCGAGGATCTGCTGCGGATGACCGCTCACGGCTTCGGGCTGAGTGCGGGCGCTCCGCGCAAGGCCGATGTGTTACAGGGACTGATGGCATTCCTCGAGCGCCAGCACCAGGCCGGGCGGCGCGCCCTGCTGATCATCGACGAGGCGCAGGATCTGGCCGCCTCGGCGCTCGAGGAGCTGCGGCTGCTGACCAACCTGCAGCGCCAGGGACGCCCGCTGCTGCAGATCGTACTGGTTGGCCAGGAGCGGCTGCGCGAGCTGGTGCAGGGGCCGGATATGGAGCAGGTCCACCAGCGGCTGGTCGCGGCCTGGCATCTCGAGCCGCTGGGACCGGTCGAGACCCTGGCCTATGTCCGCCACCGTCTGGAGAAGGGCGGTTGGCATGGTGATCCGGAGTTCGCACCCGGCGTGTTGCGTACCGTCTTCGAGTTCAGCGGCGGGGTGCCGCGTCGGATCAACCTGATCTGCAGCCGGTTGCTGCTGCACGGCTTCATCGAGGAGCGTCACCTGATCAGCGCCGAGGAGGCCGAAGGGGTGCTCGATGAGTTGCAGCAGGAGTCGCTGAGCGGTGCGTCACCGGAGATCGATGTCGATTGGGATGCGCTCGACCAAGGGCTGTACGCGCCCCCCGAGCCTGCTCCGGTAATCGCCGAGGCGCCGCTCCCCGAAGAGCCTCCGCTGGCGCAGGTGTCTCCGCCACCACTAGTCGATCGTGCTCCGCCCGCAAGCCTTGCCGCTGAGTCCGCGCCTGTACTCGAGGAGGTCGTGGATGGCGAGGTGGCGCCACCTGATGACGAGTTCCTGTTGCGCGAGGCGGTGTTGCTGCCCGATGAACTCGATGACCTCGTCACTGAACCAGAGGTCGCTCCTGGTCGGCGTCGCTCGCCCGCGCGCTGGGTCGTGGGTGGCGGTGCTCTGGCCGCCGGCTGTCTGCTCGCTGGCTTCTATCTGCTCCAGCCGCAGCAGGCTGTCGAGTTGGGACGAGCGACAATCGCGTGGGTGGCTCGATCGCTGCCCGAGTTGGTGGCTGGGGTGGTGCCGCCGCCGGACGATCGAATCGTTCGGATCTCGTCGACAGATGAGCCGTCACCGGTCGTGCCCGAGGTCTCGTCGTCTGCGGCCACGACGGACGGAACGGCGACGATCACGCCGCTGATCGAGGAGCCGCGTGCGGCGCCGCACCCGGCGCTGATCGTGGCCGAGACCACTCCCGAGTCCGCCGAGCCTCGCGCGCTCGCCCCCTCTCGTCCAGCGATTGCGGTGGCTGACGTGGGGGCGTCGAGTGCGCGCGCCGCTGACCAGATAGTGTCCGAGAAGCAACCGGTCGAGGATGGTGTGCCAGTGGTCGTGGCCACCTCGACCGAGATCGCCGAGCAGCCTCCGGTGCTCAGGGTCGCTGATCTCCGCTCGGTCGTGCCGTCTCCGTTGGCCGCCGTTGCACCGGTTGCCGACAGATCCACGGTGGAGCGTGAGGTGGCGCGCGCGCCCTGGCCGGCGTCGCTCCAGGTGGTCTTTGGCTGGAACAGCACCGAGGTCGAGGGGCGTTTTGCAGGGCGACTCGATGTGCTGATCGAGGCGTATCGATCGCGTGACGATCTTGGGGTCGAGGTCGTCGGTTACTCCGATAGTCTCGGTGACCCTGCCTACAATCTCGACTTGTCGCGTCGCCGTGCGCAGGCGGTTGCCGACTATCTGGTTGCTGGCGGTCTCGATCCTGAGCGGTTGCGGATCGAGGGCCGAGGTCCGGTCGAGCCGGAGGCCTTGGAGGGGCAGTCGGCCGAGGCGGCCGGGTCGCGCGGTCGCATGGTCGAGGTCGCTCCCTATGCGCCAGAGGGTGTGGAGATGGATGAGGAGAACGGATGAGCGTGGCCACCATCAGCTATGCGGCCGCACTGATCGCCTATCTGGTACTGACCCTGTTGCTGGTCACCGCGTGGCGCGGACGCCTGCTGGGGCTGTTTGCGCTGGTGGCGAGCATGGCAGGCGTCTGCTGGGCGGCGATCGTGCTGGCGATGGTGCATGGTCTGCTGCCCGCAGGGCATTGGTCGGCGGTGGCCGAGCTGGTCCGGAGTGCGGCTTGGTTCATCTTCCTGTCGCGGGTGTTGGTCGTTGAGTACGACCCGAGTCAGCTGCGTTTCTGGGCGCGAGCACCGTGGTGGGTGATCTGCGGTGGCGCGCTGCTCACCTTGGGGGTGCCGTTGCTCGAGGTCCCGCTCGGCCTCGACGGTGCCCAGGTGATCAATGCGATGCTACTCGGCTGGGTGCTGTGGTCGATCTTCGGCCTGGTGTTGCTCGAGCAGATCTTCCGCAACCGCCGTCCCGAGCAGCGCTGGGGTATCAAGCACCTGTGTCTCGGGGTCGGGGCGGTGTTCGCCTTCGACCTGTATTTCTTCTCCGATGCCTTGTTGCTGCATCGGATCGATCCCGTGCTGTGGCAGGCACGTGGCCTGGTGCATGCCTTGGTGGTGCCGTTGATCGCGGTCTCGGCGGCGCGTAATCCGAGCTGGTCGCTGGAGGTGCACGTCTCGCGGCATGCGGTGTTCCACTCCGCCACGCTGACCGCCGCCGGGCTCTATCTGTTGGCGATGGCTGCGGCGGGTTACTACATCCGCTATTTCGGCGGCGCCTGGGGGGCGGTGCTGCAGATCACTTTCCTGTTCGCGGCCCTGCTGTTCCTGCTGGCGGTGCTGTTCTCGGGGCAGCTGCGCGCGCGCCTGCGGGTCCTGCTCAGCAAGCACTTCTTCAGCTTCAAGTACGACTATCGCGAGGAATGGCTGGGCTTCACCACGGCACTGTCGCGTCCCGGCGTGGCGTTGCCGGAGGCGGTGATCTCGGCGCTCGGCGGGATCGTCAACAGCCCAGGGGGGATGCTCTGGGTGAAAGGTGAGCACGACGCGTTCGAGTTCTGTGCCCAGAGCCATCTGGGCGAGCCGCAGGCGCAGATCCTCGCTGCCGACGCACCGATGATCATCTTCTTGGCGAACAGTGGCTGGGTGGTCGATCTCGAGGAGTATCGCAACCATCCGGAGCGCTACCAGGGGTTCTCGACACCGCCCTGGCTCGAGTCGCTGGCCGATGCCTGGCTGGTCATCCCATTGCTGCACCGTGAGTCGCTGTGCGGTTTCGTGGTGCTGGCCCGTCCGGGAGGCGCCGGGGCGCTGAACTGGGAGGACCGCTCACTGTTGCGTACCGCGGGTCGTCAGGCGGCCACCCATGTCGCTCAGCACCTGGCCGACCAAGCCCTGATCAGGGCGCGTCAGTTCGAGGCATTCAGCCAGCTCTCGGCCTATGTCGCCCATGACCTCAAGAACCTGCTCGCCCAGCAGTCGCTGCTGGTCTCCAATGCCGAGCGCCATCGCGATAATCCTGCCTTTTTCGATGATGTCATCCGTACCGTGCGCAGCTCGGTCGAGCGCATGACTCGATTGATGGAACAGTTGCGCGATGGTGTGCGCGGCGAGGCGCCGCAGCGACTGAGTCTCGCGCCCTTGCTGGAGGAGTTAGTGCGCGGGCGTGGCGGGTATGCGCCGGTGCCGGTGTTCGAGGCACCGTTATCGTCGCTGTATGTGAGCGCCGATCGCGAGCGTTTGCTGACTGTGTTCGGTCATTTGGTGCAAAATGCGCAGGAGGCGACCACGCCGGAAGGATGCGTGGTGGTGCGCCTGTTCGCCGAGGGCCGATTCGCAATCGTCGAGATCGAGGACGATGGCATCGGCATGTCGCAGGAATTCGTTCGAGAGCGGCTGTTCAAGCCCTTCGATTCCACCAAGGGTTTGACCGGAATGGGGATCGGTGCATTCGAGAGTCGGGAGTTCGTCCGGCTGCTCGGCGGTGATCTTTTGGTGCGCAGCCAGCCGGGGGAAGGTACGCTGTTTCGTGTATGCTTGCCGCTGGACGGCGAGTTGCAAAAAGAGGGGGAGGGGACCGTGCACGCCGGGCATCATGGAGTGGCCTCATGAAAGGCTCGGACAAGTGTCTGTTGGTCGTCGAGGACGACCCCGGGTTGCAGAGCCAGCTGCGCTGGTGTTTCGACGGTTTCGAGGTGGTGCTCGCCGGTGATCGGCGCGAGGCGCTGGCTCAGTTGCGTCGTTACCGCCCCAGTGTGGTCACCCTGGACCTTGGCCTGCCTCCCGACCCTGGTGGCGTGAGCGAGGGCCTCGCGCTGCTCGAGGAGATCGTCGCCCTGGCCCCTCAGACCAAGGTCGTAGTGGTCACCGGCAACGATGATCGCAGCCACGCGCTCAAGGCGATCAGCCTCGGGGCCTACGATTTCTATCTCAAGCCAATCGATGCCGAGACCCTCAATCTGGTGGTCGAGCGCGGTCATCGGCTGCATGCGCTCGAGACCGAGAACCTTCGTCTGCAGCACAGTCAGATGGACTCACCGCTGCGTGGCATCATCGCCAGTAGTACGCCGATGCTCGAGGTCTGTCGCGCGGTCGAGAAGGTTGCGCCGACCGATGTCACCACCCTGATCCTCGGCGAGAGCGGGACCGGCAAGGAGCTGTTTGCCCGCGCCCTGCACGAGATGGGGCCGCGCGCCTCGGGCCGGCTGGTGGCGATCAACTGTGCCGCCATCCCCGAGAACCTGCTCGAGAGTGAGCTGTTCGGCTACGAGAAGGGAGCCTTCACCGGCGCGGTCAAGCAGACCCGGGGCAAGATCGAATACGCCGACGGTGGCACCCTGTTTCTCGACGAAATCGGCGACCTGTCGCAGCCGCTTCAGGCAAAACTGCTGCGTTTCTTGCAAGAGCGGGTGATCGAGCGTGTCGGTGGTCGTCAGGAGATTCCGGTCGACCTGCGGGTGATCTGCGCGACCCACCGCGATCTGCGGGCACAGATCGCCGAAGGGAGTTTTCGCGAGGATCTCTTTTATCGGGTCAGCGAGGTGACCATCACCCTGCCGCCGTTGCGCGATCGCGAGGGTGATCTGCTGGTGCTCGCCCGCGCCTTTCTTGAGCGCTATAACCGTGAGTATGCCAAGACGGTTCGCGGTTTCACCAAGGATGCGCTCGCGGCGATGGAGACCTACAACTGGTCCGGTAATGTGCGCGAACTCGAGAGTCGGGTCAGGCGAGCGGTGATTATGGCCGATGGGCAACAGCTGACGCCCGCCGATCTCGAGCTGGCACCAGTCGGCGTCGAGCCGGCCCTGCCGCTGAGCCTGCAGCAGGTCCGTGAACAGGCCGAGACCCGGGCGATCCGCCAGGCGCTTGCCCGGGTCGACGGCAATATCACCCAGGCCGCGCGGTTGCTGGGCGTGACCCGGCCGACCCTGTACGGCCTGCTCGATAAATACGGACTCAAGGAATGAGACCGTGATGACCTGGATAGTGTGATCGATTTTACACGATAAGTGTTTGTCGCTTTGTCCTCGTGGTTTGCGCCGCATCTATGCAACGCATGGTGGGGTACGGTCAGCAAAGATAATGCACTAGCTGCGATCGGCCTCGCCGAGCGCGGTATCGGACCAGGGCCAGTCCCTGGAGTTTGGTTACAGGGGGAACACTGTTGAGCGCGAATCTTGGATCGATCGACGGCGTCTGGTCGCGGCTGTGCCTGGGCGCGGTGCTGGTCCTGCTGGCCGGTTGTTCTGGTTCCGGCAAGGACCTGCCGCCGGTCCCGCCGGAGCAGCGCGAGCTGGCGGTACAGCAGGGATACTTCTACGAGATCGCCCCGGGCGATTCGGTCAGCATCTTCGTCTGGGGTCTCAACGACCTCTCGGGAACGGTTCCCGTGCGCCCCGACGGCATGCTCACCACACCGCTGATCGAGGACATGCCGGCGAGCGGCAAGACCCCGTCGCAGCTCGCCCGCGATCTCGAGAAGGAGTATGCGGTCTATGTCCGCTCGCCGATCGTCACCGTGATCGTCAAGGGCTTCATCGGCTTGCCCTCACAGCAGGTGCGAGTCATCGGTGAGGCGGTGACGCCAGCAGCGGTGCCGTTTCGCAAGCACATGACCCTGCTCGACCTGATGATCGCCGTCGGCGGGCTGACTGATTTTGCCGCTGGCAACAAGTCGGTGCTGGTGCGCTACTACGGTGGCGAGCGACAGGAGTACTCGGTACGGCTGGATGACCTCATTCGCGATGGTGAAATCGCTGAGAACGTGAGCTTGCTCCCGGGCGATATCCTGATTATCCCCGAAGCTTGGTTCTGAAGCCGCGCAGCTGCTCGGCATGATGCAGACTTAGACTGATAAGAGGACGGCGATGCACGAACTCCTGGCCCAACTGTTCGGCTATGCGCGCGGCATGTGGCGTTACCGCTGGCTCGCGCTCGTCGTCGCCTGGGCGATCGCGATTGCCGGATGGACCATCGTCTCGCGTATCCCCGATGAGTACCGCTCCTCGGCGCGGGTATTCGTCGACACCAACAGCGTGCTGCGGCCACTGCTGCGCGGCCTGACCATCCAGCCGGATCTGGTGCAGCGTGTGGCGCTGATGAGCCGGATGCTGCTGAGTCGGCCGAATCTGGAAAAGATCATCCGTATGAGCGATCTCGACCTGAAGCTGCGCACCGAGGCCGAGCGCGAGCGGTTGATCAGCGATCTCGGCAACAAGATCAAGATTCGTGGCGATCGCTCCAACCCCTCGCTCTATACCATCTCCTTCGAGGATCGCGATCCCCAGAGCGCCAAGCTGGTGGTGCAGTCGCTGGTGTCGATCTTCATCGAGGAGGCGCTGGTGAGCGATCAGCGCGCCACCTCTACCGCTCAGGACTTCCTCGATCAGGAGATCGAGGAGTACGAGGCGCGGCTGCGTGATTCCGAACATCGTCTCGCCGACTTCAAGCGTCGCTATGCCGGGTTGCTGTCGGGAGATATCGGCGGCTATTACTCCAATCTCCAGTCGGCGCAGAAGGAACTCAAGGATGCCGAACTGACCCTGCAGGAGGCCAAGCGGCGGCGTGATCAGCTCCAGCAGCAGATCGAGACCCAGGAGCAGGCACTCGAGAGCGCCGAGGAGCTGGTTCCGCAACTGCCCGATGATCCGCGCATTGCCGCACTGCAGACCAAGCTCGACGAATTGCTGCTGCGCTACACCGAGCGTCACCCCGACGTCATCGAGCTGCGCCGGCTGATCCGCGAGATCCGTTCGCGTCAGCAGCAGCGTACCGAGGTCGCCGGCAGCGCGCTGATGGCCACCACGGTGCAGGCTGACAGTCTCTATGGCAGTCTGCGGGTGGCGCTCAGTCAGGCCGACGCCCAGGTCGCTGCGCTACAGGCGCGGGTCGATGATCATGGCCAGCGGGTGCGTGATCTCGATCAGAAGATCGACACCATTCCAGAGATTGAAGCCGAGCTGACCCAGCTCACGCGTAACTACAAGACGATCGTCGCCCAGCACGCCGAACTGCTCGAGCGGCGTGAATCGGCGCGGCTCTCGAGCGAGGTCGAGAAGACCGCCGAGGGGGTCAAGTTCCGCGTCATCGATCCACCAGTGGCACCGCTCAAGCCCTCGGCGCCGAACCGGCTGCTGCTCGCCAGCGGCGTGCTACTGGTCGCCCTCGGTGGCGGGCTGCTCGCTGCCCTGGCAATGGATCTGGTTCGTCCCGTGTTCGACGATCGGCGGCTGCTCTATCGTGCCACCGGCCTGCCGGTGCTCGGTACCGTGGCCCTGGTGCGCTCGCCTACCGAACGCAGACGTGAGCGAATCATGCTGATCCCGTTCTTCGCGATGACGGCAGGCCTGGCGGTCGCCTTCATCTTCGTTGTCTCCGGTCTGCCGCTGTTGCAGTCTCTCATCTAGTCCGACGCACGGACATGCAGGGGGTATCCTTGTGAGTACCATCGAAAAGGCCATTGCCAAGATCGGTCGCCAGGGCGCAGCGGAGTCTGGCGCTGTCGATTCGCCCGCTGGTTGGGCACCGTCAGCAGGGAGGCATGGGCATGCATCGGAGGGATCCATCACCGACCCGGGGCGGGTTCAGCACCTGGCGCTCGAGCGTCTGCGTGCCCAGGGCTTGCTGACCCCGGATGCCAAGCGCTCGCAGCTGGCCGAGGAGTACCGGCTGATCAAGCGTCCGCTGTTGATGAATGTCGACAAGAAGGGCGCCGACATCGTCGACAACGCCAATATGATCATGGTCACCAGCGCCCTGCCGGGCGAGGGCAAGACCTTCTCGGCGATCAACCTGGCGATGAGCATCGCCATGGAGCGCGATCGCACGGTGCTGCTGGTCGATGGTGACGTGGCCAAGCCGACTGCGGCCAAACGCCTGGGGATCGAGGCCGAGCTGGGACTGACTGACCTGCTCGATGGCAGTTGCGATTCCGTAGCCGACGTGCTCGTGCACACCGATGTGGCCAACATGCGCATCCTGCCGGCTGGACGTCGTCATGAGCGTGCTACCGAACTGTTGGCCAGTGAACGGATGAGCATGGTCATGGCCGAACTCTCGACCCGTTACAGTGATCGCGTGGTGATCTTCGACTCACCGCCACTGCTGCTGGCCAGCGAGAGTGCGGTACTGGCCGAGATGATGGGGCAGGTGATCATGGTGGTGGCCGCCGAGCAGACTGGTCAGCATGCGGTCAACGAGGGGTTGGCGCGACTCGGCGAGGACAAGATCATCGGATTGTTGCTCAACAAGTACCGCCCCGGGCTCGGCAATCGTTACGGCAGCGGTTACCGTTATGGTTACGGATACGGCTATGGACAAGCACCAACGGCGGACGAATCGGCTGCCCAACCCGGCGTTTGATCCGGGGCTGTGCTGTCGGGGGGAGAAGTCATGCTGAAGTTCGCGCGACATCGTCATCTGGTGTCGTTGTGTCTGTGTGCGACCGCGCCCCTGATCTGGGGGACCGGATGGAGCGCCGATTGGCGACTGTCGCGTCAGCTCAGCGTCAACGGGGTCTATACCGATAACCTCTCGCTTTCCGAAGAAGATCAGGGTAGCGACTTCTATGTCGAGCTGACCCCGGGGTTCGTGGTCTCCGGCAAGGGGGGCCGTGCCGAGTTCGATCTCGCCTATTCGTTGCAATACCTCAACTATCTCAGTTCGGACAATGGTGATCAGGCCAACCATCGCCTGCAGGGCAATGGTCGGGTCGAACTGTTCAGGGAGCGGCTGTTCGTCGATGCCAAGACAACCGCACGCCAGGAGCTGATTGACCCCCTTGGTCCGACCAGTGGCGATGCCACCAACCTCTCCGGCAACCTCCAGACCAGTTATACCTACGAGATCTCGCCCACTTATTACGAACGTTTTGGTCGTCGCGCGGAGCTGACCGCGCGTGTCTCCAACAACGGAGTCTTCTACTCCGACGAGGGTAGCGACAGCATCGGCTACGATGGCTCGATCGAGCTGCGCAGTGGTCCGGCCTTCGGCACCACCAACTGGGCTCTGCTGGTCTCCTCCGAGCATGTCGATTACCAGGACGACGAAGTCCCCTCGGACACCTATTCCGACGCCAGTTTTCTGCTCGGCAATCAGCTCTCGCGGCGCTGGCGTCTCGACGGCACCCTGCTCTACGAGGACAACGATTACACCTCGCGTGATGGTACCAGTGGGGCTGGCTGGGAGCTGTCGACCACCTGGACGCCGACGCCGCGGACCTCGCTTCGGGTTGGTATCGGCCATCGTTATTTCGGTATGACGCCGGTACTCGACTTCTCCCATCGCAGCAAGCGCTCGGTGTGGCGCGCAAGCTATGTCCGCGATGTCTCCAGTGCCCGGGGTGATCGTATCGGCTCGCAGGTCTTCGCGTTCGAGGACGCCTTCGGCGATCCAACCGTTCCCGAGGTGACTGCGCCTTTCGAGGTCGGCGACGATACCGCGGCGCCGACTACCGGGACCTATGTCAGCAACACTTTCGAAAGCAGCTATACCCTGCAGACCCGACGCAGTACCCTCGGAGCGTCGCTCGGCTATGTGCTGCGTGAGTACGAGGCTACCGCGGAGGATCAGTCGACGATGCGCGCCCGGCTGTTCTGGAGTCGACAGCTCTCTGGTCTGACCCGCTCCAACCTCACCCTCGGCTGGAGCCGGAGCGAACTCGACCAGACCAGCGTGACCGATGGCAGTGACGAGCGCGACGAATACACCCTCGATGCCGGGCTGAGCCGGCGCGTCGGCACCAATACCCGGGTTGCATTGCAATATCGGCTGAGCAGCTCCGATGACGTGACCGAGAACCGCGTGACCTTGGGCCTGGTCACCAGCTGGTCGGACTGAACGTGCTGGATGCCGTCCCGTCCCCATCCCTTCGCATGCGTCCGGCGCCGGAGCGGCGTCCGGGGCCGTGCTCCGCCGCGAGTCCGTCACCCATGCTGAACGCCATGACCATCGACGTGGAGGACTACTTCCAGGTCTCCGCTTTCGAGCGCCACATCGCCCGCGACGACTGGGACCGGATCCCCTGCCGGATCGAGCGCAACATGGATCGAATCCTCGAACTGCTCGAACGTCACGCCATCCGCGCGACCTTCTTCACCCTCGGTTGGATCGCCGAGCGCCATCCCCGGGTAGTGCATGAGCTGGTCGCCGCCGGGCACGAGCTGGCCTGTCATGGGTTGGCCCATGTACGCGTCACCCAGCAGACACCGGCGTCCTTCCGCGAGGATGTGCGTCGCAGCAAGGCGCTGCTCGAGGACATCGGCGGGGTCGAGGTCCGTGGCTATCGCGCGGCGAGCTACTCGATCGATCGCGACAACCAGCGCTGGGCGCACGAGACGCTGTACGACTGCGGTTACCGCTACAGCTCCAGCGTCTACCCGGTGCGTCACGACCTCTACGGCATCCCCGAGGCGCCGCGCTTCGCCTACCGGCCGCTCGCCGGGGTCGAGGACTTCGTCGAGATCCCGATCACCACCAGCACGCTCTTCGGGCGCCGCCTGCCCAGTGGCGGTGGCGGTTTCTTCAGGCTCTACCCCTACGCGCTCTCGCGCCAGGCAATCCGGCGGATCAACCGTCGCGAGGGTACTGCCGCAATCTTCTACTTCCATCCCTGGGAGATCGATCCCGATCAGCCCCGTGTCGACGGTATCCCGCCGCGTACCCGGGTGCGTCACTATCTCAACCTGGCACGCACCGAGGCGCGGCTCGAGCGCCTGTTCCAGGATTTTCACTGGGGACGCATGGACCAGGTCTTTCTCGAACCGCAAGGAGTGTCTGTTCGCCGATGATGGACTCGCCATCGACCGCCCCCGCCGAGCCGGACGCGTCAACCGCCGCAATCCGTCTCGCCCGACTCGAGACGGACGCCGATCTCGCCCGCTGGGACGCCTTCGTCGACCGTCACCCTGAGGCGACCTTCTTCCACCGCGCCGGCTGGAAGCAGGTGCTCGAGCAGGGCCTCGGTCATCGCGCCCCCTTCCTGTACGCCGAGCGTGACGGCGAGCTGTGCGGCATCCTGCCGCTCGGCGAGATCCGCAGCCTGCTGTTCGGGCGCGCGCTGATCTCCACCCCCTTCTGTGTCTACGGCGGCGCGGTCGCCGACGACCCGGAGGTCCGTGGGCTGCTCGAGACCGAGGCCTGTCGGCTTGCCGAGACCGCCGGGGTGGGGCACCTGGAGCTGCGCGAGCGCGAGCCGCATCACCCGGACTGGCCGGGCAAGGCGCTCTATGCCACCTTCCGTCGAGCGATCGATCCCGACCCCGAGCGCAACCTGCAGCAGATCCCGCGCAAGCAGCGGGCGATGGTGCGCAAGGGGATCAAGGCAGGGCTGTCGAGCCGCTTCGACGACGGCGTCGACGCCCTCTATCGGGTCTACAGCGAGAGCGTGCGCAACCTCGGCACCCCGGTGTTCCCGCGTCGTTACTTCCGTGTGCTCAAGCAGGTCTTCGGTGATGACTGCGAGGTGCTGTTGGTCGAGCATCAGGGCGCGCTGGTCTCCGGGGTGATGAGCTTTCGTTTCCGCGACGAGGTGCTGCCCTACTATGGCGGCGGCACCCAGGCGGCGCGCGCGCTCAAGGCCAACGACTTCATGTACTGGGAGGTGATGCGCCGGGCCTGCGTCGAGGGCGTGCGTACCTTCGACTTTGGGCGCAGCAAGCGTGGCACCGGCGCCTTCGACTTCAAGCGCAACTGGGGCTTCGAGCCCGAGCCGCTGCACTATGCCTATCGGCTGGTACGCGCCAATGAGCTTCCAGACGTCAACCCGCTCAACCCCAAGTACCGGCTCTTCATCGCGGCCTGGAAGCGGTTGCCGCTGCCGCTGAGCCAGCTCATCGGCCCGTTGCTGGCCAGGAATCTCGGCTGAGGACCGCGCCCGGACATGGATGATCTGCTGTTTCTGGTCCACCGTATCCCCTATCCGCCGAACAAGGGCGACAAGATCCGTTCCTACCACCTGCTGCGCTTCCTCAGCGAGCGCTATCGGGTTCATCTGGCGACCTTCATCGACCAGCCCGAGGACCGCGTCCATCGCGCGCGTGTCGCCGAGTATTGCGCGAGCAGCTGGTTCGGCACCCTCGATCCGCGCCGCGACAAGCTCCTGAGCCTGCGCGGGCTGCTCGGCGGCGAGCCGCTGACCCTCACCTATTACCGCGATCGCGCGCTGCGGCGCTGGCTGCGCGAGACCCGCGCGCGCCATGCCATCGGTCGCGTGCTCGCCTTCTCCTCGTCGATGGGGCAGTACCTGTTCGATCCGGCCTGCGCCGATCTGCGCCGAGTGATCGATCTGGTCGATGTCGACTCGGAGAAATGGCGCCAGTACGCCGCCGAGAGTCCGCCGCCGATGCGCTGGGTCTATGCCCGCGAGGCGCGGCGACTGGGCGCGTTCGAGCGTCGCTTGGCTACCGCCTGCGACGCCTCGACGCTGGTCTCCGAGGCCGAGGCCGCGCTCTTCCGTGAACGGCTCGATGACGCCTCGGCGCGGGTCGAGGTGGTCGGCAATGGTGTCGACACCGCGCACTTCGCCGTGGCTCCCGGGACGCCATCGCCCTATCCGGACGCAGCCCCCAGGCTGGTCTTCACCGGCGCCATGGACTACTGGGCCAATGCCCAGGGCGCGGCCTGGTTCGCCGAGCAGGTGCTGCCGCGGATCCGCGCACGTCGGGCCGATGCCGAGTTCTGGGTGGTGGGGATGAATCCGACCCGTGCGGTGCGCCAGCTCGGGCGGCTGTCCGGCGTGGTGGTCACCGGCGCGGTGCCCGACGTGCGACCCTATCTGCAACATGCCGCCGCGGCGGTGGTGCCACTGCACATCGCCCGCGGTATCCAGAACAAGGTGCTCGAGGCGATGGCGATGGCGCGTCCGGTCATCGCCACCCCGCAGGCGCTGGAGGGGATCCCGGCGGCCCCGGGGCGCGAGGCCCGGGTGGCCGAGGCAGTCGAGCCCTTCGCCGCTGCGTGTCTCGCCGTGCTGGCGACGCCCGATGACCCGATGGGCGCGCAGGGGCGGGCGCTGGTCGAGCGTCATTTCGCCTGGGAGGCGACCCTGCCCAGGCTGGTCGAGCTGTTGGAGGGTGGATCATGAGTCGAGTCGACGGGTTGTCCCGACCGCTCTCGCCGCGGGCGCGGCTGATCTGGCTCGCGCTGCTGCTGCTCGTGCTGCTCGCCGCCTTCTGGCCGACGGTTGCCGGGATGGTCGAGATCTGGACGCGTTCGGAGACCTTCACCCACGGCTTCCTGGTGCTGCCGGCGGTGTTGTTCATGATCTGGCGCGAGCGCGCCGGGTTGCGCGGGGTGGTGCTGCGCGGGGAGCCGCTGGCGCTGCTGGCGATCGCCGCCGGGGGGCTGGTGTGGCTGCTGGCGCGGCTCACTGAGGTGGCGGTGATCGAGCAGCTGGCGCTGGTCGGGCTGAGCTGGGCGCTGGTCGGGCTGATGCTCGGCCGGGCGATGCTGTGGCGTCTGGCCTTTCCGCTCGCCTTCCTGCTGTTTGCGGTGCCCATGGGCGAGGGGCTGATCTACCCGCTGATGGAGTTCACCGCCGCCTTCACCGTCAATCTGCTGCGCCTGACTGGCATCCCGGTGTTCTGGGACGGCACCTTCTTCAGCATCCCCAGTGGTGACTGGTCGGTGGTTGAGGGCTGCAGCGGGGTGCGTTATCTGATCGCCTCGCTCTTCCTCGGGGTGATCTACGCCTATCTCAGCTATCGCTCGCCCTGGCGCCGGCTCGCCTTCATCGTCCTGGCGGCAGTGGTGCCGCTGCTCGCCAACGGGCTGCGCGCCTATCTGATCGTGATCATCGCCCACCTCAGCGACATGCGCCTGGCCGTCGGCGTCGATCACCTGATCTACGGCTGGGTGTTCTTCGGGCTGGTGATGTTCGTGCTCTTCCTCATCGGCGGGCTGTGGCGCGAGCCGCCGCGCGCCGAGCCGGAGATGCCGACGGTGTCCTCCGCCGCCGGTCGACGGTCCGCGCGGCGGCGTGGCGGACATGCGCTGCCCGCGCTCGGGCTGGCGCTGCTGCTCGCTTGGCCGGCGCTCGCCGCCGACCTGGAGCGCCCGCGCGAGACCCAGCCGCTCGCGCTCGCGCCGCTCGCGGCCCCCGCCGGCTGGACGACGGGCGCGGCCTTCACCGAGTGGCGCCCGACCTATCTCGGCGCGAGCACCACCCTGGAGCAGGTCTTCGTCCGCGATGCCGAGCCCGTCGGGTTCTATCTCGCCGCTTATGTCGGCGAGGGCGGCGAGCTGGTCAACTCGCAGAACGTGCTGGTCGCGCAGAAGCACCCGAGGTGGAAGATGCCGCAGCAGGCGCCGCGTCGCGAGGACCTGGCCGGTGGCTCGCTGGGGCTGATCGAGTCGCGGGTACGGACCCCCGAGCAGACCCTGCTGGTGTGGCACTGGTACTGGATCGACGGCGCGCATCTCGCCAACGACTACCTGGCCAAGCTTCATGAGGCGCTGGCGTTGCTCCAGGGGCGCGGGCGTCACGAGGCCGGGGTGGTGATCTACACCCCGCTCGGGCTCGATCCGCAGGCCGCGCGCGCGCGGTTGCGTGCCCTGGCCGAGTCGTTGCGCCCCGCGCTCGACGCCCTGCTCGATGCCCCCAGTCGTCCTGCCGCCGGAGTCCATGATGGCCGAGAATAATCCGCCGCTGATCGTCCATGTCATCCACCGGCTCGCCGTCGGCGGGTTGGAGAACGGACTGGTCAACCTGATCAACCGCACCCCGGAGGGGCGCTATCGTCATGCGATCCTCGCCCTTGAGGGCGTGGATCCTGACTTCCGCGCGCGCATCGAGCGACCGGTCGAGGTCCACGACCTCGCCAAGCGCCCGGGGCAGGACCTCGGGCTCTATCTGCGGATGTGGCGCGCGCTGCGGCGGCTGCGCCCGGCGATCGTCCATACCCGTAACCTCGCCACCCTGGAGATGCAGCTTCCGGCGCGATTGGCCGGGGTGGCGCACCGCGTCCACGGCGAGCACGGGCGTGATGTCCACGACCTCGACAACACCCGCCGCCGGTATCGCTGGCTGCGCCGTGCCTTCCGTCCGCTGGTCGACGCCTACATCCCGCTCTCGCGCGAGCTGGCCGACTATCTGCGCGTGGATATCGGGGTCGCGCCCGAACGCATCCACACCATCCGCAACGGGGTCGACGAGCAGCGTTTCCGCCCCGCGCGGCCCGACGAGGAGGCGCGCGGGGTCCTGCCCGCGGGCTTCGCCGGACCGGATGACCTCGTCATCGGTACCGTCGGGCGGCTCGAGCTGGTGAAGGATCAGGCCACCCTGGTGCGCGCCTTCATCGCCCTGGTGCGTGAGGATCCGGCGCGCGGCGCGCGGTTGCGATTGGTGCTGATCGGCGACGGCTCGCAGCGCACCCGGCTCGGCGCCCTGGTCGATGCCGCCGGGCTCGGCGCCCAGGTGTGGTTTGCCGGCAGTCGCGACGATGTGCCGGCCTGTCTGCGCGCGCTCGATTTGTTCGTGCTGCCCTCGCTCGGCGAGGGCATCTCCAACACCATCCTCGAGGCGATGGCCTCGGGGCTGGCGGTGGTGGCGACCGAGGTCGGTGGCAACGGCGAGCTGGTGGTAGCCGGGGAGACCGGCGCCCTGGTGCCGCGCGACGACACCCAGGCTCTTGCCGCCGCGCTGCGGGGCTATCTCGCCGACTCGGCGCTGGCGCGTACCCAGGGCGCGGCGGCGCGCTCACGGATCGAGGCCGAGTTCGGACTCGGCACCATGGTCGCGCGTTATCTCGAGGTCTATGACGGGCTCCTCGCGGGGCCGGGGGAGTAAGGCAGTCCATCATGTGCGGAATCGCAGGCATCTTCGACACCCGTGGTCCGGGGCCGATCGACCCCGAGCTGCTCGGACGGATGAACGAGGCGCAGCATCATCGCGGCCCGGATGACGGCGGGGTCCACATCGAGCCCGGGGTGGGGCTGGCGCACCGACGTCTGTCGATCATCGACCTCTCCGGCGGGCACCAGCCGCTGTTCAACGAGGACGAGACCGTCGCCGTGGTGTTCAACGGCGAGATCTACAACTTCCAGGAGCTGGCCGCCGAGCTGCGCGCCGCCGGGCACCGCTTCCGCACCCACAGCGATACCGAGGTGATCGTCCACGCCTGGGAGGCCTGGGGCGAGGCCTGTGTCGAGCGCTTTCGCGGCATGTTCGCCTTCGCCATCTGGGATCGCGGGCGCGAGACCCTGTTCCTCGCCCGTGACCGGCTCGGCATCAAGCCGCTGCACTACGCACTGCTCGACGACGGCCGGCTGCTGTTCGGCTCCGAGCTGAAGTCGCTGCTGGTCGATCCGACGCTGCCGCGCGCGCTCGACCCCCAGGCGATCGAGGAGTACTTCGGCTTCGGCTATATCCCCGATCCCCGCACCATCTTCGGCGCGGTGCGCAAGCTCGAGCCCGGCCATACCCTGACCCTGCGCCGGGGCCGCACGGCGCCGCCGCAGCCGCGCCGCTACTGGGACCTGGACTTCGCCGACAACGGCGTGCGCGATCTCGACAGCGCGGGGGGGGAACTCATCGAGCGGCTGCGCGAGGCGGTACGCATCCGTCTGATCTCCGAGGTGCCGCTTGGTGCCTTCCTCTCCGGCGGGGTCGACTCCAGCGCGGTGGTGGCGATGATGGCCGGGCTCTCCGAGCAACCGGTCAACACCTGTTCGATCTCCTTCGGCGATCCGCGCTACAACGAGTCGCGCTATGCCGAGCAGGTGGCCGGGCGCTTCGCCACCCGACATCTGGTCGAATCGGTCGATCCCGACGATTTCGCCCTGCTCGAACGGCTCTCGGCGCTCTACGACGAGCCCTATGCCGACAGCTCGGCGCTGCCGACCTATCGCGTCTGCGAGCTGGCGCGCAAGCGCGTGACCGTCTGTCTCTCCGGCGACGGTGGCGACGAGAGCCTCGCCGGCTATCGCCGCTATCGCTGGCATCTCTACGAGGAACGGCTGCGCCGGTTGTTGCCGCAGGGGATGCGCGGGCCGCTGTTCGGGCTGCTCGGGCGGGTCTATCCCAAGGCCGACTGGGCGCCTAAGGTGCTGCGCGCCAAGTCGACCTTCCAGGCGCTGGCGCGCGACTCGCTCGAGGGCTATTTCGAGAGCGTCTCGATCCTCGGTGACGGGCTGCGTCAGTCGTTGTTCTCGGCCGATTTCAGGCGCGAGCTACAGGGTTATCGTGCCGTCGAGGTGCTGCGTCGTCACGCCGAGCGCGCCCCCGACCACCCGCTCTCGCGGGTGCAGTATCTCGACCTCAAGACCTATCTCCCCGGTGACATCCTCACCAAGGTCGATCGCGCCAGCATGGCCCACGGGCTGGAGGTGCGGGTGCCGATCCTCGACCACCAGCTGCTCGAGTGGAGCGCCGGGCTCGCCCCCGGCCTCAAGCTCTCCGGGCGCGAGGGCAAGTATGTGTTCAAGCGCGCGCTCGAGCGCCATCTCGACCCGGAGATCCTCTATCGTCCGAAGATGGGCTTTGCGGTGCCGCTCTCGGCCTGGTTCCGGGGGCCGCTGCGCGAGCAGGTGCGCGAGACCCTGCTCGGCGACCGGCTCGCCGACACCGGATTGTTCGACAGCAAGCAGCTTGCCTGGATCGTCGACCAGCATCAGTCGGGGATGCGCGAGTTCAGTCCGGCGATCTGGAGCCTGTTCATGTTCGCCGCATTCCACCGTCGGGTGATCGATGGCGAGGGCTGAGAAGGGTCCCGATCGGTCAGTGCCGAGGGATGCGGGGAGAAGGATGAGGGTGGTGCGCAGGGGGGGACTTGAACCCCCACGGATTGCTCCACTGGAACCTAAATCCAGCGCGTCTACCAATTTCGCCACCCGCGCAGTCCACCTATTCTATACCGATTCTGCGTAAGGTTAAATGCCCGCCCCTGGCGTGTCCCGAGCCCTCAGGGAGTGATCGTGGTCAGGCCGACACTCACCCAGTCCTGCACGCCGCCGCGATACCACTTGAGCTTGTGCAGCGGATAGCCGATCCCGACCAAATTCTTGATGTTGGCCGTCGATTGCGGGCACCAGATACCGTTGCAGAACAGCACCAGTGTCCTGGCTTCGCCGAAGTCCCAGCCGCCTCCGGCCAGTGGTTCGGCGGCGAACTCGTCGGCGAGCACATGGCGGAAGGTATCGGCCTCGGCGGGGGTCTCGAAGGTGCCGGCGCTGTCGCGACTGATAGTGTTCCAGGGAATGTTGACCGACCCCGGGATGGTGCCGCGCAACACCCAGTCCGGGGTGCGCGAGTCGACCACCAGGATGCTGTCATCGCCTTGCTCGATACGCTTGAGATAGTCGAGCAACTCCAGTTCGCCGATGGTCTCGACGCCGGGGACGGCGACCATGGGCTGGACGCAGAAGGGCGGACAGCCGCGATCTGTCTTCTGGAATTCCTCGGGCAGGGTCGCGTCGCGATCGTGGCCGCGGGCGATGATGACGGGCTCGCCCTGGTGGCTGATGGTGACCGACTCGATCTCTGGCGAGATCCGGTTTTCGGCGCCGTGCGCCGGGGTGATGGCGGCGAGCGTGACCGTCAACAGGGTTGCACTCAGGGTCGTGTTCAGGTGCATGGATGCCTCCTGGGCTCAAGGTTGGCGGATATAGTCGGGGAAGTCGGCGTCGCGCTCGCGCAGCGCCTGCGCGTGACCGAGTTCGCCTTGGCGGCGGGCGCGTTCGGCGAGCGCGATGGCGGCCTCGAAGTCACCGGTGCGAGCGAGTCCTTGCGCCTCGGCGATCATCTTGGCGGTGTCGCGCCACTCGCCGCCGACTGCGTCGGCGCGCGCCCGTGCGGCCTCGGCCGCGGCAATCGCCGCCTCGGCCGCGGCGGCGCCGGGCTCGGGCTCGTCGCGTTGCGCCTGTTCGTAGGCATGGGTGTCCTGGGCGATCGCCCGTTCTGCGAACTCCACCGCCTTGGTGTACTGGCGCGAGGGCAGCAGTTCCGCCGCGCGCTCGATCAAGGTCGCGGTCTCGGCGACCTCGACCCCGGCGTCGATAGCCCGTTCGTGGGCGGCGCGCGCTGCGGCGATCGCCGCCTCGGCCTCGCTGCGGTGGGTGGCCCAGGCGGGCGTGATTATCAGTGTGGTGAGCGCCAGGACCAAGACCAACCGGGCGCGGGTGCGGAATGGCGTCATGCCGTCATCTCCTCTGGTGCAGGGGCCGGGCTCATTTGCGCGCGCCCGGGCCGTTGAGCGGGAGGCCGTTGTTCATGTAGGTCATGAAGAACTCCAGGTTGCGGTATTCCTCGCCCTGGGCGGGGAAGGGTTTGGCGCGGACCTGTTTGTTGCAGCCGGTGAAGCGACGGTGCAGGGTGCCCATCTCACCCCATTTGGAGCGATAGACCGGGAAGTGGGTGGTATGGCCGTAGGCAGGACTGAGGATCTCGGTGCGCAGCGTGGTGCCCGAATTGCCCATGTGACAGTGGCTGCAGGCGAAGTTGAGTTGACCACGGCGGGCGAAATAGAACTGTCTGCCCTGCTCGTAGGCGGCCAGCGCGCGGGGGTCGTCCTCGGGGATCTCGACCGCGGTGACCTGACCGCGCGAGGCGAAGGCGATATAGGCGACCAGGTCGACGATCGGGCCCTTCTTGTACTTCAGCGGGGCCTCGTCGTTGGCCGCGCGACAGTCGTTGAGCGCCAACGGCAGGGTGATCACCATGCCGCGCTCTCGGTCCCAGTGGGGATAGCGCCCGGCGATCGCCGGCCCATCAGGGAAGCAGTCGGCATAGCCCTGGCCATTGGCGAAGGGGGTGTTCCACATCTCCTCGCCCTTGCTGAGGGCGGTTTCGTAGGGGGGGAACTCCTCGATCGCCTCCCAGTTCTCGCGTCCGATCGGGTCGAGTGCGTAGGCGCCGTTGATGAAGTCCTCGGTGTCGACGGTGGGGAAGCGGGTCTCGAAATACTGCTGGAAGACGGCGCGGTCTTCTTCGGGGCCGGCCGCGACCGGTCCGGTGAGCAGTGCGCCGACGAGCAGCGCGAGGGCGCGAGGGCTGAGCTTGGCTGTCATGTGGTCTGGCCTCCGGTGTTGGGCTGCGGGCGCTGGTCCTCTAGAGCGACCAAATGAACTCGACCACATCGGCGAATTCCTGCTCGGTGAGAATCTCGTGCTTGCCAAAAGGGGGCATCACCACGCCAGGGGTCTGGGTGGTGGGGTCCCAGATCTGTTCGGCGAGCGCGCGTTTGCTCGGGTAGCGGGTCTGCATGGCGATCAGTATCGGGCCGATGGCGCCCGGACTCTCGGCGCCGGCGATCACGTGGCAGGCGACACAGTTGCCCTTGGCGCGTGTGGTGGCGACGATGCGCCCGGCCTCGATGTCGCCCTCGAGCGCGAGGTCAGAGGGCATCTCGGCGTATGTCGGACCGGTGGCGAGCGTCAGGACGAGCGAAAGAGCGGTCAGCACCAGCCTGGGGTGCGGGGACGAGGTCATGCGGTGCCTCCTGGATCTCCGTTGGTGACGGTGGTGGTCTGGGGCGGCCAGGGGCGTGTTCGTCGGCGATCCGGTCGTGTGTCGGTGATGTCGCACGCACACCGTGGTAACGGTGTGCGTCGGGTCGAACGGTACCGGATGTCTTCTGTGGTTATTGTGTGCGCCGCCCCGTGCGCCGAAAGTGAAGGTGACGATTGGTGTTTTCAATCTCGTCGTGACACCTTCGATGTCGTCGTGAAGATCTCTTGCAATCGTGGTCGGAGCGCCGATGTCTTGAGGCTGGTGACCCGTGCGGGCCAGCACCGGGCCCGAGAGAACCCAGCAGGAGGACAGCCTCGATGACCCTGTCGCGACGTGACTTCGTGCGCTTGCTCGCCCTCGCCGGCGCCGCCGGCATGCTCCCGCTCAGTGCCCGCGCCGCGCGGCGCATCCCCGCCGATCCCTACGACCTGCCGGTCTTCGGCAATCTCCGTCTGCTTCACATCACCGATACCCATGCCCAGCTCAACCCGGTCTACTACCGCGAGCCCAACGTCAACCTCGGGCTGGGTGCGGCGCGTGGGCGAGCGCCGCACCTGGTCGGGCAGGCGCTGCTCGATCACTTCGGGATCGCACCGGGGGGGCTCGAGGCCCATGCGCTGACCTATCTCGACTATGCCGAGCAGGCCGAGCGTCTCGGCCGGGTCGGCGGCTTTGCCCAGCTGCGTACCCTGGTCGAGCGGCTGCGCGCCGAGCGCGGGCGCGAGGCCACCCTGCTGCTCGACGGCGGCGACACCTGGCAGGGCTCGGGGACGGCTTACTGGACCCGTGGGCGCGACATGGTCGGGGCCTGCAACCTGCTCGGCGTCGACGTGATGACCGGGCACTGGGAGTTCACTTATCGCGATGCCGAGGTGATCGACAACATCGCCGCCTTCGCCGGCGACTTCGTCGCGCAGAACGTCAAGGTGCGCGAGGAGGCGCTGTTCGACTATCGCTTCGAGGACTTCGCCGGCTTCGACGAGGACCTCGGGCTGGCCTTCGACCCCTATGTGATCCGCGAGGCCGGCGGGGTGCGGGTGGCGGTGATCGGCCAGGCCTTCCCCTATACCCCGATCGCCAACCCGAGCCGTTTCATCCCCGACTGGACCTTCGGCATCCAGGAGGGGCGGCTGCAGGAGATCGTCGATCGGGTGCGTGAGCGCGAGCGCCCGGCGCTGGTGGTGCTGCTCTCGCACAACGGCATGGACGTCGATCTCAAGCTCGCCTCGCGGGTGCGTGGCATCGATCTGATCCTCGGCGGTCACACCCACGACGGCGTGCCGGCGCCGCAGGTGGTCGACAACCCGGGCGGGCGCACCCTGGTGACCAACGCCGGCTCCAACGGCAAGTTCCTCGGGGTGATGGACCTCGACGTCGGCCCCGGGGGACTGCGCGACTTCCGCTATCGGCTGCTGCCGGTGTTCTCTGACCTGATCGCGCCGGATCCCGAGATGACCGACTATATCGCTGGGGTGCGCGCGCCCTATCGCCAGCGCCTCGAGGAGCCGCTGGCGGTGGCCGGACAGACGCTGTATCGTCGGGGTAACTTCAACGGCACCTTCGACCAGCTCATCTGCGACGCGCTGCGCACGGTCAAGGACGCCGAGATCGCCCTCTCGCCCGGGTTCCGCTGGGGCACGACGCTGCTGCCGGGGCAGACCATCACCATGGAACACGTGCTCGATCAGACCTGCATCACCTACCCCGAGACCTACCGGCGCGAGATGACCGGCGCCGAGCTCAAGGCCATTCTCGAGGACGTCTGCGACAACCTCTTCAACCCCGATCCCTATGTCCAGCAAGGCGGTGACATGGTGCGTAGTGGCGGGCTCGACTATGTCTGCGAGCCGGGCGCGGCGATCGGCTCGCGGATCCGGTCGCTGCGCCTCGCCGACGGCACCCCCGTCGAGGCCGACAGGCGCTATGTAGTGGCCGGTTGGGCGAGCGTCGGCGCCCCGGCTGAGGGTGAGCCGATCTGGGAGACGGTGGCGACCTATCTGCGCGATCGCGAGCGGATCGACATCGCCCGGCTCGAGACCCCGCGTCTCGAGGGTGTCGCGGACAACCCGGGTATCGCCGATTATGCTGGAGACGCTTAGTGCTTGATGGTGGAGGGCGCGTCGTGGTGTGGCGCGTGGCGGGTGCGGTGATGGCCGTGGGTTGGAGCGGTGCGGCCAGCGCCGAGCCGGTGGCGGGGTTGATCGAGCCGGCGTGGCTGATCGGACCGTTGTTGCTGCTGGTGGTGACCTTCTTGATCTGGAATCGGCGACTGCGTCGCGAGGTCGTGCAGCGGCGTGCCGCCGAGCAGGCGTTGCGGCGCTATCGCCAGGTGGTCTCGGCGACCCAGGACTCGATCTCGCTGATCGACCGCAATGCCGTCTATCTGCTGGTCAACGAGTCCTATCTGCGCATCTTCGAGCGGCGCTATGACGAGATCGTCGGCCATTCGGCCCGCGAGCTGCTCGGCGACGAGGCCTTCGAGCGCGTGGTGGCGCCTCGGCTGACGCGCTGTCTGGCCGGTGAGACGGTCAACTATCAGGCCTGGTTCGATCTCCCCGGCACAGGGCGCTGTTATCTCGACGTGCTCTATGCCCCTTATCGCGATCAGGGTGTGGAGATCGACGGTGTGCTGGTCAGCGTGCGCGATATCACCGAGCGACGCCGGGCCGAGGAGGCCCGACAGCTTGCCGCCAACGTCTTTACCCATGCCCGTGAGGGTATCGTCATCACCGATCCGCGGGGCGACATCGTCGACCTCAATGCCGCCTTTCTCGAGATCACCGGGCAGTCGCGTGAGACGCTGCTCGGCAGCCGGGCGGCAGTATTGAGCCGTGCCACGGGGACAGACCAGATATTCTCCACCACCGAAGGTGATGTCTGGACCGCCCTGGACGAGCAGGGGCACTGGGAGGGCGAACTCAGTGGACAGCGGCGAGGTGGCGGCGAGACCTATGTGGCCATGGTCACCGTCACCACGATGCGTGACGATGACGGCAAGGTTCAGCACTATGTCGTGCTCTATCACGATATCACCGCGCTCAAGCTGCAACAGCGTCGGCTCGAGCAGGCGGCGCACTACGACGGACTCACCGGGTTGCCCAATCGGGTGCTGCTGTTCGATCGACTCGAACAGGCGATGAGCCAGGTGCAGCGACGCGGTGGAGCCCTGGCGGTGGTCTATTTCGATCTCGACGGTTTCAAGGCGGTCAACGACGGTCTCGGACACGAGGCCGGAGACCACCTGCTCGCCGGGCTTGCCACGCGGATGCGCGGAGTGTTGCGCGAGGGCGATACCATTGCCCGGCTCGGTGGCGACGAGTTCGTCGCCGTGTTACTCGATCCGGGCGGGGTCGCCGAACTCGCACCGCTGCTCGATCGTCTGCTCGAGGCGCTCTCGCGACCCATGCCGATCGCCGGCCATCTGGCCCAGGTCTCGGCCAGTCTCGGCGTCAGCTGCTTCGATCAAGGCGATACCACCACCTCGGACCTGTTGCTGCGCCGCGCCGATCAGGCGATGTATCAGGCCAAGCTTGCCGGCAAGGGGCGCTATCGTTTCTTCACTCCGGGGGTCGACGACGCCCCGCGCCGCCATTCGCTCGCCGGCTGAGGCTCACAGCCTGACCCCGGGCGAGGCGCTGTAGCTGTCGAGCACGTTGACGTAGTTGGCGCGCTCGAACTCCGCCGGATTGGGCACGGCCAGGGCGCTGACCCGGCCACGGAAGTCCTCCACCGACTCGAACCCCTGCTCCTCCATCCACTGCTCGACCCCGCCGATCACCTCGCCGAGATAGGCCGGGCCGTGGGCGAGCAGCGCGCTGCACAGGTGTACCACGTCGGCACCGGCGAGCAGCAGCTTGATCGCGTCCGCGGCGGTATGCACGCCGCCGGTGGCGCCCAGCGACAGCCCCTCGATGCGACCGTGGAGCAGGGCGATCCAGCGCATCGCCAGCAACGCCTCGGCGGAGGTCGAGGGGTGCAGGCTCGGCTGCAGGCGCAGGGTGTCGATATTGATGTCGGGCTGATAGAAGCGGTTGAACAGCGCCACACCGTTGGCGCCGGCGGCGGCGAGCTGGACGATCAGATGGCCGAGCGAGCTGAAGCTCGGTGAGAGCTTCATGTTGATGGGGATGGCGACATGGGCGCGCAGGTTGCGCAGCAGATCGAGATAGCGCGCCTCGACCGTGGCGCCGTCCTGACCCAGGTCGCCGGCGACGTAGTAGACGTTGAGTTCCAGGGCATCGGCCCCGGCACGCTCGATCTCGCCGGCGTGGGCGATCCAGCCGCCGGGGGTGACGCCGTTGAGGCTGGCGATGACGGGGATGTCGAGCGCCGCCTTGAGTCGGCCGATGTGCGCCAAGTACTGCTCGAGCGGGCTGTCGAAGTCGTGATAGTCGGGCAGGAAGCCGTCATCGGCCTCGGCGAAGCCGATCTCCTGGTGGTGGAGGAAGCGCACCATGGCCTCGGACTCGGCGCTGACCGCCTCCTCGAACAGCGACCAGAGGATGATCGCCGAGGCGCCGTGGTCCTCGAGCGCGCGCGCCTGGTCGAGACTGCGTGAGAGCGGCGAGGCGGAGGGGACGAAGGGGTTGCTGAGGTCGAGCCCCAGATACGTGGTCGCTAGATCCATGATCGGCTCCGTGTTCGGTCCGGGACGGTGTGTTCAGTGGTTGTGCTCGTCGGCATCGGCCGGTGGCGCCTTCTGCAGCGCGATCTGCGCGAGCTGCTCGTAGAGGCTGAAGCGTGTCTGCACATGACGCTGCGCCTGCTGCAGGTACTGCTCGGCGGCCTCGGGGTGGATGCGCTCGAGCACGCTGAAGCGGGTCTCGGTGGCGATGAAGTCGCGATAGGGCAGGCTCGGCGGCTTGCTGTCGATGTGCAGCGGGTGTTCGCCGGCGGCGGCGCGGCGCGGGTCGTAGCGCAGCAGCGACCAGTGTCCCGAGTTGACCGCCATGTCCTGCTGGCGCAGGTTGTTGGAGAGATCGACGCCGTGGGCGATGCAGGGCGCGTAGCAGATGATCACCGAGGGGCCGGGGTAGGACTCGGCCTCGAGGAAGGCGCGCACCGTCTGCACGTCCTTGGCGCCGAAGGCGACCTGGGCGACATAGACGTTCTCGTAGGCCATCGCCATCAGCGCCAGGTCCTTCTTGAAGGTCGGTTTGCCGCCGGCGGAGAACTTGGCCACGGCGCCGAGCGGGGTGGCCTTGGAGGTCTGACCGCCGGTGTTGGAATAGACCTCGGTGTCGAGGATCAGCAGATTGACGTCGCGCCCGCTGGCAAGCACGTGATCGACACCGCCGTAGCCGATGTCGTAGGCCCAGCCGTCGCCGCCGACGATCCACACGCTGCGCTTGACCAGCTGATCGCACAGCCCCTCGAGCAGTCGCGCCTCGGGCGCGTCGATGCCGCTGAGCGCCAGGCGCAGCCGCTCGATGCGTGCGCGCTGGGCGTGGATGCCAGTCTCGTCGGACTGCTCGGCCTCGAGGATCTCGCGTGCCAGACCCACGCCGATGCTGTCGGCGAGCCGACCGAGCTGCTCGCGCGCCTGATCGCGCTGCTTGTCGATCGCCAGGCGCATGCCCAGGCCGAACTCGGCGTTGTCCTCGAACAGCGAGTTGTTCCAGGTCGGCCCGCGGCCCTCGGGGTCGGTGGTGTAGGGCGTGGTCGGCAGGTTGCCGCCGTAGATCGAGGAGCAGCCGGTAGCGTTGGCGATCAGCATGCGGTCGCCGAAGAGCTGGGTGGCGAGCTTGACGTAGGGCGTCTCGCCGCAGCCGACGCAGGCCCCGGAGAACTCGAACAGCGGCTGCATCAGCATCGCGTGCTTGATCTTGGTCGGTTCGAGCTGGGTGCGGTCGTACTCGGGGAGATCGAGGAAGAAGTCCCAGTGTGTCTGCTCGGCGGCATGGATCTCGCCGGCCTCGACCAGGTTGAGCGCCTTGCGGCTCGGGTCCTTGCGGTCGCGGATCGGGCAGACCTCGACACAGAGCCCGCAGCCGGTGCAGTCGTCGGGGGCGATCTGGTAGCTGATGCGGTGTCCGGCGGGGAAGTCGCGCCCCTTGACCGAGGCGCTGAGAAAGCCCGCGGGCGCGCTCGCCAGCGTCTCCTCGGGATAGACCTTGGCGCGGATCGCCGCGTGCGGGCAGACCAGCGGGCACTTGCCGCACTGGGTGCACAGCTCGGGCTCCCACAGCGGCAGTTGCAGCGCGATGTTGCGCTTCTCGAAGCGGGTGGTGCCGGTCGGCCAGGTGCCGTCGGCGGGGATCAGGCTCACCGGCAGCCGGTCGCCGAGTCCGGCGATCAGCGGTGCGGTGACCTGGCGGACGAACTCGGGGGCATCGGCCGGGACCACCGGCTGGCGCTCGAAGTCGCTGCTCGGCGCTGCCGGCACACTGACCTGGTGCAGCCCGGCGAGCGCGGCGTCGATCGCGCGATAGTTGCGATCGAGCAGGCGCTGGCCCTTGCGTCCGTAGGTCTTGCGCACCGCCTCCTTGATGTGGGTGATGGCCTCGTCGCGGGGCAGCACCCCGGAGATGGCGAAGAAGCAGGTCTGCATGATGGTGTTGATGCGCCGTCCCATGCCGGTCGCGGCGGCGATCCCGTAGGCGTCGACGACATAGAAGGCGAGCCCCTTGTCGATCATCTGTTGCTGCATCGACCGTGGCAGGCTGTCCCACGCTTGATCGGGCGAGGCGGCGCTGTTGAGCAGGAAGGTCGCCCCGGGGGCGGCGAGCGCGAGCATGTCGTAGCGCTCGAGGAAGGTTGGTTGGTGACAGGCGACGAACTGCGCCTCGTCGTTACCGATCAGATAGGTGCTGGAGATCGGTCGCGGGCCGAAGCGCAGATGGCTGATGGTGACCGCCCCGGCCTTCTTGGAATCGTATTGGAAATAGCCCTGGCCGTGGTTGGGCGTCTCCTCGCTGATGATCTTGATCGAGTTCTTGTTGGCCGAGACGGTGCCGTCCGAGCCGAGTCCGTAGAAGACGCAGGCGGTCACGCCGGCACTGGCGTCGGGGCGGAAGGCGGGATCCCAGTCGAGGCTGGTGTGGCCGACGTCGTCGATGATGCCGACGGTGAAGGGGCAGCGCGGCTGTTCGGCGGCGAGCTCGTCGAGCACCGCCTTGGCCATCGCCGGGGTGAACTCCTTGGAGGACAGCCCGAAGCGCCCGCCGATCACCCGTGGCATCGTCGCGCGCGCGCCGCTGGCATGGGCCTGGGCGAGGGCGGTGACCACGTCCTTGTAGAGCGGCTCGCCGTCGGCGCCTGGCTCCTTGGTGCGATCGAGCACCGCGATCCGTGCGACGCTGGCGGGCAGGGCGGCGAGCAGCGCCTTGGGCGCGAAGGGACGGAACAGCCGCACCTTGACCAGCCCGACCCGCTCGCCGCGCGCGACCAGGTGCTCGATGGCCTCCTCGGCCGCCCCGATTCCCGAGCCCATCAGTACCAACACGCGTTCGGCGTCGGGTGCGCCGACATAGTCGAAGGGCTGGTAGTGACGGCCGGTGTGTCCGGCGAAGCGGGTCATCACCCGAGCGACGATCTCTGCGGTGGCCTCATAGTAGGGATTGACCGACTCGCGCCCCTGGAAATAGACGTCGGGGTTCTGCGAGGTGCCGCGGATCACCGGTCGGTCGGGGTTGAGGGCGCGCGTGCGGCAGGCCCGCACCTGCTCCTCGTTGATCATCGCGCGGACCGTCTCCTGTGGGATGCGCGCGATCTTGTTGACCTCGTGCGAGGTGCGGAAGCCGTCGAAGACGTGCAGGAAGGGCACCCGGCTCTCCAGGGTCGCGGCCTGGGCGATCAGCGCAAAGTCCATCACCTCCTGCACCGAGGCCGCGCACAGCATCGCGAAGCCGGTGCCGCGGCAGGCCATGACGTCACCGTGATCGCCGAAGATCGACAGCGCCTGGGCGGCCAGCGAGCGTGCCGAGACATGGATCACCGTCGGGGTCAGCTCGCCGGCGATCTTGTACATGTTGGGGATCATCAGCAGCAACCCCTGCGAAGCGGTGAAGGTGGTCGAAAGCGACCCCGCCTGCAGCGCCCCGTGGACCGCGCCGGCGGCGCCGGCCTCGCTCTGCATCTCGACCACGTCGGGGACCGTGCCCCACAGATTGGCGACCCCCAGCGAGGACCACTCGTCCGACCACTCACCCATCGGCGAGGCTGGTGTGATCGGGTAGATGGCGATGACCTCGTTGGTCATGTGGGCGATGTAGGCCGCGGCTTCGTTGCCGTCGAGTGAGACCATTTCTGTGTGCGACATCGATCTGTCCCGGGTTGCGAGGTGGCTGGAGCGGGGGCGCGGCGATTGCTCGTGACCCCTGGTCCGGAGGCTGTCCCGACCGCTGGGGCGCGAGCTGGTCTGCCATCCGGCGTCCGGCGCGTCGCCCGGATCAACTATAGTCGCTATCCGTGAATGCTTTTGATCGCCGGGCAAGCGGCGATCGACCGACGGGGATGATGTCAGGAACCCTGATGAATGCAGCGATCGAACAGGCGGGGTTGGCCCTGCGCGAGATGCGCGAGGCCGACCTCGCGACGGTGATGATGGTGGAGCGGGCGGCCTATCCCCACCCCTGGAGCGAGGGGGTGATGCGCGACTGTCTGCGCGCCGGCTATGACTGCCGGGTGGGCGAATTCGACGGCAGGCCGGTGGCCCATGCGGTGGTCTCGGTGGCGGTTGGCGAGTGTCACGTGCTCAACATCACCGTGCACCCCGACTGCCAGCGGCGCGGCTTCGGTCGCGCCCTGCTGCGCGCGCTGGTCGAGCGCGCCCGCGCCAAGGGGGCGCAGACCGCCTTTCTCGAGGTGCGCGCCTCCAACACCGCCGCACGCGCGCTTTATGAGGCCGAGGGCTTCTGCGAGATCGGCCGACGCCGCGGCTACTACCCCGCCGCCAACGGCCGCGAGGACGCCCTGGTGCTGGCGCGGGAACTCGGTGGGATGCATGGCGCATTGGCCGGGGATTGAACCGCAAAGACACAAAGCGCGCGAAGGCGTTGCAGGGGAGGGAGGTGCTTCGACGACGATGGCGCCACAGTCAGTCGCTGGAGGCGACTGACTGCGAGTGACGAGGATTGCTTTGCGTGCTTCGCGTCTTTGCGGTTGGGGACTTACAACTCGCGCGTGGCGGAGAAGCGGACCTCGGGCCAGCGCTCCTCGGCGAGGCTGAGGTTGACGCGGGTGGGGGCGAGATAGACGAGCTGGTCGTCGCCGTCGAGGGCGAGATATTCGTGGTTCTTGTCCTTGAAACGCTCGAACAGCTTGGCGTCGTCGCAGCTCACCCAGCG